>DHDF01000147.1:500-2953 GCA_002399225.1 bacterium UBA4883
AAAATGGACGGCATCCCATTTGCACAAACGAGGAATCCTTCGCGGCGGCTGTCGAAACATCCGGACAGAGCGACGCTCCGGCGAAAGACGCGGACGCCTGGGAACAGGATCGGCGCCTCGCTCGGATTTTATCGGAAGGATCACCTGTCCGTCCAGAACAAAACGCCGGGCGCGGTGAAACTTCTTCAGATGGCAGAATAGAAATAAATATCAGCACATTTTATCCCCGGAGTGTTTCGCTCCGGGGATATTTTTTGTGCCAAAATGGTCAGGCCGCGCTGATATACGGACAATCCGCTCCCGCATAAACATTTTGTAAAACGGTTTTTGCGAAGGAGCTGACGCTCCCATGACAAACGGAAGAAAGTGTCAGGAGGAAGTTCATCGGGTTTCCTGCAGGGGTAAGATCGTCACCGTCCGGAATCTGACGCCTGTGTATACGGCGCAGGAGAGGGAAAAAGTGAAAGCAGGGATCAACCGGACGCTTTACGGGGTGTTTTCAAAATACCGATGAAGTTAAAAACGACTTGAGAAAGCAGGGCCGCAGAGTTATCCTGCTTCAGACCGCAGGCTCTGCTTTTTTTATGAAGAAAAGAGATGAAACGATGATCGCGGTTTATGCAAGGCAATCCGTCGACCGAGAGGACAGCATCTCCACCGACAGTCAGATCGAAGCCTGCGAATACGAGATTAGAGGCGCAGAATACCGCAGATATATCGATAAGGGATATAGCGGAAAGAATACAGACCGCCCGCGTTTCAAGGAGCTTGTCGTCGATATCAAAAAAGGCGAGATTTCCAAAGTGATCGTTTACCGGCTTGACCGTATCAGCCGTTCCATTTTGGATTTCGCTAACATGATGGTTCTATTCTCAAAGTATCAGGTTGAGTTCGTATCGTCCACGGAAAAGTTCGACACGTCCACGCCCATGGGCCGCGCCATGCTGAATATCTGCATGGTCTTCGCTCAGTTGGAGCGCGAAACCATCCAGCAGCGCGTCACTGACGCTTACTATTCCCGCAGTGAAAAAGGCTTTTATATGGGCGGACGCGTCCCATACGGGTTTCGGCTGAAAGAAAGCTTCATCAACGGGAAAAGGACGAAAACATACATTCCGGATCAGAAAGAGGCTGATCAGATCCGGCTGATATACCATTTGTATTCCGATCCGAGTACATCCTACGGGGACATCATTTCCTATTTTCAAGAGTACGGGATCACCTGCCGGGGGAAACCGTGGGAGCGGGCCAGAATCGCCGACCATCTGAAAAATCCGATCTACGTCCAGGCAAATCTTGACGTTTACGAGTTTTTTCAGCAGCAGGGAACGATTATTGAGTCACCACAGGAAGACTTCATCGGGACGAACGGCTGCTATTATTACAAGGGGCGGGACACGAATAACCGTAAGCTCTCGGAGTTAAAGGATAACCGGCTCGTTCTCGCGCCCCACGAGGGATTTATCCCATCTGATATATGGCTAAAATGCCGCATTAAATGCTTGCAGAACAAACAGATTCAGCCCGCTCGTAAGGCGGTCAATACATGGCTGGCGGGTTTGATAAAATGCGGGAACTGCCATTATGCTCTGACATTCAAAAAATACAATACACGCCGGTCGCGCTACCTGCTTTGCAGCCATAAATTGAACTCTAAGGCTTGTAAAGGGGCCGGGACAATCTATGCCGACGAGTTTGAGGCCATGATTTATCAGGAGATGATGAAAAAGCTGGAGGAATTCCCGATACTGGTCAAGGAGGATGCGCCGGTTCTGGAAAATCCGAAGGCAGCGGAACTGCGGATCGAATTGAATAAGATCGGGCAGGAGATCGAGTCTCTCATGGACAAAGTTGCGCTGGCAAACGAAACGCTTATGGCATTTATCAACCGGCGCATTGAAGATCTGGCGGCAAAGCAGGAAAAGCTGGAGCATGAGCTTGCCGGCTATGCCCTGAACCGGGCGGACGACAACCGGTTGAATCAGATTCATGACTATCTGAGTAAGTGGGATAAAATCACACTGGACGATAAGCGAAAGGTCGCCAACAGCCTGATTGAAGTGATCTACGCTACCAGCGAGAATGTGGATATTCACTGGAAAATATAGACCTCCAAAGACGGCTCCCTTTCCGGGGTTGCCGCCATCTCTGGAGGTGTTTTCCTGTATACCTTTTGTGCTTTTCGGCGAAGGGCTGCGCATTATCACGGACAATCTGGACTCCCGCAATTTCTACGCGTTCAACCCGGCTTTCGACAAAGGCTTCCGGGGCTCGAACTCCTCGAACGTCTCCGCGGCCGGCGCATCCAATCCATCGAACAATTCCCAGGTCTCCGCCGCAGCCGCAAAAGGCCAGAGCAACCAGCAGGTCTCCGGTGCGACCGCGCCGAATCCGTGGAACATGGCCGCCCCCGCGATGAACGTCCCTGCGGGCAACCAGGGCAACCAGCAGGT
>DHDF01000092.1:0-199 GCA_002399225.1 bacterium UBA4883
CGCAGCGAATACCGCCTGGTCCTTCGACAGGACAATGCCGATGCGCGCCTCACGCCGATCGGGCGAAAAATCGGGCTGATCGGCGACCGCCGCTGGGAGCGTTTTCAGAAGAAGCAGAAACAGATTGCAGAAGAGACAAAACGGGTCAAGGGGATGATCCTGCCGCCCTCTGAGGCGCTGAACCGCCTGCTTGTTTCAC
>DHDF01000092.1:357-650 GCA_002399225.1 bacterium UBA4883
CTGCTTGTTTCACATGAAACATCACCGGTTTCCAGCGGGGTGCGGCTTTCTGACCTGATCCGAAGGCCACAGCTCAGCTACCGGGTTTTGCAGCCGGTCGATCCGGACCGGCCCGATCTGCCGGCTGCGGTCTTTGAAGAAGTGGAAATTGAACTGAAATATGACGGATATATCCGCCGGCAAAAAGCGCAGATTGAAGAGATGCGCCGGCTGGAAAACAAAGTCCTGCCGGAAGAAATCAATTACGGCGAAATCTCCGGTCTAAGGACGGAAGCGCAGGAAAAACTTCAGTC
>DHDF01000092.1:783-1003 GCA_002399225.1 bacterium UBA4883
GAAGCGCAGGAAAAACTTCAGTCCGTTCATCCCGGCAGCATCGGTCAGGCATCGCGCATTTCCGGTGTCAGCCCGGCCGATATCAGCGTTTTAATGATCTGGCTGAGCCGCCATGGGGGGAAAGCGTCGTGAAAGATATTCGAGAAGCATTGATCCGTTCTGCGGCAGAATATGGAATTCCGGTTTCACCGCGTCAGGCGGAACAGTTTCAAGTCTATTT
>DHDF01000092.1:1201-3105 GCA_002399225.1 bacterium UBA4883
GCTGACCGAATGGAATCAGAAAATCAATCTGACAGCGTTGAAAGAGCCGGAAGAGATTGCCGAAAAACATTTTCTTGACAGTATCCTGATTTTAAAATTTGGAAAGATCCCGCAGGGAGCAAAACTGATTGATGTTGGCACAGGCGCCGGTTTTCCCGGTGTGCCGCTGAAAATTCTGCGCCCCGACCTGCGGCTGACTCTGCTCGACGGGCTGCAAAAACGCCTGATTTTTTTAAACGGACTTCTTTCTTCTCTTTCGCTGGAAGCGGAAATCGTGCATCTGCGTGCGGAAGAAGGCGGAAGAAAGCCGGAGTACCGGGAAACTTTTGATCTTGCGACGGCGCGGGCGGTCGCTCGGCTTCCGGTTCTGTGTGAATATTGTCTTCCGTTTGTAAAAAGCGGGGGAAGATTCGTTTCGATGAAAGGGCCGAACGTACAAGAAGAACTCGGAAGCGCTCAGCGTGCAATTCATCTGCTCGGTGGAAAAGTGGATGCGGTGAAGCAATATACTTTGCCGGATGGAGCTGGTCGAAGCTTGGTTTTCATCCGTCGTGTGAAACCGCTTTTGCGGGAATATCCCCGTCATGGGGCAAAAATCGCAAAATTACCGCTATAAAAATTTTCCACCGTTTTTTAAAATCCGGTGGAAAAATTTTTTAAATCCGCTCTGCAGTTTCAAACTGCGGGATGGATTTTTTTTCATCCATTATCATGTCGCAGATGATCAACATAGAAGCGGACATCCGACAGAAAAATTTGGTTTTCGACAGCGTGATTTTTTTCGGTGGAAAGTTCGAAGCAAAATGAAAAGCGGAATTTTTGCCGGTCTACCAGGCTTCTTGAAGGATACTTCTCTCAGAAAAATCAGGCTAAAAAAAGTTTTCAACCGTACCGGGCCCTACCTGTGGAAAATTTATCGCTGGCTGTAAATTTCAAAAATACCTGGTAAAATCTATTTTTAAAAAATTTATTTTCGAAAGACAAAATCTAACAAAATATAGCTCTTCCTTATGCTATGCTTGTGCTTGTGGACAAGCAAAGGAGGTGGCAGCAGTGCTTTTCAGAGACAAAAACAAAGTCGTCGAAATCGACCTTGATCTGATTCATCCGAATCCCGCGCAGCCGCGCCGAATTTTTAAGGAAGCGGAACTGCTCAGCCTTTCCCGCAGCATTCGGGAAAACGGTCTGCTTCAGCCGCTGCTGGTCCGAAAGGTCGGTGCCGGCTATGAACTGATCGCGGGGGAGCGGAGGCTTCGGGCCTGCCGGATTGCCGGGATGAAAACAGTTTCCTGCCTGATCAGCGATTGTTCATCGGACGAAAGCGCCGTCATGGCGATGACGGAAAACATTCAGCGCAGTGACCTCAGCATTTTTGAGGAAGCGGAAGGAATCCGGAAACTGATCGGACGCTGGAATATTACGCAGGAGGAAGCCGCATCGCGCCTTGGAAAAAGCCAGTCGGCAGTCGCCAATAAACTGCGTCTGCTTCGTTTTACCGAAATGGAACGTGAGAAGATTGCGGCGGCAAGCCTCAGCGAACGGCATGCGCGTGCCCTGCTCCGACTGGAAAGCATTCCCTTAAGAAAAACGGCGCTGGATGCGGTGATTGAGAGGGGATACAACGTTCGCCAGACAGAAGAATATGTGGAAAAACTGCTCTCTGGAGAAAAGAACTTTCACCAAAAAAAAACACCGGTTATTAAAGATGTGAGAATTTTTTTCAATACGATTTCACATGCCATTACAACCATGAAACAAAGCGGAATCAGCGCGCAGACTCTTCAAAGCGAAACGAAAGAGTATATTGAATGCGTGGTTAGAATTCCCAAGGCTCAAGCCTATGCGGGGGGCAGAAAACCCGCCTGAATTTTGAGTATAAGTTATTTACTCCTATTTCCCTATAT
>DHDF01000092.1:3338-3551 GCA_002399225.1 bacterium UBA4883
GCGGAACGGCGAAGAATTCCGGGAAATGCCTTTATCTTCCCAAACAGTCGTGTTATAATAAAACCAAACTTTCCGTGTCCGGCGGGAAAGGGGAAATGTATTTGGGGAAAATCATTGCAATTGCCAATCAGAAGGGCGGAGTTGGCAAAACAACCACGGCGGTGAATCTTTCGGCTGCTTTTGGGCTGAAGGGAGAAAAGACGCTGCTGGTTG
>DHDF01000092.1:3683-4210 GCA_002399225.1 bacterium UBA4883
GGGAGAAAAGACGCTGCTGGTTGATGCCGATCCTCAGGGAAATTCCTCCAGCGGAGTGGGGATTGACCGCAGAAAACATAAAAATACCATTTATGAAGTGTTAATCGGCGGCAAAACGGCGCCGGATGCCATTCTTCATACGAAATTCGATCATTTGGATCTTCTTCCTTCCAGTATGGATCTGGCGGGGGCGGAAATCGAACTGGTCGACTTGGAACACCGTGAAGCCAGACTGAAAAACGCTCTTGCCCCCATTCGGGACGTCTACCGCTATATTCTGATTGACTGTCCGCCTTCTCTTGGAATGATTACAACCAATGCTCTGACTGCCGCGGATTCTCTGATTGTTCCGATTCAGTGCGAATTTTACGCTTTGGAAGGGCTCACCCAGCTGATGAATACGGTGCGGCGGGTTAAGCGCCAATATAACAACCGGCTGGAAATCGAGGGCGTTTTGCTCACCATGTTTGACGGAAGGCTCAACCTTACCCAGCAAGTGGTGGCGGAAGTGAAAAAATATTTTCCGC
>DHDF01000092.1:4358-4691 GCA_002399225.1 bacterium UBA4883
AAATATTTTCCGCGCCGCGTTTTCGGCACGGTGATTCCGCGGACGGTACGTCTTTCAGAGGCTCCAAGCTACGGAAAACCGATCCAGTATTTTGACCACGCTTCAAAAGGCACTCTCTGCTACAATGCGCTGGCTGAAGAAATGGACAAGCGGTTTTCCTGAAAGTGCGGAAAAACCGGGCCTGCGGTGTGCGGGTCCACGGCAAGGAGGCAGGCGAATGGCAGGAAAAAAGGGCGGGCTGGGAAAAGGCCTCGACGCTATTTTCGCTGAAAACAATATAGAAGGGGAGCGGGCAGCCGTCCTTCTTCAGCTGGATGAAATAGAGCCGAACCG
>DHDF01000092.1:4809-6590 GCA_002399225.1 bacterium UBA4883
CCGAACCGGAACCAGCCGCGGCGGGAATTTGATGAAAAATCTCTTCAGGAGCTTGCAGAGTCGATTCGAAAGCACGGCGTTTTGCAGCCGCTCCTTGTCCGCCCGATTTTCAGCGGAGGGTATCAGATCGTTGCGGGAGAGCGCCGGTGGCGCGCCGCCCGGATCGCGGGGCTGAAAGAAGTTCCGGCCGTTGTGCGGGAAATGAGCGACAGTGAAGTGATGCAGCTTGCGCTGATAGAGAACCTCCAGAGAGAAGATCTCAATCCGCTGGAAGAAGCGCAGGGATATCAGTCGCTGATGGAAACCTATGGCATGACGCAAGA
Source organism: bacterium UBA4883 (assembly GCA_002399225.1). Classification (GTDB taxonomy): domain Bacteria; phylum Bacillota; class Clostridia; order Oscillospirales; family Acutalibacteraceae; genus Caproicibacter. The sequence continues at coordinate 5,133 of DHDF01000092.1, forward strand.
GGAAGTGGCGGGCACGGTTGGAAAATCCAGACCGGCCGTTGCAAATTCACTCCGGCTTTTAAATCTTCCAAAGAAAATTCGCGAGATGGTTGAGCGGGGGGTTCTTTCTGCGGGCCATGCCCGTGCGCTGCTGAGTTTCTCAGATGAAGAACAGATGCTGCAGGCGGCAAAGGCCGCGGAGGCCGGAGCTTCTGTGCGGGAACTTGAAAAGATGGCGAAAAGGGCGGTCGGCGGAGCAAAAAAGAAAAAGCCGCTTCCGCAAGTTAAGTTCTATGAAGAGGCTGAACTGGCGCTGCGCGAGGATCTCGGCAGAAAAGTGCATGTGACAGGCTCTGCAAGGCGCGGTGTCTTGCAGATTGAATTTTACGGGCAAAAGGATCTGGCTGAATTAATCCGGCAGATTCATGACAATACTTAAAAGAAAGATGGAATCAAAGTAAGAAAGGGAGAAATCAAAATGATTGATATGAAGCTGATTCGCAGCAACCCGGAACTCATTAAGGCGGGCGCGAAAAAGAAAGAGTTCGACGCAGATCAAATTGTCGACGATATTCTGGAGTTTGACACCCGTCGCCGCGAAATCACCGGACGTGTTGAAAAAATGCGTGCAGAGCAGAATGCGGCCTCCAAAAAAATTCCGCAGATTAAAAAAGAAGGCGGAGACGCTTCCGAGCTGATGTCGCAGATGAAGTCCCTTTCCGGCCAGATCAAAGAGTGTGAAGCACAACTTGGCGAAACAGAGAAAAAGCAGCAGGATCTTTTAAGCAGTTTGCCGAATATGCCGGATGACGACGTGGTTGCGGGCGGTAAAGAAAACAACAAGCCCCTGCGCTATTTCAAAGAAAAGCCAAAGTTCGACTTTGAGCCGAAAAATCATATTGATCTCTGTGAAAGTCTCCACCTGGTTGACTATCAGCGGGGTGCCAAGCTGGCGGGCGCCGGTTCCTGGATTTATACCGGGATGGGCGCAAGGCTGGAATGGGCGCTGCTCAATTTCTTCATTACGGAGCATATCCGCGACGGATATCAGTTCATGCTGCTGCCGCATATGCTGAAATATGAATGTGGCTATGTGGCCGGCCAGTTCCCAAAATTTACGGATGAGGACTACTGGATTCAGAACCCGACGACGAACGACAAGAAATTTCTTCTGCCCACCGCGGAAACCGCTTTGGTCAACCTGCACCGCGACGAGATTCTGGAAGAAAGCGAACTGCCGAAGAAATATATTGGTTATACCCCTTGCTATCGCCGCGAAGCGGGCAGCTACCGTGCGGAAGAGCGCGGCATGATCCGCGGCCATCAGTTCAACAAGGTTGAAATGTTCCAGTATACAAAACCGGAAAATTCCGACAAAGCTTTTGAAGAACTGGTCCATAAGGCAGAAAATCTGGTGCAGGAACTGGGCCTTCATTACCGCGTGAGCAAGCTGGCGGCGGGCGACTGCTCGTTTTCCAT
>DHDF01000040.1:0-16255 GCA_002399225.1 bacterium UBA4883
TTAGAATACCTCTCCAACTGGCACAACGGCTGACTTTATTTCAGCCGACTTCTTTATTATATCGAACCTTTTTTAAAAAATCAAGCCTTTTCTTGAAAAAACAGGATTTTCAGCACGGTCAACTTCTCAGCTTTTTAGGTTCAGCCTCTTTAGGGCCGGCAGGGTAATCCGCAGCAGCGTTGAGGTAGCCATTCCGGCGATCACGCCGGATACCAGCAGGACCGGGAAATATGACCACATAACCAAGTTGGTATACAACAAAGAAGCTGCGGCAATCTGCCCGGTATTATGAAAAATCGCTCCTACGATGCTAATCATCAGGTAAGAGATTCTATTCTGGAAAATTGCCATGCACAGAAGCATCATAACAAGGGACAAGAGCCCGCCGCACAGGCTCAGAAACGCAGCGACCGCACCTTGGGTCAGAAAAACGAAAAAGGATTTGAGAACAGCCAGAGTAAACGCGTCTCTCTTTTTTAAAAAAAACAGCGAATACATGACAACGATGTTTGACAGACCCAGTTTAATTCCCGGCGCCGGCATGGGAATCGGGAGCTGATATTCCACAACCGTCAGGACCAATGCAACCGCAAACAGCAGCGCAGTGACAACCATCCGCCGGATCGCGGCGGAATCCATCCAATGATTTGCTTTTCGTTCCCGGCCGGATGGCCGTTTTTTCTGATGCATAATCATACATTCCCTAACCGATCACAAGATCCGAATCACTGGCGTTTTTCCCGTTTTTCGGCACGATCTTCAGGACAATTTTATTGGGCAGACAGGCCGCGCTTTGGCCAACGGTCTTCAGCCTGCCGGCTTTGATGCAGATTTTATTCGAGCAGTTGGATTTTTCAAAGCAAATGCTTCCATCGCTGAATTGATGAAACACCACGTTCTTATTCTGTGGGATCGAAAACCTGCGGTCAACGCCTTTTGTTAAGTCAATGGTTTCCACCAGTTCCGATTTGTAATAAATCTGCGCAACTGCAGCTTCCGATTTATATTCTTTTTGATAAAACATCCAGCCCAGAAAGCTGCAGGCGAGAATGATCAAAAGGATGATAAAGTCCGTTTTTTTAATAAACTTCATAAGCATCTCCGAACAAAATTTTCATCAGACTGCTTTCGGCCAAAAGGCCACCGAAAAAAGGAACTGCTCCGAGTCTCTGAAATATCAAGCAAAAAGATATTATAAGAGATACCAGATAGAAAGTCAAGGCCACCTTTTTGTAGAGCAAAGCGGCACGCCGCTTCCAAAATATGTATTGACATTTCAGAAGCACTCTTTATAATTTACTTAAGAAGAAACATAAATTCATCGGACTTTCTAACCAAACAAGCAGGGGGATTTTGCCATGCATCAAAATAAGAATGATACACCTGGGTATGTAAAAATCAAGAATTACATTTTGGATAAAATCAAGGGAGGAGAATATACCGTCGGCTCAAAAATCCCCACCGAAATGGAACTTGCAAAAATGTTCTCCGTTTCCCGTGTGACTGCAAACAAAGCCATCGCGGAGCTTTCCGTTGTCGGGATTCTGCAAAGAATTCCGGGGAAAGGGAGCTTCATCCGCGACCAGTCCTTTCCGGCCTCTGTTCCGATCGCCTCTGCAGTTCCACCGTCGAAACTGCGCTTGGTGGGTAATGTCCGCCTCTATCGTCTGTTACAGCTTCGCGTGATTCAAGAGCTATCTCCCGAGCTGACTGAAAAAATCGGCGTCAAAAAAGAACCCTTTTATGAAATTATTCTCGCCAGCCGAAGCGAAGAAAAAATCCAGTCTTTAAAATGCATCTACATTCCCTGCTCTTTGATCCCTGACATTACTCCATCGCTTAACTACCTGCGATCTCATTGCATTTTTGATTATTTGAAAGTTTACGGGGCCATTCAGCCAGCATCCCTTAAAGTTTATGCCAACGTTCCCCCCTATTCATTTCTGAAAAGCGCAGAGGAACTGCTGGGCAGCCCGGAGGGAAACGGGGTCTGGTGCATAACTATTCATGCCGCCGACCAAAAGTTGCTGAGCACCGTTTTTACCATTTATCCGGATAACGTGCGGAACATTCCGCTGATCGCTCTCACCCTCTAAAAGGGCGCTTGCCAGCTAAAAAGCCGGTCAGCTTCCAAAATGAAACAAAATCCCAATCACGGCGGAAATGCCGATGAACACCGCCGGATGCCATTTGATTTTTCTCATGGCAAAGAACAGGATCACAGCAAGCAGAAGTGCCTTCCAGTTCACGAGAAACAGCGGGTTCCAAGTTTGCTGAAACTTCCCTAACGTTAGGATGGAAACTACCACCACGCCCAAGCCGGCCGATGCAATCAGTCCGGTCGAAGCCGGACGAAGCGTATAAAACGCATCCTGAACAAAACGATTCTGCTGAAAACGGCTGAGCATGCGTGCAATCACCAGAATGATAATGATGGAAGGGGTAACCAAACCCAATGTGGCGGCTATGGCACCGGGTACGGAAGCAAGCCGAAACCCAACATAGGTGGCCATATTTACGCCGATCGGCCCCGGCGTTGATTCCGACACGGCAAGCATATTGGCGACATCCATAGGGGTAAACCATCCCGTGCTGCTTCCCAGACTGGTCAGAAAGGGAATTGTCGCCAGCCCGCCGCCGATGGAAAAGAAACCGATTTTAGCGAATTCGTAAAAGAGACGCAGATAGATCATGACGCGCGCTTGCCTCCCTTCGTAAGGATGCCGGTCGCAGCTGCCAGCACAACCCAGAGAATCGGGGAAAGATTCGTAAAGAAAGACAGCAGAAACACACAGAGGAAAATTCCAAAGGTCAAGGCATCCCGGATGGAACTCTTGCCCAGTTTGATCACCGCGTTTAGAATCAGAACACAGACGCAGACCCGCACAGCGGCAAAAGCATCTTTCACCACCTGAAGCTGGGCAAAATTCTGTAAGAATGCGGCGATTGTCAAAATGATAATCAGGGCCGGAAACACCAGGCCCAGCGTTGCGACAATGCCGCCGGCAACTCCTTTGCGCTTGTAACCGATAAATGTAGCCGTATTGACTGCAATAACTCCCGGAGTGCATTGGCCAATCGCATAGTAATCTGCCAGCTCGTTGTCTTCCGCCCATTTCTTATTCTCCACGATCTCTCGCTGAAGGATGGGAAGCATGGCATATCCGCCGCCAAAGGTAAGGGCACCAATCCTGGAAAAGGTAAAGAAAAGATCGACAAATTCAGACATTAGCAAAATCCTTTCTGAAAGTCAGCCACCGGAAAATCCATTTCATAAGTTTAACTGAACCCTTTTGACGGAAAACTCAGGCCCGCCGGCAGCCTTGGTTGATTGCCTGGTAAAAATGGAACCAATGACCTATAAAATGCGGTAGGGTCTTCCATCCGTACCTAATTTTTCATTATATCACATAGATACTCCCATAGCACCGCCGCTGTAAACTTTTACCTGTTGCCCTTTCGGGAAATTCAAGGGCCGCGACTTTTCCACGAAAGACAAAGAGGGCAAAAGGATTCGCACCAACAAACAGGAATGCAAAATCTCCGGCCACCGAAAAGCAGGTTAACGATTTGTCGTTTTTTGAAACTTTTTCTCGCGTCCAAAATTTGCACGGAAGACAGATAAGTGTTGACGGAAAGCTGTGAAAAGGCCATAATAAAAAGGAAAAAACATTTTGAACACAGTCATCGCTGATCATAATGAATTTAAGGAATGAGTAACTTGCCAAATGAAGATGCTGTTGAGAACATTTTACAGAAAAATCATTTAAAAAAGACAAGAGCCAGGATTTTGATCCTTGGGGTCCTGATGGATTCCTTGCCCGAAACAGTGGATGAAATTTTTTCTTATCTAAACCAGGAAAAAGAAAAGTTGAGTTTGTCCACGGTTTACAGAACCTGTGAAACCCTGACTCAAAAGGGCATTTTACTAAAATCGAATCTGACGGATGACGGTCTGGCCCGGTACGAATACTTGAAATTCGAACACACGCACCATGCCATTTGCCTGGGCTGCAATAAAATCATTCCGATTGACGACTGCCCTTTCGGGCAGTTCGATCAGCTGATGAAGAAAAAGTATGGATTTGACGTTACAAGCCATCGCATTGAAATTTACGGGTACTGCGAAAGTTGCAGCCGGAAGATGAAAAAGAAATGACGCCGGGTTTCTGCCCGTTTACGCCTAGATTCTGATCTGAAAGACCACTTTGCGGATCAGAATCACCGCCACAAGTACCGCAACAGAAACCAGCGCGGTGAATCCTCCCGGCGCTACATTGAGATAATAGGAAAAATAAAGTCCTGATAAAATATCAAGGACACTGAAAAAGATGGAAAACACAAGGGTGAAGCGGAACCCTTTTCCAAACTGCAGCGCCGTGGCAACCGGAAGAGCAATCATGGAGCTTAAAACAAGGATGCCCACAATCCGGATGGAAACCGATATCGTTGAAGCGACCAAAATTGAAAAGACATAGTTGATCAGTTTGACTTTTACACCCGCGATCTTCGCAGTTTCTTCGTCATAGGCGATATAAAGCAGCTGATTGTACAGAAAGATCAGCGTCAGGACGGAGATCACGCTCAGAATCACGATTGTTACCATATCAAGCTTGGTAACGGTCAAAACGCTTCCGAACAGAAAAGAATCCACATTGGCATGCAGCCTTCCGGAACTGATCAGGGTAATGGCAATCCCAACGCTGAGCGAAAGTACAATGGTCAGGATCAAATCGGTGTATTTCTTAAAATAAGTGCGAAGGAACTCAATCATGGCCCCGCAGAATGAGGTGAAAATGAAGGCGCCGAGTACCGGGCTTTGACCGCACAAGAGGCCGAGCGCAATTCCTGCCAATGAAGCGTGGGAAAGGGTGTCCCCGATCATGGAGTACCGGCGCAGCACCAGGAAAATTCCGATGCACGGGCAGAGAATGGAAATAAAAGCGGAAACGAGCAATGCATTTCGCATAAAGGCATACTGGAACATTCTTATGGATTCCCTTCCTCGTGATTTAAAAATTCAGCGGCATATTTTTCCGGGGTGCAGAGATGGCCTTTCCCCCGAACCAGATGATAAATTAAAGTAGAATTTGAAATGGCAGCATCCAGGTTGTGTTCGACGGATACGACCGTGATGCCTTTTTTTTGATTGATTCCGGAAAGGAATCGGTAAATTTCCCGCTGGCCGCCGATATCCACCCCGGTGGACGGTTCATCCAGAATCAGCAGGTCTGGATTTCCCATTAGTGCCCGCGCAATAAAAATCTTCTGGCTCTGCCCGCCGGAAAGATTCCCCATCAGGGAAGCCTGAAACGATTCCATTCCAACCCAACGCAGGCTTTCCGAAATTACCCGCTTGTTTTTGATTTTGATAAGTTTACGGTAGGAATTCAGCATTTCATAAACCGTAATCGGAAAATTCGAGTTGGAAAAATCATTTTTCTGCGGGACATACCCGATCCGTTTCGCTCTGGTGACAATTTTCCCTTTCGTCGGCTTCAGCAGCTTTAGAATCAGTTTCATCAGCGTGCTTTTCCCGCATCCGTTTTCCCCAACAATTGAAATATAATCACCGTCTTTGATATTCAAATTGATTCCATTCAAAAGATACGGCGGAGAACCGGTGTAAGAAAAAAAGAGTTCTTTTATTTCGATCAAAAGCGATCACCTGCTTTCAAAATTTGTAATTCCCTCTTGACAAATCGATCCTGCTAAGACTATTATAAATGCAAATGAGTTCCATTTGCAACATTTATTTTGGGGGTCAAGCGGAAATGTTTCAAAAAATGGCAGTTTTCATCTTAAGCATGCTGACTGCGCTGACATTTGCTTCCTGCAGCACATCCGGCAGTAATGGCAGCATCACAGGAAGCTCCACATCAACCAGCACCGCCGGCAAAAGCGGGAAAATCAAAGTGTCAGTTTCATTCGACGCAATGCGAGAATTTACCAAAGCGGTTGGAAAAGATAAAGTCGAAATCTCGACCATTATCCCAGATGGCACGGAACCGCACGATTTTGAACCGAAAGCCAAGGACCTTGCGGCGCTAAGCTCTGCCCAGGTCTTTGTGTACAGCGGATTTGGCATGGAAAACTGGGCAGACAAAGCTGTTCAGGCCGCAGGGAATAACAGCCTGATTGTGGTAGAAGCTTCGAAAGGAGCAACACCGATTCAAAATACCGACGCCGACGAGATCAAAGAACACGGGCAGTATGATCCACACCTCTGGATCAGCCTGAAAGGCGCTGAAATTGACGCGAGGAATATCCGGGACGGGTTGATCCAAGCCGATCCGTCGGACAGCGCCTATTTTAAGAAGAACTGCGACAGTTTCACTGCACAGCTGGAAAATCTTTACTCAGAATACAAAGTTAAATTGCAGTCGAATAAAAAGAAAAGCTTTGTAACCGGCCATGCCGCCTTTTCTTATTTGTGCCGGGATTTCGGGCTGAAGCAAAACAGTGTTGAAGATGTCTTTGCCGAAGGCGAACCCAGTGCGAAAAAACTGGCCGGACTGGTGGACTACTGCAAGAAAAACAAAGTAAAAACCATATTTGTCGAAGATATGGTAAGTCCGGCCGTTTCCCAAACTCTTGCAAAACAGGTCGGCGCCAAGGTAGAAAAGATCTACACCATCGAAAGCAGCGAAGACAATAAAAGTTATTTGGAGCGCATGAAAGTCAATTTAAAAGAGATCAGCGACAGCCTGACTGAAGAAGAAAGGACTGCACAACATTAAACTGCCGGGAAAAGCCAGCGCGGGAAAAGCACTGTGAGCCTTTGTTCACAGTGCTTTTTTATCAGAGGAAAACTCTCTCTCATTTTTATATCATATCCTGTCCATGGTAGACATAGATTTAAGAAAAAAGGATATGAGAAAAATGGAACGAAGCCACAAAAAAATCACACTAGCTATTTTCCTGTTTTCCATCCTATTTCTTCTCCTCGGCTGCGCCGCGCTGGCCGACACGCAACCGCATCCGAGTTTCAGCTGGCTGACCATTTTTTCCGCCAGCGGCAGAAGCCAAGTAAATTTGCGGGAGCAACTGCTTCCGAAGTCCCGTTTGAGTGCCCTGCAAAACAAAGCACCACCCGTTTTCTCCAGGGGATGCTTCTTCCCCGTCTAGACATGGAAGCAATGAGCCTGCACTAGGATGATCTTTCCGGTGAAAAGACATATTCCACCCCGGCAGGGGAAGAAATCCGCCGGGTATGAATTTGAAAGACGCAGTCAATCGTTCCGCTGTGATAGATGTCATCCGGAGAACCGCAGGCCCGGAGTTTTCCGTGTTCCAGAACAAGGATCCGGTCGGCGTAACGGAGCGCCAGACCCAGGTCATGCAGAACGGCGACCACCGTTTTCCTCCGCTGCCTGAGAGTTCCGATCAGAGACATCAATTCAAACTGGCGGCTGATATCCAGATAGGTTGTCGGTTCGTCCAGCAAAACGACATCGGTGTCCTGCGCAATCAGCATGGCAAGATAAACCTTCTGTCTTTCCCCGCCGGAAAGGGATTCCAGCGGAATATCCCGAAATTTTTCTGTCCCGGTCGCCGCAAGCGCGTCTTCTACCGCTTCAAAATCTTTTTTCGAATATCTCCGCGAATAGGAAAGATACGGATATCTGCCGTGCAGCACCAGCGCACCGGCGGACATATGCGGCACGGCGCGCGCCTGCGGCAGAAAAGACACTTTCCGCGCAAATTCCCTGCGGGTCAGCGAAGCGGCATCCACTCCCTCCAGCAAAATTTTGCCGGAGGTCGGCTTTAAAAGCCGGACAATCAGTTTCAGAAGCGTGCTTTTCCCGCAGCCGTTCGGGCCGACCACCGCCGTGACTTCACCTTCCCGGAACCGGGCGCTGATCTCTTTTACTTTGTCCTCTCCACGGTAGCCCCCCGAAAGGTGCCAAAGCTCAAGCATGGAGATGCCTCCTTTTCGTCAGCAGCAGCCGGATAAAAAACGGTCCGCCGAGGAAGGACATCACAATGCCGACCGGAAGTTCAAACGGAGCGAAGATCAGGCGCGCCAGAAGGTCGCAGACGGTTACAAAAGCGGCGCCCGCTAAAATGCAGGCCGGGATCACCTTCCGGTTGTCCTCCCCGACAAAAAAGCGCACCGCATGGGGAACGATCAGGCCGACAAACCCCAACAGCCCCGCAAAGCTCACGGCCCCGCCCGCCAGAACGGCCGCGATCATCAGCAAAATGAACCGGTATGCCCCGACATTCATGCCGAGGGAATGGGCGGAATCTTCCCCAAGGGAGAGTACGTTCATTTCATAGCGGAGCAGCACAGCAAGCGCCAGGCCGATTACAATGTAAATCGAAGCAAAACGAAGGCCGTCCGCTGTAACATAGGACAGCCCCCCCATCATATAAGTGCTGGAACCGACCAGAACATCCGGAAAAAATTCTTTGATGGCATCGATCCCCGCCATCAGAATGCTGCTGATGGCAACTCCGGCCAGAATGATCGTGATTTTGGAAGCGCTGATCCGCAGGGCGATCGCCGAAACCGTGAGCGCGGTGAACAGAGCACCCAGAAAAGCCGCAGGCGGCAAGAGCCATGCCTGGGCCGGGAACAGAACCATGCAGAGCATGGTGGTAAATCCCGCCCCCGCATTGATTCCGATGATATTGGGGCTGGCAAGGGCATTGTTCAGAACGGCCTGGATGATCGCCCCCGCAACGGCCAAGGCGCTGCCGGCCAGCATGGCGGCCAGCGCCCTAGGCAGGCGGACATACAGAAAAATCCGGCAGGCAGGGCTGGAGCGATCCGCTCCGCTCACAATCCGGACAAGCTGTGCCGGGGAAATGACGGCTGAACCGAGCATCAGGTCGAGCGCTGCGGCGACAGCCAGAAAAAGCAGAAAAGCAAGAAGCCAGAATCTCGCGCCGCGGCGGCGGAACTTCGGCCGGTCAGCTCCCATAAAGAAGCTTTGAAAGGTATGCATAGCTTTCACCCCATCTGGCGTTTGGCTTATAGTGGAACAAATCCTTCGGAATGACCGCGTACCGATGATTCTGAACGGCCTTTAGCCCCTCCCAGGCGGGATTGGACTGGAACTGCTGGTGGATCAGAGTCAGCGCCTTTTTTTCGTCCGCCCCCATCACCACCACCAGAATATCGTCGGGATTGTGCTGGAGGATGGCATCCATGCTCAAATCATGCAGCAGCCCGCGGTCGCTGTCTGCAATGTTGACCGCCCCCAGATCCTTTAGCATGGCGCCGGTCATCGTACTCGAATTCATCACATCATAACCGGTCGAATAAGCCCGGATAAAAAGGACGGTCGGGGATTTTTTTCCCTTGGTTCCGGCAATGATCTGGTGAATCTGCTCTTGCACCGCCAGACCGTTTTTCCGGTACAGGTCTTCCCGTCCCGTGATCTGCGTAAAATTTTTCAGGACTTTCAGGTAATCGACGAATGTTTCCATGTGAAAACAGGCGGCATTCAGGCCAGCTTCCCGCAGCGCCTTGCAAAGTTTGACGTGCTGAGGCGTGTCGACCGACAAAATCACGAAATCCGGCTTCAGCGAAATGATCTGCTCCATGCTCGGGTTGGTGTAGGACCCAAGATTGGCCACCGTTTTGCCAAGGTTTAAATGGTGCCCTGAGTAAGCGTCTTTTGTCACGCCGATCAAAGTACCCCCGGCATCCGTCCATGTTTCCGCAAAGCTCCCCATCAGTGCGATCACCCGCTTTGCGGATGTCGCAGTAACCCGGTTTCCAACCGCATCCGTAAAAGTTGTCTTCTCCGCAGACGAGGACCGCACTGCGGAGCCTGGCGACCCTGCGGAAACCTGCCGCGTCCCGACGCAGGAAACTAGGAGCCCCGCTGACAGAATACCGCAGAGGCCGCAGGCAAGCGCACGGAAAAGCCACTCTTTTTTTACCCGCAGGCGCCTGCTTTTACTGAAAATTTTCAAACTGATGCACCACCCTTACGAAATGAACAACCTCTTTACATTATAACGCTTGAATTCTCATTGTAAAAGCGATATTATTGATGAATATTATCGGTAAAACCGATTGATGCAAAGAGATGTAAAGCCATGACCATTCGCCATTTAAAGATTTTTATTCAAGTTGCAGAAACACAGAACATGACTTTGGCCGCTTCCCAGCTTTATCTGGCCCAGTCCACCGTGAGCCAGGCTATTCGTGAGCTGGAACAGCACTATGGAGTGCCTCTGTTTTCCCGGCTTTCCAAAAGGCTGTACCTGACGGAAGCGGGAAAGCATCTGCTCTCTTACGCCAAAACAGTTGTCACCAAATTTGACCAGCTGGAAGCCGCCATGCGGCAGGACAGTCAGACTGAATATCTCCGGCTCGGTTCAACGATTACGGTTGCCTCCTGCCTGCTGCCGTCGATCCTCAATCGGCTGGAGGAGAAATGCCCGCACACGGAATGGTTTTCCTTAACAGCCAATACGGCTGCCATTGAGAAAAAGATTCTGAACAGCGAGCTGGATGTCGGCATCGTGGAGGGAGACATCAAATCGCCGGATTTGGTCAGCCTGCCCCTTTTGCATGATTCGCTAGTGCTGGCCTGCGCCGCCGGCCACCCGCTTGCCTCAAAGAAGGAACTGACCTTTGAAGAGATCAGATCCTATCCGTTCGTCATGCGGGAAAAAGGCAGCGGCACGCGGGAACTGTTCCTGAATTCCCTAAAACAGCGCGGTCTTTCGGTCAAAATCAAGGTGGAAGCGCCTTTTCCGGAGGCGATGCTCAACGCGGTCCTGCAAAACGGATGCCTGGCGGTTCTGTCCATCCGGCTGCTGGAAAAGGAGATCAAGGCGGGCAGAATTGTCGCATTTCAGAACCGTTCCGGGCAGTGGGACCGAACTTTTAAACTGGTGTATCACAAAGACACCTTCCTGAAAAAATCGATCTCTTTTCTCTCCGATCTGCTGAAAGAATACCGGGAGCCTTTCGGCACGGGACCAGGCGCACCGCAAAAGCGCGTCATCCCGGATAAAAAGGCCAGGAAGATGCGGTCGGAGCGCCGTCCGTCATGTTGTAAAGCGGATTCTGATTTGCCTGGAACCGGAGATCCGCTGCGAGCGCATAAGCGCACTGGTCGTTTGCCATGGCATTTGCAGAGGAGTCGCTCAGGCTGTGCCGAAACCCCTGGCCGGGCAGATAGTAAGCGGACAGCGCACCGATCAGCGTATGCCCGCTTTTGACAAAATCCTGCCGCACCGGGCTGATACCGAGACTGGTCAGGGCCACAATGACCTGCGCGGTGCTTTCGGGATTTTCAGCACCCCAGCTTACATAGCCGCCGTCGTCTTTCTGCATGGCGGAAAGCGTATGCACGGCGCGGTCAACTGCAGCGCAGACATCGGAGCGAGCCCGGTAATTTGACAGCGCCTCCAGCGCCATCGCGGTGATATCCGGATCCGGGACCGAGCCGTCCAGCGCCCATCCTCCGGCGGAGCCGGTTCCTCTGCCGATTTCTTCCGATAAAATTTCATCCACCATCTTCTTCCTGGAATTCTGCGTTTTGCCTGCGCTCTGAAGCTGCGGCATGGCATACTTGCCGGAATCCAGGGCAATCAGCGCCCATACCGGGCCGTTGATTCCCTGAGACGCCACTTGGTCAAAGTCGGCAAGCGGCTGCAAAAGGTTGTATCCGCCGATCTTGCGCGGGTCCCGGCCAACGGCGGTCAGCCCGAGAACGGTCCGGGAAGCTTCGGTGCACTTGCAGTCGGCAAGCACCCCTTTCCCGTTCTTGACCTCATCGGTCACATTCTGAACATAAGTTTGGTAAACGTTTGGCAGATGATATCCCGCCCGGGCCAGTGCCATGACGGTCCACTCGCCTTCAATGGATCCGGGCCGGAGCCCGCCCTTGGGGATGTTGCTGATCAAGTCCTGTGAAACATCCCAGCTCATTTTTGCCGCAGAAGGCGCCGGGGATTCCGCGGCAGCCGCAGGGGCGGCCGCGCCGGACACCAGAATCAGCGAAAGCGCAATCCCCAAAAGAGAACTGATTTTTTGCTTCATTTCATGCCTCCCATTTCTTTCCGCCGCGCCGGGGCCGCGTCAAGCGACCGTGGCAACGGCAACGGGCTTTGGGGCATCGTTGAGATAGAAGCCGCAGCCCGCACCGGACTCGCCGGTCGCCGTGGCCCTGAAAAAGTAATCTTTTCCGCGCGATCCGATAAAATCCACCCGGAAAGCAGAGGAAGTGCCTGCCAGAAAGACCGGCTTCGCATCGGACGTCAGACGAAATACGTAGGATTTTCCGGCCTGCACGCAAAATGATCCGGCCGTGTCGCTCCGGACGGGCGGAGCCGTACTGCCTACCGTTACGGTGATAATTTTAACGCCGTTGACATAGACGCCCGCAGAGGCGCCGACGGGACCCGTCGGCTTAATCCGGAAATAGTAATCGCCGCCGGCCGTTTTGGCAAGCTGTGTTTCGAACACGCCGGGAGTCCCGATGACAAAGGCGGGGACTTTGCCATCCTTGCTGGTGATCTTAAACAGATAACTGCCATGGACGCTGAAATCGGATGTGGTATCGCTTGTAAAAGTCTTCGTACCGGGGACTTGGGAAGCGTTCGCCCCGCTCGGGTCGGTTTTGTCGGAAACACGGTCATCCTCTGGCTGCTTTTTCGGCTGCTGCTTTGCCGTCGGTGCTTCGTCGAGAGCCTGAAGCCACGCATTGTAACAGTCCCCGTTGCCAAACCCCGGGTAGCCCGGCTCTGAAAACCAGTCTGCGACCTCATAGCTATAATCGTCGACGTAATGCCAGACCACTTTGTCCCCGTCCTCCAGCTTTACATCGTCCATGCTGCCTCCGGGATGTTTCCCGTTGACGGTGAACATCCAGCCGGAGCGCTTCCCGTTCGTGTTTTCTGAAAGTTTATATCCGCCGCATACCTTCGGAGCGTAAACAGAAGACACATAGCCGTATTTTCCGCCGCTGATTACGCTGGTCAGACCGGCCTTGCCAAGCTCCTTCCGAAGCAGATCCGCAACCGTGCTGCCGACGGAAAGCGTACAGGATTCCGTCGGAACCCACGTCACATAGTTGCTGCCTTTGTAATTGCCGTCTTTCAAACTGATCGGGCCGCTAGATTTTGTCGCGCCGATCAGACGGAAAGAAGCCGTGATTGGATGGTCTTCCGACTTGTTTTCATCGCTGGTGACCTCGACTTCAAAGAGGGAATTATGGTTTTTGTAAGAAGCGGTGACGGTATCATAGCCCTCCTTGCTGCTGTCAAATCCGGAAACGCGCATCTGATCCTGGGAAATCCGCTTGGTTGAACCGTCGCTGTAAGCTGCGACCGCAGAAAGGCTCGTAAGCTGAGAGCCGCCCAGACAGCGCTGAGGTTCATAATCCGTGACGGCGAAAGAGACCATGTGCTTTTCACCCGGATTCAGCGCCGGGCAGCCGTTTTTTCCTTTGACCCAGATCCCGCTGCTGTTGGCTTCGCCGTTCAGCCTGGCCAGGACGGGACCGCCCTTCAGTTGTTCGGCCGTCACCGGGGTAGTCAGGCGAACGGCGCCGTTGCCGGTGGGATCGTCCGACCGGCCATAGCGTTCGGGATTCAGGGACGAGCCCCGTCTTGAAAGCATCCTGCCGACACCGGGGACCGTGAAATTTGCGGAAGCGTTGCGGGAAGGCGACTGCTCCTGCCGGCTTGCCTGTTCCACGGAATCCGCGGCGCCAATCCCAGCCTTTGCGCTGGTGTTGAGATAGTAATTGTTGGAGATCACATTATACCGGTCGAGGGACCGCATCCCGCCGACAATCCCACCGACATGCGTCCCATCAACGGGAAGGTCTCCGTCTCCAGAGTCCGAGCTCAGGCCCGCCAGGGTCTTGAGCCCGGAGGAAAAGGCCCTGAAAATTTTCAGCAGTCCATTGGAAGAATCCTGCTTTGTCTCCGCTTCGCCGTTCGTATCGGAAGCGGCAACCTTGCCGGAAAAGTAATTGTTCTGGATGTATCCGGTGCCGTTGGCCCAGCATTCTTTGCAGGAGGGTTCCCCGCCGAGAAGGCCGCCGACATAGTCCTTTCCTGTCACGGAGCCGTCGGCGTAGCAGTTCTGGACGGTAACGCACGGCGTGTTCGGTGCGGAGCCGGACAAATAGCTTCCGTCGTCATAGCCGCTGCCGATCAGGCCGCCCGCATAAGTTCCGGAAGTCTTGACCGCCCCGTGGAACGCACTGTCCAAGACACTGCAGTTCCCCATGGACTGCCCTTTCGCGCCGACCAGGCCGCCGACGTTGTTTTTTCCGCAGATATCCGCGCTGCTGACACAGTTTTCAATGGTTCCGTTAAACCATCCCGCAAAAGAGCCGATATTGGATTGTTTGCCATCATAGCCGATGGTCACGCCCTTTTCCACGGTGGAATTCAAGATCCGGACGGTATTGGCACCGGAAGCATAACCGCCAATCATACCGGATTGCAATGTCTTCGTACCTTTTAACAGGGTGACATGGTCGATTTCAACGGTCAGCGGCATATCCGGATAACTTGCCCCGGAGGTATAATCCCCGTAATTTCCCGTCGGGCCGTAATCGACGCAGTAGTGGTTGACAAGGCCGTAACCGGCGATTTGTGGGCCATAGATTTTCAGATTTTTCACCGTCGCATACCGCACATAGCCGAGAAGCGGCAGGCTGGCTTTCGGAACGGTCAGGATGTGGTTTCCGCCGTCGAAAGTACCGGAAAATGGCATAATATTTCTTCCGTTCCACGGGTCGCTTTCTCCGCTTTTCAGCGCGCCGATCGGCACCCAGTCATCCGGCAGCGAAAGATCTTTTGTCATCTTAAAGAAGAAGCCGTCGAACGAAGCGCCCTTCGTATTGACATAATCCTTCAGATGGTTCAGATCCTCCGCAGAGGAAAGAAGAAAAGGAGAATCGGCGGTGCCTTTTCCCTGCCATACGTTTTCCGGTACGCTTTCAAACGTGACCTTCGCGCATTTCGTCTTGACGGACGAAGTATAGGGCTTGCCAAGCCTGCCCGGCTGTGTGTTGGTCACTTCGCAGTAATAGAAATAAATTGCCGCTTTCTCGGATGTTTTCGGGGTATAGCTCTTCGAAGTTGCACCCTCTACTTTGGAATAGGTCTGGCCGTCTGTACTGACATACCACTGGTACGAAAGTATGCCGCCGTCCCCGCTCCATGCGTCAACCTGTAAGGGAAGAAGATGGAGAGCGCCGGACTGGTAGGCGGCATCATCAGGGTTCTCATAGATGGTCGGCTTCTCCGCCGACGCGGCAAACACTTGCACGGGAACCTCATCCGTCTCCGCCTTGTACTTTTTACCGTTCAGCGTGTAGGTCACGTCACAGCGATAGTTTTCTTTGCCAGCCCGATCCGTCGCAGGCGTATATTGCACCGCATTTGACACGCCGCTTCCACAACCGTCGTCATCCAGCGCCCACCATTGATATTTCCAGGAGCCGCCTTCCCCATTAGAAGCAACGTCTGCTTTTAGAGTCACCGCCGTATCGCCCACATCATAGGAATAGCCTTTCGCGGAAACCTCTTTCCCGCTCTCCGCTTCCACCACCTGCGCAGTTACTTTCACGGTGGGCGCGGCCGGGGAATCAGAGGAACCGCCGGCGGTTCCCGAGGAAGAGTTGGCGGAACTCTCCGACGATTTTGAGGAAGAACCCGTGGAACTGCTCGAAACCGCTGAAGAAGAATCAGCGGAACTCTCCGGCGCTTTCGAGGAAGGACCAGAGGAACTGCCCGAAACCGCCGAAGAAGAATCAGCGGCAGGCTTGTCCGCGGCCTCCGCCGCCCATGCCGCCGCCGGAAGCGAACTGAAAAACATCAAGGCCGCCAGCACAATTGCAAGCGGTTTTTTGAAACACATTTTTTTCATTTGAAATACCTCCCATTAAAACTTTCAAGAGCCTTCCAAATTCCCTTTTAAATATCTGCTTTCATCAATCAACCCGTATTTCACCTTGATTCTCGAAATTTTCTCCACCATGGGCCTTTCTATGAAAAACAGGAACAGAACCGTCGAACCCGCATGGATCAGATCAAACGGTATTCCCGAAAGATAGGTGGCGGTCAGGACTTTCCAATTGATCACGGAAGAAGCCGTCAGCGCGGACTCAAAATTCATCAGCCCGCCGTAAATCAGGAAGGTGGAAAGGCCGCCGTAAACGCAGACCTCGGTTTTGGACGGTTTCCGGATCTTTCCGCGGAAGAACAAAAGCCCCGCCAAAAATCCGATGACGCCGAAGCTGAACATCTGCCACGGCGTCCA
>DHDF01000040.1:16351-16575 GCA_002399225.1 bacterium UBA4883
CTGAACATCTGCCATGGCGTCCAAGGCCCCTGCCCGAAAAAAAAGTTCGAGACAAAACCGGTCATCGCTCCAATCAAGAAACCCGATTCCGGGCCGAGGCAGAGAGCCGAAATAATTACGACGGCCGCGGCCGGCTTGAATTCCGGCAGCATGAAGAACGCCACCCGTCCAACCACCGCAATCGCGGTCAGGGAACAGATCAGAACGATTTCCCGCGCTTTCGG
>DHDF01000040.1:16733-17199 GCA_002399225.1 bacterium UBA4883
TTTCTGTGGTCGAACAGCAGGAAAAACGGCAGCATGGCAAAAATCAGGATTGCGGCGCTGATGAAGTAATAGCCCCGATCCTGCAAAACCGTCATGCCGAACGCGATGACCAGCGGAACGGCAAGCAGGGTCAGGATAGAAGAAAGGATTAGTCTACGATCAAATTTTTTCGACATAATTGAATTACCTCCTCACAGGTCAGGGCCTTCGGAAAAACGCCGCGCGCAATGCGGTTTGCAGAAGTGGTGTAAAAGGCGTTCCCGGTGAAAAATTCCCGTGTGCGGCCGGAAGACAGGAGCTCTCCCTGAAACATCAGTGCACATTCATCCGAACATTCCGCGCAGAAATCAAGGTCGTGGGACACCAGAAGCACGGTCTTTCCGGCTTTTCGGAAAGCGGAAAGCAGACCGGCAAGCCGCTTTTTGAAAACCGCGTCCAGCCCTTTGGTGGGCTCGTCCAGCAGCAG
>DHDF01000040.1:17373-19062 GCA_002399225.1 bacterium UBA4883
TGGTGGGCTCGTCCAGCAGCAGAATCTGCGGCTCTGTCAAAAGCACCTTGGCCAGCCCGGCGCACTGCTGCTCGCCGCCGCTCAGGTCATAGGGATGCCGGTTCAGCAGAGGGCCCAAATGAAAAAATTCAACGATCCGGTTCAGTCTGGATTCGGCGGCCGCCCGGCCGCCGCCTTGGAAAAGCGCCATCTCTTCGAGATCCTTTCCAACCGTACTGCAGCGGAACAGGTTTTTCGGTTCCTGCGGCAGAAATCCGACGAGTCCTTGATGCCTTTCGCCGGGAGCAATTCGGCTGAGCCTGCGCCCCAGCAAGGTCACGGTTCCCCGGTACGGCCGCTCAATGCCGCCGATTACGGAAAGCAGGGTTGACTTCCCTACGCCGTTCCCGCCAACGACGCTGTAAACGATCCCCTTTCTGACTTTCAGCGTCACGCCCCTGAGAACATCCTTCCCGCTTCTTCCGTACCGGAACCAGACCTCCTTCAGAGCCACCGCCGTTTTCTCTCCGGCCGGGGCCGCCTGCGCTGCCGCCGGACTGCCCGCACTCTCTCCCGGACGGAAAGAAACGGTTTGTTTCAGCCACTGCTTGGCTTCCTTTACCGTGACCGGCGTTTCCCCCTTTTCAAACTCGGAGTAAATTCGGACGCAGGCCGGCAGCGCCGCTGTCATGGCGCTGTTTTGATTTTTCATTTCGGTGCCGAGTCTGCGCGGCACGGTGTCAAGCACAATGCTTCCCTGCTCCATCAAAACAGCCCTGGAACAGACGGGCAGCATTTCTTCCAGGCGATGCTCCGCCGCCACGATTGTCACGCCGAGTTCCTCGTTGATTTTTCGAAGCATCTGAATAAAATTAGATGCGGCAATCGGGTCAAGCTGCGAAGTCGGCTCGTCCAGCAAAAGTACCTCCGGGCACATCACCATCACGGAAGCCAGATTCAAAATCTGTTTCTGCCCGCCGGACAGTTCCGTGACCGGCCTGAAAAACCAATCCTGAATTCCAAAAAAAGAAGCCATTTCGGCAACCCTGAGCCGGATGGTCCGGCTGTCATATCCCAAACTTTCCATGCCGAAAGCCAGTTCATGCCAGACTTTATCCGTGACGATCTGATTTTCCGGGTCCTGCGAAACAAAGCCGATCCGCGCACTTTGCTCCCGCCCGGACAGCGTGCCGATTTCTTGCCCGCAAAACAGGATTTTCCCGCTGCGTTTTCCAAATGGCGCAAGGGATGGTTTTAACTGCTTTAGGAACGTGCTTTTCCCACATCCGGAGCGGCCGAACAGCAGCAGAAAGTCCCCGGCAGAAATGGTCAGGCTGAGATTTTTCAGAGCCGCGGCATCTGAATTCGGGTAGGAAAAATTCAGTCCGGCAATTTCAACCTGTTCCATAGGAGAGCCTCCTTCCCATCCACGGCGATCGGCAACAGGCAAAAGACAGCATAAGCGCCGTCAAACAGGGCCGCGGTTCCGTCCAGTCCCGCGATGCGGATCGTCGGAAAATACACGGCGCGGAACTTTCCGAAAGCCAGCCCGGCCAGTGCTGTCAAAAGAGCAGCGAGCTCGACGGTCAGCAGCAGTCCGTCCTTCTTTTCCCAAGAATAAATAGAAAACGAAGTTCTGCCTTTCAGTCCGAATCCCCGCGCTTTCATCGAGTCTGCCGTTTCAACGGCGTTTTCCAGCGCCCAGGTGAT
>DHDF01000026.1:0-371 GCA_002399225.1 bacterium UBA4883
CAGTGTTTACTGCGTATGGCCAGTCGTCTGCGGTGAGAATCGGATTTTTGGGGCACCGGACGAATAGCTCGCGGTACGTGTTGTCGCTGTTTTTCAGCCTTGTTTCAAAGGTGGCCATCGGTTCAGAACCTCTTCCTGTACCAGTTTCCGTGTATACTTTCTTTAATGACATAAATGGAGACTTTTATTAGTATGAAGCCGTTCTGCAAAAAAATTCCTGTGACATGGCAAATAGCAAAATATGCTAAACAAACGGAAAACGCCTACAGTAAATTTTTACTGTAGGCGTTCCCCGTTTGTGAAAAAATGATGAAGCCCTTTGTTATGAGGACTTAGGCGTAATCAAAAGAAAAATTATATCACTTCTTGAA
>DHDF01000026.1:536-18307 GCA_002399225.1 bacterium UBA4883
ATTACCTTAAAATGACTTAAATTTCAATACATTTTTAACTAGAATGTTAAAAAAGCAAAAGAATCGTAATTTTCGATAAAATAAAACTAAAAAATTTAGCAATAACAGCGACTTCTGCTTCAATTATCATGTTGTAATTTAAACCGGTCTAAAAAATACAAGACGCGAAGAAAATCCAGAGCCTTCGAGCCTTTTTGCTTTCTCTGTCAAAACCGGCATTGATATGCTATAATTTATTATAAATGATTGGGGGAATCTTTTAAATGGGGTTCAGGGAAGAATTTGAAGACATATATCACCGGAATATTACCCGTGCCGGTTCCACAGAACTGCTTGCGTGGCTTAGTGGGACAGATTTTTTTGTCGCACCGGCAAGCACAAAATTTCACTGTGCATGTCTTGGCGGCCTTGTACAGCACAGTGTCAGTGTTTATCATGTGATGCGAGAGAAGCATTTTGATCCGTCGGAAGATAATGAAGAAAGCTTTGCAATCTGCGCATTGCTTCATGACATCTGCAAAGCACAGTTTTACAAAAAAAGTATGCGCAACTATAAAAATGAAGAAACAGGGCAGTGGGAAAAACGTCCCTACTATACCATCGACGATGCTTTTCCATATGGCCATGGCGAAAAATCAGTCTTTCTTATTGAACGCTTTATGCGGCTGAAAACCAGTGAAGCTGTAGCGATCCGCTGGCACATGGGCGGCTTTGACGACGCCGTCAAGGGCGGTAGCTTCACGATCAGTCAGGCATATGAAAAATATCCGCTGGCCGTCAAACTCCACTTGTCTGACCTGGAAAGCACTTATCTTAGGGAAAAGGGAACCTCTGCGGTCCATCGTCGCTAAATTGCCGCCGGCTGAGAAGACGGGCCCACTTCCTTTCCAAAGTCCAGAGGAAGGGCATCTGGATTTTCCCTTTCCAAGTTTTGTCGGACTCACTGCTTTTTGAGAAAGATTTTGTTCATCTTTTCACAACCGCCGATTTTTCGGCGGTTTTTTCATTAACTTTTATGCTATTTCACAATAATATTATAACATAAAAATAAAAAAAGTGTTGACAAATTGAAAATAAATTGTATCATTGTATTATAAAATTAATACAGTAATACAAGGAGTAAACAAACATGAGTGAATCAGTTTTTCAGTCAAGGTCCCTCAGAAAGCAGTTCGGAGCTTTTTCCGCGGTAGACGACCTCAGCATAAGCTTGACAAAGGGCAGCATTTTTGCTCTGGTGGGGCAAAATGGAGCGGGAAAAACAACTCTGCTGAAAATGATCTGCGGGCTGTCTCTTCCGACTTCCGGCTCTTTAGAGCTTTTCGGCGTATCCGGCGCAAAAGATTTGGAACACGCCCGCGAACGGATTGGAAGCATCATCGAAACCCCTGGATTTTATCCGTATCTGTCCGCACGCCAAAATCTGGAGTATTACCGGATTCAGCGCGGAATCCGTGACAAGGCTTGTGTGGAATCGACTCTGCACACCGTCGGGCTCGATATGGCCGGCGATAAAAAATTCAAGAGCTTTTCTCTCGGCATGAAACAGAGGCTGGGATTGGCGCTTGCAATTCTGAACAGACCGGATTTTCTGGTTCTGGATGAGCCGATCAATGGGCTGGACCCTATGGGAATCCGAGAATTCCGTGAGATTTTACTGAAGCTCAATCATGAGAATGGAACGACCATCCTGGTTTCCAGCCACATCCTGGGGGAACTTTCTCGGATTGCAACTCATTACGGGTTCTTAAACGGCGGTCGTCTGGTAGAATGCATCACAGCGGAGGAACTCGAGCGAAAATGCCGTGTGGAACTGAGGCTGGAGGTAGACGACTCCGCCAAAGCCGCCGATGTGCTGCAAAACAGGCTTTCTCTGCGGCAAGTCCGAATTCTGAACGGGACTACGCTGGAGCTTTCCGACGGGGTGGAACATCCGGAACTGGCGGTAAAAAGCCTGGTGGAATCCGGCGTTCTGGTTTCGCAGGTTTACCGGACCGGAACCAGCCTGGAAAATTATTTTATCAATTTAATTGGAGGTAAAAAAATTGCTTAAATTAATTCGTGCCGATCTCTATAAAGTATGGCATCGGCCGTTTTTCTATTTGCTGCTTGCCGGCATGGCTGTCCTTGCATTCTTGGTCAACTTTTCCATCTCCCGCCTTTCAGACGGCAATTTTATTTTTAATTCATGGATGGTGGTCCTTTTTAATTTTCTTTCCTGGCCGGTGCTGCTAATGCCGATTCTAATCGATCTGGTCAGCGCGGAAGAATACAAGGAGCATACGCTGAAAAACACGGTTTCCTGTGGGATAAACCGCACAAAGCTCTACTGCGCCAAAGTTGTCGTGGCGATTCTTTTGGGCATCGTTCTCGGGGCCGTTACGCTCGGGGCGTACTGCGGCAGCTCACTGTTGCTTTTAAAGTGGAATTCTTCCTTTACGTCTGCTTTTGCGGCCGACTTTTTCCGCCGTGTGGGTGTCTGCTGTATTGGCTACGCCGCTTCTCTTTCGATCGCGGCCTTCTTTGCAGCTTTACTGCAAAAAAACTCGCTTTTTGTGTTCGCATTTTATGCGGCGATTTTCCTCCCGCAGCTGTTGCTTAAGCTGTTTCACCTTTCGGGCTTTGCCAAGTACTTTCTGCTGATGCCGCAGTTTACCCTGGTCGCCTCCGGTTCCGCCCGGCAGATAGGGGAATCCGTTCTGATCTTTTTACTCACGTGGCTCGCTTTTCTGGCTGCCGGAACCGTTTTGTTTCGGAAAAAAGATATCAGTTAAAAATGGGAAAAAAGCTTGACAAGAAGGAGATTCCTATTGTATAATTGTATTAATGTATTAGTACAATTGCCTGTTCGGAGGTGAAAAAATGGCTTGGAATTTAAAATCCGACAGACCGATTTATTCCCAGCTGATTGAACAGATCCAGCTCATGGTTGTGTCAGGTATTTATGCGGCGGGGAGCAAGCTGCCCTCCGTCCGCGATATGGCTGCTGAGGCTTCGGTGAATCCGAATACCATGCAAAGAGCGCTTTCTAAATTAGAGGACGACGGGCTTCTTTATTCTCAGAGGACCAGCGGGCGATATGTCACGGAGGATGTGCAGAAGATTATGCAGACGAAAAACGGCCTTGCGGAAAATTTGGTGCAGGAATTTATACGAAAGATGAATCGTTTGGGGTTTGACGGAGAACAAACCGTCGATCTGCTGAACCGTGTGATGAAGGAGGAAGGGCAGAATGGATAACATACTTGAGTGCCGCAACCTGGTGAAATATTACCCGGGATGTCTTGCACTCAATTCGGTGAACCTTTCGGTGCCAAAGGGCCGTATCGTTGGCCTGCTGGGGCCGAACGGAAGTGGAAAAACCACACTGATTAAACTGGCCAACGGGCTTTTGACCCCCAATTCCGGGCAGATTCTGGTCGGTGGAAGGGCACCGGGCGTTGAAACGAAAAAAATGGTTGCTTATCTGCCGGAGCGCACTTATCTGAACGACTGGATGAACGTCAACACAATGATTGATTTTTTCGGTGATTTCTATGCGGATTTTAACAAGGCGAAAGCGTATGATATGCTGCAAAGGCTGCATATCAATCCGGCTGACCACCTGAAGACAATGTCCAAAGGCACCAAGGAGAAAGTTCAGCTGATTTTGGTGATGAGCCGCGAGGCTCAGCTGTATATTCTCGACGAGCCGATCGGCGGCGTCGACCCGGCGACACGGGATTATATTCTGGACACCATCATCAGCAATTACAGCGAAAATGCGACGCTGCTGATTTCAACGCACCTGATTACAGACGTGGAAAAAATCCTGGACGATGTGATTTTCATTAATATGGGCAATATTGTCCTGACCGCCACCGTCGATGAGATTCGGGAAAAAGAGGGCAAAAGCGTCGATGCGTTTTTCCGGGAGGTGTTCAAATGCTAGGCAAGCTTTTGAAATATGAATTTTCCGCCACCGCGCGGATCTTTTTCCCAATTTACGGGCTGGTTCTTCTGATGGCGGGGATCACCAGATTAATTTGGAAAATGGATACGGAAAGCGTGAATATACCGCGTATGATCTCTATGAGCGTCTATGTGGCTTTGCTGGTCGCAATGTTTGTGATCACTTTGATTGTCACCATTCAGCGCTTTTATAAAAATCTGCTGGGTGACGAGGGTTATCTTTCCTTTACGCTTCCTGTCAAGGTACACAGCCAGATCGATGCGAAGATGCTCATTACGCTCCTTTGGTCTGTACTGAGCGTAGTCGTTTCCGCCGTCTCCATCTTCCTCTTGGTCATGGGTCCCCCCAGACCCTGCTGCAATTCAGCCGCGGATGCGGCGAAATCAGGCAACTGTACCGCCAATATGGATTCTCCGCGCATCTGATCACACTGGAAGTGATTGTTCTGCTCTTGGCCGGCCTTTTGTCCAACATCCTTGAGATTTATGCCGCCGTAACCGTTGGCAATCTTGCCGGACGGCATAAGCTTCTGGCTGGTATCGGCGCTTTCCTGGGCTTTGGAATTGTGGAGCAGGTTGTCACTTCCCTGCTGTTCAGCGGGCTGAATCAGAAGATTACGGCTTATTTTGAGTCTTTTCGCTATTCCGTTTCGGGACAGTTCCCGGCTGAGCCGACAGAGGTTGGCCTACTGTCTCTAATCCTCTACGCCGTCGTATTCGGCACTGCGTTTTACTTTTTTATCGACTGGATGCTCGGCAAAAAACTGAATCTGGAATAAAAAAGCGGGGCAGCGTACGCATGAAACTGCCAAAAGAGAACGCCCGGCCAAGGCCGGGCGTTTGGTGTCGGCAGGGCTTTTGTCTTCTTTGAAGAACTTACTGATTGCCTTAGAAAAAACATATCGTTTTTCCTATCATTTGCGTGGGAAAGCACTTGTAAAACCGGAAGAGGGATGGTATAATACCATTGAAAATGTTAAATTTTTAACATGCAATTCACCCAATCTTTTTTAGATATAGGATATTTAGATGAGGGAACCTATGAAATTTGAGTATGATAATGAAGCCAAACAATTGAAATTTGAGGTTTTGACCTGGGTGGCCCGGTATGCTTTTGAAGGAACTTTGGAAGAACACCTTGAACAGATTCCCTACGATATGATTCCGGGTCCGCTTCCGACCTTTCGGTGCTGTATTTACCGCGAACGTGAAATTATCCGCGAACGCATCATTTCCGCGCGCGGCGGCAATCAGCCGGGGCAGGGGGATGAAAACGTCATCGGCGTCCTTCCGGCCGCCTGCGAAGGCTGCCCAATCAGCCGGTTCCGCGTGACAGACAACTGTCAGCACTGCTTGGCGCAGAAGTGCCGGGAAGCCTGTCCTTTCGGTGCAATTTCCATCACACCGAAAGGGGCCTACATCGATCCGCAAAAGTGCCGGGAATGTGGGCGATGCGCGGCAGCATGCCCGTACAACGCCATTTCTGACACCCTGCGGCCCTGTGTTCGTTCCTGCCCGGTCAAAGCGATCAAAAAGGATCAGTATAAACGGTCTGTCATTGATTATTCTTTCTGCATCAACTGCGGAGCCTGTATGAAAAACTGTCCGTTCGGCGCCATCACGGACCGGTCCCAGATTGTGCAGATTATCGAGGCCATCAAGAGCGGCGCCAAAGTGGTGGCCTGCTTTGCTCCCGCAGCGGAAGGCCATTTTGGCACAGCGACCGCAGGCATGATCAAAAGCGCTTTGAAAAAGCTGGGTTTTTCGGATGCTGCGGAGGTTTCTCTCGGTGCGGATGCCGTGGCATCCCACGAGGCGCAGGAGCTGAAACGGGCTTTGACGGAAGGCAGAAAAATGACGACTTCCTGCTGTCCCGCTTTTGTTGAACTGATTGAAAAGCATTACCCAAAGGTCCGGGATCTGGTGTCCCATACGGTTTCGCCGATGACGGCAACCGCCCGCTATCTGCGCCTTAAAGATCCGGGGGCAAAAATTGTCTTTATCGGTCCCTGCGTGGCGAAGAAAAATGAGATACAGAAAGTCTCAGACACGGCGGATTATGTCCTTACCTTTGAGGAGCTGGCCGCGCTGTTCTCCGCCCGCGGCATCGATGTGGAATCGGAACAGGAATCGGAACAGGACGGCAGCCGCGCCGGAAAAGGCTTTGCCCAAAGCGGTGGTGTGGCCGGAGCGGTTACTCAGGTATTCCAAGAAGAAAAAATCGACCTGACGTTTGCCTGCACAAAATGCGATGGAAGCCAGGAATGTAAAAAAGCGCTGGCTATCCTGAGCGCGGGACGCCTTCCACAGGACTTTGTAGAAGGCATGGCCTGCGAAGGCGGCTGTGTTTCCGGTCCTGCAGGAGTTGCGGAACCGGTCAAGATCCGCAAAAACCGGGCGGCCATCCTCGCAAAAGCGGATCATCGCACCATTTCCGAAAATCTTGAGGTTAAGCATGATTTTTCCCAGGTTAAAATGGAATAATTGCCGAAAATGTGATATCCTCATACTGAGGTGATTCGGATGAGCGAGATTGCAATTCATACCCAGAAGTTGGGTAAATCCTATGACGGCGCCGTATATGCTCTCCACGACCTTTCTCTGGAGATCCCATCCGGCACCGTTTTTGGCTTTTTGGGCCAAAACGGGGCGGGAAAGACCACCGCGGTAAAACTGCTGGCAGGGCTGCTGAAACCGACGGAAGGGACCTGCTCCGTGCTGGGTCTGTCACCGGAAAAACAACCGTCGGAGCTGCACCGGATCTGCGGTGCCGTGACGGAAACCGCCAGAATGTATCCGCGTCTGACCGGCCTTGAAAATCTGGTCTTTTTCGGGGAGCTTCTGGGGATGAAAAAAGAAGAGGGCCGCCGGCGGGCGGAGGCCGTTTTAAAAGAATTGGATCTGTGGGATCTGCGTAACCGGCAGCTTGCCGCATATCCCGCGGGGGCGGTTCGGTACCTTTCGCTGGCCCGTGCCCTGCTTTCCCGTCCGAAACTGCTGCTCTTGGACGAGCCGACCGGCGGGCTGGATCAGGAGTCCATGCTCCGGATGCGCGGGACGATTGCGCGCCTTTCCGCAAAGGAGGACGTTACCGTCTTCCTTTGCACCCGCCAACTTCGCTATGCGCAGGGGCTGTGCGACAGTTATGGAATTGTAGACCGGGGCAGTCTGATTGCCTGCGGCGATTTGGAATCGCTCACCCGGGAAGTCGGGCTGCCGCTTCGCGCGCGCTTCCGCCTGCGCGAAGGGCAGGTGCCCGAACAGATGGAACGGCTGAAGGGCGGATGGTGGAGCAGGGACCTGACCGGGGAAGAAGAAATGCCCCTGATGCTGAAAAATCTTGTCTCAGCCGGATTCGATCTCTATGAAGCGCAGATTGCGCGCCCTTCTTTGGAAGACGTTTACTGGAAACTTGTTGGACTGAGGAGGGACACCTGATGAAAATTTTGACTTCCAATCTGAAAGCTTTGATCCATCAAGAGGTGGGGGAGATCTGGAGTGACAAGACGACGCGGAGCATTCTGGTCCTGGTCCCTCTGGTGATGGCCCTTTTCCTTCCGTCTCTTTTTCTGGTGCTTTTGCTCAACGTGCCGGTCGGCCAGATGAACGGGGTGA
This sequence comes from bacterium UBA4883, assembly GCA_002399225.1. Taxonomy (GTDB): domain Bacteria; phylum Bacillota; class Clostridia; order Oscillospirales; family Acutalibacteraceae; genus Caproicibacter. The sequence goes on from DHDF01000026.1 coordinate 8,103, forward strand.
GCCAGATGCTGAAACTGCTGCCTGCCCAGGCGGCATGGATGAATCGGCGCCAGGGGATGTTTTATCTGGTCACCAATCTGATTTGCCCGATGCTTTTTCTGATGATTCCGTTGATGTCTTCCAGCATTTCTGCCGCGTACGGCTTTGCCGGGGAAAAGAAAAACGGAACGATGGAAACCCTGCTTCTGTCGCCGCTGGGTCCCCGGAAAATTTTTCAGGCGAAAGCTTTCGGGTGCGTTGTGCTTTCCGCCGTTTCAACCGCCGTGTCTTTCATCCTGTTTTCCATTGTGACTTCCGTCGGGGATGCCATGCTTTCGATGCCGTTCTATTTTAACTGGGGCTGGCTTGTCCTGCTTTTTCTTTTTTCTCCGGGCATCACTTTGTTCGGCATTGTGTTTATCGCGCTGATCTCGGTCAAAAGTAAAAATTACACGGAATCGGTCCAAATTTCCGGCTATCTTGTTTTGCCGATTGTTCTCCTGTTTTTGGGGCAGTTTACGGGGCTTTTTCGGGTGGGAACCGCCCTCTTGCTTTGGATTTCCCTCATGCTGCTCGCAGCTGATTTTCTGCTGTGGTTTCTTGCGTCCGGTTTGGTTTCGTCGGAAAAACTTCTGCGCTGAGTTGCCATTATCCGGATTTCGGACTATAATAAGAAAGATAAAAGTAGTTTGAAAGGAAGTACCAGCTTGGCTGCGGATCTGCATTGTCATACAAAAATGTCCGATGGTTCCGTTGGAATTGATGAAATCGTTCTACTGGCGGCAAGGGGGGGCATCCCCATCATTTCCGTTACGGATCACGATACTTTTTCCGGCTCAGTCAGAGCCGGCGTTATCGGCAAAAGGCATGGAGTTCAGGTGATCCCGGGCGCGGAGTTTTCCGCGGTGGATCCCTTGACGGGACGGAAAGCGCACGTCCTTTGCTATTGCTGCAAGAGCCCCCATCGGCTGGAAGGTTTGTGCAAGCATATGAGGGATGAGAGAAATCGTGCGGCTGCCGTCATGATACAGAAGATCATGAAAAGCTATCCGATTTCGAAAGAAATGGTTTTGCACCGCGCGAAAGGCAGCACGGCAATTTATAAACAGCACATTATGCATGCGCTGATTGACGCGGGCTATGCGGACGGATTTTACGGTTCGGTTTATCATAGCCTGTTCAATCCGGCAGACGGTTTAGCCTATGTGCCGCTTCAGTATCCGGACGTGCATGAAGTGATTGCCAGAATTCACGAGGCGGGCGGAATTGCCGTTTTGGCGCATCCGGGCGAATATGACAGCTATGCGCTTTTAAAACAGCTTGCCAGTTCCCATGAGATAGACGGCGTGGAGGTTTGGCATCCTCAAAACAAAGAAGGAGACGAACAAACTTTTGTGAAAATTGCGCAGGAATATGATCTGATCATGACGGGTGGAACGGATTTTCACGGGATGTATCAGACAAAAAGGCTTCCGCTTGGCACCTGTTCTACTCCGGATGAACAGCTTGAAAAGCTGAGCCGGATCAGCGCGCAAAACGACGGATGAATTTTCATAAAATGGGGGCAATTCGTTTGACTTATCGATATAAAACCAAGGGAACCTGTTCTTCTGAGATGATCGTTGAGTTAGACGGCGATATCATCCGTTCCGTGCAAGTCGTCGGAGGGTGCAATGGCAATCTGAAAGGGATCTGTGCCCTGGTGCAGGGCCAGAAAGCGGAAGAGGTTATCCGGCAGCTGAAAGGAATCCGCTGCGGCTCCAAGCCAACCTCCTGCCCGGATCAGCTTGCAATAGCTTTGATGCAGGCAAGGGAAAAACAGCTTTCAGTCTAAAAAATTGAGGGCTGCGATCGTTCGATTCGCAGCCCCCTTTTTAACTTAGCAGCCGCAGCCGCTGTTGCCGCCGCAATTGTCGCCGCAGCTACCGCAGCCGCAGCCGCAACCGCAGCCGCCACCACAACTGTTGCCGCCGGCGCAGCATACCCAGATGATGAGCAGGAGAATGACCCAGGTGCAACTATTGTTACCACAGCCAAAGAAACCATTGCTACACATTATTTGTTTCCTCCTTTCGATTTACAGTATATAATATTGCAGCCGAACAAATCGTGTTACAAAAATTCTTCTGCTGGCCGATCAAATTAACGGCGGCGGAAGAAGAGGGAGATGGTCGTATGCTGTGCCAATTATGTGGGAAAAAGCCGTCCGTCATTCGGGTTCAGACCATTATCAACGGAGAACTGGCAGAGTACACGCTCTGCGCAGAATGTGCTTATCGGCTGGGATATGCGAATCTGCTGTTCGTTATGCACGACGGATATGACAATTTTCTGGATGATTTTTTCCCGGATGAAAAAGGGGAGGCGGAACCTCTGCGCTGCCCGTGCTGCGGTGCGTCTTTCCGCGATATTCTGCGCACCGGGCAAATCGGCTGCGCCGAGTGCTACCGGACTTTTTCCGGCCAGCTAGCGCCGCTCATCCGTAAGATACACGGCAGCGTGTCCCACCGCGGAAAAATTGCGGGAGGGAAAGATGTGCTTCAGGTCCTTCCGGAAGCGCAGCTAAGTGTGATGCATCAGCAGCTTCGCGAAGCAATTCAAAGTGAAAATTTTGAGCAAGCCGCTCTTTTACGCGACAAGATTCATAAAATGGAAGAGGACGGAACATGAAAAAATGGTATGAGGCGGAGGCGGACGATACCGATGTTTCAGCAGAAACTTCAATTTGTCTTGCCAGAAACCTGGAAGGGGTTCCGTTTCCGTCCAGGATGAGTATTTCGGACCGCCGCTCCGTATGGAACAGAGTGCGGGCTGCACTGGCCAAAGCGGAAGACGCTTCAAACGGCCGCTTCGCGGAAATTGACCTGGAAACCGCTTCAAAGGTTCAGACCATTTCTTTGGTGGAACGCGGCCTCATCAGCGCTGAGATGGTGACTGACCGGGCGGGCCGCGGTTTGGCAGCTACGGAAGACGAATCCCTTTCCGTTGCGGTTAACGGGGAAGACCACCTCAGCATTCAATCTCAGGCGGCCGGAATGCAGCTTAAAAAAGTTTACTCCCGGGCGGATGCGCTGGATACATTTCTCGACCGGCTTCTGCCTTTCGCGTTTGATCCTCATCTGGGCTACTTAACCCAGAACCCGTTTCATCTGGGAACGGGAATGGTCGCGTCCCTTCGTCTTCATCTTCCTGCTCTGCTGGAATCCGGTTCCACGGGAAGAATCGCACAGAATCTGTCAAGGCTGGGCCTTACTCTGCGTGGGATCTATGGGCCGGGAAACCCGAAGGGCGCTTTTTTCCGGCTTTCCAATCAAGTTACTATGGGCCTTTCGGAGCGGGAAGCTTTAGGTAATCTGTCCAGTATGGCAAAACAGCTCATCTCCCGCGAACGTGAGATGAGGGAAAATCTAGCCCACCAGCTTTCCATTCAAGACATGATTTTGCGGGATTTGGGAATTCTAAAACATGCAAGGCTGTTGTCCTATGATGAATTTCTGAAGCGAGCCAGTTCCGTCCGCCTCGGAATTGCCATGGGGCTGATATGTGGAATCGCCATCCATGAGATGGACACGATGATTTACCGGACCCAGCCGGCAACTTTGGCTTTTTGCGACAGCAGAGCGCTGACCGACAAAGAACGCCGCGAACTTCGTGCGCGTATTGTGCGTGAGGGATTGAAACTAGGAACGGAGGATGTTTCTAATGGAAAATGACCAGAGAACTGATCCAGAACTCGCGGCCGCCTTATTCTATCTGCTGGGGGAGCCTGTCCCGCATGATCCGAAGCTGGAAAAAGAGGCGGGGCGAATCTGGAAATCAACGGAAAACCGTGAGCAGCTTCTGCTGAAAATCATTGAGCTTTGCGGGGAACCGGCCGAACCGCGGGAGCTGTATCTTTGTGAGAAGGCATATAGCTGGCTTGGAAAAAACTATTGCCGGCAGACGAACCAGCTTGCAAACCGGTATTTGGAAAGCGAGGGCTGGGATGCTCTCTCCGGTCGGGTGGAACTGGTAGAAGGGATTGAAGTGGATTATGGAGATTCCAGACGGGCCAGCGTGCTGGTGGACCTTGCAAAGGCACAGACAGAGTCCGGCTGTTTCAGAGACGCATACTCCAATTATCTGCAAGCGTATGATCTGATTCCGTACAACGCCATGATCGCCATCAAAGCCGCTGAAGTTCTGTCCCGTTTAAGGGGGGAGGAGGAAGCCATGAACTTCCTTCTTCAGCAGCGCAGCAGCCCTTATTATGAGCCGATCAAGTACCGGAATTCCGCCGGAGAACTCAAGTACAACGGCGTTTTTAAAGAATTAATCGAATCTTATATCTTGAAACTGCAAAAACAGGATATGGAAGAATAAAAAGGGGCAGGCTGTCCGGTTTGGGGCAGCCTGCCTGACTGTGCGGAAAAGTTTACGAACCGTGTTTCTGAAAATTTGTGATAATTTCCTTTTCGCTTCCCTGTGGTGAATAAACGAAGCAATCCATATGAGTCCCTTTGAAAAAATATTTCGGCGCGGTTGGCCGGTATGAAAAGTCAAAGGTGTCAATGATGACAAGCTTCACCTTCATCCGGGCGGGCAGGATACTTTTTATGTAAACACTTGCCTGCTGGCCGGAAAAGACGTCCTCCTTTGTCTCCGCCAGGCCGGCAAGATTGGGAGAAAGCTCCACAAAGATCCCGTAGGGCTCCACGGATCGAACAATCCCGGCGACTGTTTCCCCGGCGGAGAACATGGCGACATTCTCTTCCCAGGTGCCGAGAAGCTCCTTGTGGCTCAACGTGATCCGATTTCCTTCCACGGCTTTGATGACCGTTCGGATATCCATTCCAACGGTAAAACGTTCACGCGGATGATCAATGCGGGAGACGGAAATGGCGTCGATCGGAAGAAGGGCGACAATTCCGCAGCCGATGTCTGCAAAGGCGCCAAAATTTTCAAGGTGGGTGATGCGCGCGTTGATAATATCGCCCGGGACCAGCTTGGAGATGGATTCCTTTAAGCACTTTTCCTGCGCCGCCCGCCGAGAGAGAATCGCCATAGTTGTTCCGTCGGTTTTTTTTTCAAAACCGGTTACAAGAAAACAGACAGGGCGGTTAACCCTGGAAATAATCGCAATATCCCGCGTTGTACCCTCGCGGATTCCAAGAGCCCCTTCCTCGCGGGGAATCATTCCTTTCATGCATCCCAAGTCCACCAGCAGGTTATGCGAACTGTCACAAACCAGCGCACGTCCTTCCAGAATTTTTCCATCCCGGCAGGCGTCGTTCACCGCGGAAAGATTCTGGGTTGCCGCGCGGTTTTCGGGTGTGTCCATTCTCCAACCTTCCGGATAGTACTCAAACATTTTTTTCCCTCCTTTTCTCTTCGTTTATCTATATGCTCTGTTTTGATAGGTCATACATCTTAAAAAAATTATTAAAAAGGTAAAAAGCTTGATTCTGCTCCGGTTCTATTATAAAATAGACAAGATAATGATTTCGGAGGGAATTTGTGAAAATGGGAAAAAGAGACCGTGCGCTGGTTGCCGCCGTGAGTATTCTGTTCCTTTTTCTAACGGCATGTTCCAATCAACAGAGTTCCTCTTCCGGCGGGAGGATCCGGCCGGAAGATGGAAAGAAAATTGGATATCAGATGGAGCTCCCGGGCAAAGGGGAAGAGATTGCCGTTTTGGAAACCAACATGGGAAACATCCGCATTCGGCTGTTTCCATCGGCTGCTCCGAAAGCCGTAGAAAATTTCAAGGGGTTGATTTAGAAGGGATACTACAATCATCTGACTTTTCACAGAATCATCAAAAATTTCATGATCCAGACCGGAGATCCAAGTGGAGATGGCACCGGCGGGCAAAGTCTTTGGAATAAGGCGTTTGCAGATGAATTCAATCAGAATTTGCTGAATCTGCGGGGAGCCGTTGCCATGGCGAATTCGGGGAAAGACACAAACGGCAGTCAGTTTTTCATTGATCAGGCACCGGTTTCTGCTTTCCCCGGGTGGGACAATTTTCAAAGGGCATATGACGCTTACCGGCAGAATCCGGAAGCATTTGTTGCACAATACGGGTCGGAGTGGATCAACATGGACAAGGCGAGCCAAAGTTATCAGAAAGCTTATGAAAAATATGGCGGGAATCCCTACCTGGATGGATATTACAATATTGCTCAGAAAGGGCATACCGTGTTTGGGCAGGTCTTTGACGGGATGGACGTAGTGGACAAAATTGCCTCTGCCGCTACAAACGACAAGGGCAAACCAAATGAGAATATTATCATTCAAAGAGCTGAGATTAAAAAATACGAGGGATAGGATGCTTCAGCCTGCCTGCGGCAACTGAATCCATTATGAGATAAGCTGATTTATCGCCCGTTTGAATTCTGAACTTGGGCGATATCATTTTTTATTGTTACGATGCAGCCAACAAAATGCAAGAATGAAAGATAGAGGATGGAGGACAATATGCCAGCAAAGTATGTATTTGTAACAGGTGGTGTGGTTTCTGGCCTAGGGAAGGGAATTACGGCGGCGTCACTAGGCCGCCTACTGAAATCCAGGGGACTTAGAATCACGATGCAGAAATTTGATCCGTATTTGAATGTGGATCCGGGCACCATGAACCCTTTCCAGCACGGCGAAGTCTTTGTTACGGACGACGGTGCGGAAACAGATCTTGATCTGGGGCACTATGAACGGTTTATCGATGAGAATCTGACGCAGAACAGCAATGTGACCTCCGGCCGGGTTTACTGGAATGTCATTCAAAAAGAGCGCAACGGCGACTACGGCGGTGGAACCGTGCAGGTGATTCCGCACATCACGAATGAGATCAAATCCCGCATTTACGCCGGCAAGGATAATGTGGACGTGGCAATTATTGAGGTCGGCGGCACAGTTGGGGACATTGAAAGCCAGCCGTTTCTGGAAGCCATCCGCCAGTTTGCCACAGAAGTGGGGCGCTCCAACTGCCTGTTTATCCATGTAACTTTGGTTCCCTATCTCGCTTGTTCCAATGAACATAAATCCAAGCCGACTCAGCACAGTGTGAAAGAGCTTCTTTCCATTGGAATACAGCCTGATATTATTGTCCTTCGTTCGGAAAAAACCATCGGCGAAGATGTCAAAAAGAAAATTGCCTTATTCTGCAATGTCGATGAAAACTGTGTCATCGAAAACTTGGATCTGCCTCTTTTGTATGCGGTTCCGCTTGCCCTGCGCGAAGAGCGTTTGGATGACATTGTCTGCAAGCGCTTTGGACTTGATACCCCGGGGCCGGATCTCAAGGAATGGATTTCTATGGTCAGCACGGCTATGTCTTTGACCGACAGCGTCACCATTGCTCTGGTCGGCAAATATATTGAACTGCACGATGCTTACCTCAGCGTTGCGGAAGCACTGACTCACGGCGGATTTGGCAATAAGGTGAAAGTGAATATCAGATGGGTGGATTCAGAGACCATCACGGAAGACAATGTTTCTGAAATTCTTGCCGATGTGGACGGCGTTGTGGTTCCCGGCGGCTTTGGGCAGAGAGGAATCGAAGGGAAAATCACCGCGATTCATTATGTCCGCCTCAACAGCATCCCCTTCCTGGGCATTTGCCTGGGTATGCAGCTTGCGCTCGTGGAATATGCCCGTCATGTTTTGGGGCTGGCAGATGCCAATTCCGCGGAGTTCGATCCGCAGAGCAGCAATCATGTCATTGATTTAATGCCGGAGCAAAAAGATGTGGTGCAGCTTGGCGGCACCATGCGGCTTGGCAAATACCCGTGCAAGCTGGTGCCCGGAACAAAAGCGTACAAGCTGTACGGGAATATTCCGTTGATTTATGAGCGCCACCGCCACCGCTTTGAAGTTAACAATGATTATCGGGATCAGTTTGAAAAAGCGGGAATCGTATTCTGCGGAAAGTCCCCAGACGACCGAATTGTGGAGATGATGGAACTGCCCAACCATCCGTGGTTTCTGGGTTCCCAGTTCCATCCGGAATTCAAATCCCGGCCGAACCGCCCCCATCCGCTGTTCCAGGGGCTGATCGGTGCGGCAAAGCAATATCATAAAAACCACAATGAGCAGATGACTCTTCCCGAAGTCTGACGGCCGCACGCAAAATGCGTGGGAATGTAAGATATCGCACGGACCCTAATTTAAAATTCAGATAAAAAACCGCTCCCATTTGCTGGGAGCGGTTTTTTAAGATCCGGATTCCATCCGGGCGCGGAAAGAGAAAAACAAGATTATTTGGTGGCCTGAACGATGCTGTCCGCCACCGCGTCCAAATCGGCCAGATTGTCTTCGACCATCGAGGAGTTGAGAGAGAGCCTTTCATCGAGGACTTTTATGTCTTTCATCTCATTTTCCAGGAACTGCTGCATCAAATTGCCGGATCGGCGGGCCCAGGAACCATTTTCCACAATAGAGACCGTGCGGTTTTGCACATTTAATGCTTTCATGTCCATCAGGTAACTCTTCATCGGTGGATAAATGTCAAGGTTGTAAGTGACCGATGCCAAAACCAGATGACTGAGGCGGAATGTTTCAGAAATCAGATAAGAAACATGTGTTTTGGAAACATCATAAATCGCAACGTTCGGCATCCCTTTTTTCACAATTTCAGAGGCGAGGGTTTCCACGGCACTTTCCGTGTTCCCATACATGGAGGCATAGACGATCAAAACGCCCTTTTCTTCCGGCTCATATTTACTCCATTTGTCATATTTATCAAGAAAATATCCGAGATTGGAGCGCCAGACGAGACCGTGAAGCGGGCAGATCATTTTGATGTCAAGGCCGGATGCTTTTTTCAGAAGGGCTTGGACGAAAGGACCGAATTTGCCGACAATATTGGTGTAATACCGGCGGGCTTCGTTAAGCCAGTCACGGTCAAAGTTCACTTCGTCATTAAAAAGCCTGCCGTCCAGCGTTCCGAATGAACCAAAAGCGTCTGCGGAGAACAGGACTCCGTTCGTGGTATCGAAGGTTACCATGACCTCGGGCCAGTGAACCATCGGTGCCTCCACGAAGGCCACTGTGTGCCTGCCGAACGATTTGGTGTCGCCTTCCTTGACCTCTTCCGCACGGCCGTCCATCGGGACCCCGAATTGCCGCAGCAGCAGAACGGCTATTTCCGTGGTGATAATCTTGACATCCGGGTAGCGCAGAAGAATTTCCCGAATCGAGGCGGCATGGTCCGGTTCCACATGATTGATGACCAGGTAATTTAGCGGCCGGCCTGCCAGGACAAACTCGACGTTTTCCAAAAACTGACGGCAGACGGACCAGTCCACCGTATCGAACAGAACGGTTTGTTTGTCAAGGAGAAGATAGGAGTTGTAAGAAACGCCTTGGGGAATGGGATGTATATTTTCAAATAAGGCGAGCCTGCGGTCGTTTGCGCCAACCCAGTAAAGCTGATCGGTAACTTGTCTGACACAATGCATAAAAAAACCTCCCTTATGTTTTTAGTTGCCTGTGTATTGTTTTTCGGTTTGAATCAATCAAGCTTCTATAAATTTTTCTTTGCTTGTGCCGCAGTATGGGCAGATCCATTCTTCAGGAAGGGATTCGAAAAGCGTGCCGGGCTGGATATCATTTTCCGGATCGCCAACGGCGGGATCATACTCATAGCCGCAGCCCTTGCAGACATAATGCTTCCAATCGTGTTTGATTTTTCTTGGCATAGCGCGTTTCATCTTCTTCATTGGCGGTGCCGGCTTTTTGGCTTGGCCATTGTCCAGAGCCTGAGTCAAAAGCGGCAGAATTTCAAGGACGTCCCCGACGATCCCATAATCGCAGTTTTTGAAAATTGGAGCGCTGGGATTGGTATTAATGGCAACGATCGTGGTCGCATCCTTGATTCCTTTCAGATGCTGGCCTGCTCCGGAGATGCCACACGCGATGTAAAGATTGCCGTTGAATTTCTGGCCGGACATTCCGACATAACGGTTTAAGGGGACATAATGCAGAGTCTCAGCGACCGGACGGGAAGAGCCGACGGTTGCCCCGGCCTGAACAGCCAAATCCTGAATTAATTTCATGTTTTTCTTTTCGCCGATTCCGCGGCCGGCGCTGACAACGCGATCCGCTTTGCTGATCGGTGTGTCAAGGTCGATCCCGACGGTGAAATCATAGCCGTCTTTCTGAAGGCTTTCCACAAGTGCTTTGACCTGGTCTTTTGCAGTCCCATCCTTAAAGATCATTTTTTTGCGCGCGCCTGTGACAGCGCCGTG
>DHDF01000026.1:18528-22596 GCA_002399225.1 bacterium UBA4883
TGAATTTCGTTGGTGCCCTCATAGATCGTGCAGATTTTCGCGTCGCGGTAAGCGCGCTCCACGTCGATGCCTTTGATGTATCCGCTGCCGCCGTAAATCTGAAGCGCGTCGTTCACAATTTTCAGCCCGTTTTCGGAGGCAAACTGCTTTGCCATGGCGGCTTCCATGTTGTATGGTTCGTGATTTTCTTTTAGTTCCGCCGCGCTGTAGGTCAGAAAGCGCGCCGCACGGAGAGTAGTAGCCATATCCGCCAGCTTGAAGGAGATGCTCTGCTGCCGGCAGATTGGTCTGCCAAACTGAATTCTGTCTTTGGAATAATCCAGCGCGCTTTCATAAGCACCCTGTGAGATGCCGAGGGCCTGCGCCGCAATTCCAATCCGGCCGCCATCCAGCGTTGCCATGGCAATTTTAAATCCTTCCCCTTCTTTGCCCAGAAGGTTTTCCTTTGGAACCCTGACATTATTAAGGATCAGTTCTGCGGTGGCAGAGGAGCGAATTCCCATTTTGTCGTAATGTTCGCCGAAGGTGAATCCTTTCCAGTCTTTTTCCACAATGAAAGCGCTGATGCCGTGAGAACCGATATCGGGGGTTGTAACGGCAAAAACAACATAAGTATCGGCAATATCTGCATTTGTGATGAAAATTTTGTTCCCGTTGAGAATGTAGCTGTCTCCGTCGCGCACCGCGGTGGTTTCCGTGCCGCTTGCGTCGCTGCCCGCGTTTGATTCTGTCAGGCCGAAAGCACCCAGCTTTTCCCCTTTTGCCAGCGGGACCAGGTATTTTTGTTTTTGTTCTTCGGTGCCATAGGCGAAAATCGGCCAGCTGCCGAGTGAAACATGGGCCGACAGAATTACGCCGACCCCCGCATCCACCCTCGAAAGTTCTTCCACGGCGATGGCGTAGCTGACCACGTCAAGCCCCATGCCGCCGTATGCTTTCGGGTAGGGGATGCCCATCCACCCAAGCTGACCCATTTTTTGGATGATTTCAGCGGGAAACCGACTCTCTTGATCCAAAGTAACGGTCAGGGGTTTGATTTCCGATTCTGCAAATGCACGGACCTTTTCTCGGAATGTTTCCTGTTTTTCCGTGGTTTTAAAAAGCATACAACTACCTCCTTAAAAGATGATGACTGGATTTGTATTCTTTCATGGGCTTTGTTTCTGCGGTAACCTGAAACTTGAAGCCTGCTAGGAAAAATGGCAATGTAACGGTTGATACTTGACAATCTTAGTCCACTTAAGTTAAAAAAAATTTTACTTTCATCTGAATTCGTCACTGGATAAAATTTTAGAAAGCTGAGCGGATTTCAGTTCTTCATCCAGCTTGTCCTGAATTTGCTGAAGGTTCTGATGGACTCTGCATGGTTTGCCATATTTTTGACGCCAGGCGCATTGATAGTCCGGTCTGGTGCAGGCGCTGATTGATTTGTCGGATTCCATGATTTTCATCAGGTCGTAAAGAGTTACCGTTTGCAGATCTGCAATCAGGCGGCATCCGCCGTCTTTGCCGCGCGTAATCGCAATCAGACCGCTTCTTTGCAGCTTTTTCAGAATTTTGTAAATAAACTGCTGGGGAAGCAACTCTTTTTTGCAAATATCCGGAGCAGTCATTTGCTTTCCGCCGGTAAGCGCGCGGAGAATCCGTATGGCATAGTCAGTTTCTCTTGTGATCAGCATTGGTTTCCTCCAACTTCTTTTCTTAACAGAATTTAGTATACAATACTTGATAATATTTGTCAAGTATTAAAATAATACAAAAAAAGGCAGACAACGGAAATGGTTGACTGCCTCCGGATAAGATAGACTTTTGACAAAAAAAAAATTACAGAGTTCCGAAAATACGGTCCCCTGCATCGCCAAGCCCAGGAACGATGTACCCGTTTTCATTCAGATGGTCATCCACTGCGGCACAGTAAAGCTGAACGTCTGGATGGGCTTTCGTCAAGGCCCGGATTCCTTCCGGCGCTGCGATGATGCACATGAACTTGATGCTTTTGGGCCGGCTGCGTTTAATGATGGAGATGGCATCGACGGAAGAGCCACCGGTAGCAAGCATCGGGTCTAAAACGATCACGTCGCGCTGGTCGATATCGCAGGGAAGCTTGCTGTAATATTCGACGGGCTTCAACGTCTTGGGGTCGCGGTAAAGGCCGATATGGCCGACTTTGGCCGCTGGGACCATCTGAAGCACCCCGTCGACCATACCGAGCCCGGCGCGCAAAATCGGGACGAACGCCAGTTTTCTGCCGGCGATGACCTTGGTTTTCGCCGAGGCAACCGGAGTTTCCACAGTTGTTTCCTCCAAAGGAAGATCCCGCGTTGCCTCATAGCAGAGGAGCATTGCAATTTCGCCCACCAGCTGGCGAAAATCTTTGGAACCGGTGTTTTTATCTCTCAGATAAGTCAGTTTATGCTGGATCAGCGGATGATCCATCACGAATACCTGTTTTTCCATTTTTCAGTTTCCTCCAGTCTTGTCTTATTCTTAAAGTTTTCCCTCTTCAATCGCTGCAATTTCATTGACGCGACGTTGGTGCCGACCACCGTCGAACGGCGTGTTCAGGAACAGCTTTGCAAATTCAACCGCCTGCTCTTCCTTAATCACTCTGCCGCCCAAGCACAAAATGTTGGCATTGTTGTGGTGACGTGTGATTTCGGCACAGTAGGCGTTGCTGCAGACCGCCGCGCGTACTCCCTTTATTTTGTTGGCGGCAATGCTCATTCCTATTCCCGTGCCACAGCACAGAATCCCGAGTTCGGCTTTTCCATCCGCAACAAAATGTGCGGCCTGCGCGGCGATCGGCGGATAATCAACCGAATTCTGATCAAAAGTTCCAAAATCTTTATACTCTATTTTTTCGGAATCGAGATATTGCCGAATAGCTTCTTTCAAAACGAATCCGCCATGGTCGGCACCCAATGCGATCATCATTTCGTTCCTCCCAGTCTTTTTTTTAAAGAGCGTTCCGCCTGCGCGGGGCGCAGGTAGAACGGCATCAGGGCGGCGGGGGAAACCGTACGATTTTCCCGCACCGCTGTTTCGGCGGCTTTTGCCACTCCCCAAGCGCGCTGATACCGCAGCGGCTCGGGGGAGAGAATCGCGCCGCAATTTTGAAAAGACTCCGATTTTGCGCAGAGCATGGCGCCGTCGCCGGCAAGATAGAGCGGGCCGCCGATTTTTTCACATTCGGCTGCCAGTTCCGGAACAGCGATGGCGCGGTCAGGGGTCAGCCGGTGCAGGGTCCCTTTTTCCGCCCGGAACAAGGCGTTGTAAACCTGACCGCACCGGGCGTCCATCGCGGCGCAGATCAGGCAGTCAAGATGCGCCAGGTTGTAAGCAATGGTTTCCAGCGTGGAAACCCCGGCGCAGGGGGTCTGAAACGGCATTGCCAGCCCTTTGATGCTCGCGATCCCAATCCGGATGCCGGTGAAAGAGCCGGGTCCGGACGAGACGGCAAACAGGTCGATCTGCGAAGGATTCGTTTTTGCGCAGTGAAAAACGCTTGCGATCATCGGCATCAGTGTTTCGCTGTGTGTCAGTCCCGTATTCAAAAAATATTCCCCGAGAATTTTTCCGTTCTCCGTCAAAGCAACGGAAGCGGTAATCGCGGAGGAATCAATTGCCAGTATTTTCATTGATTGTCCCTTCCACGAAGATCACGCGCTCCTGGTCTGTTTTTCCGCGCCGGATAGAAATCCGGATCGCTTCCGGCGGAAGCGCATTTTCGATGTTTTCGCTCCACTCCACAATCAGCACCGCTTTGGTGCCGAGGTCGTCAAAAAAACCGGTGGAGGCAAGGTCGTCCCAGCTTGTGACGCGGTACATGTCAAAATGGTAAACCGTCAGGCGCCCTGTGTACTCATGAACCAGTGCAAAAGTTGGGCTGGAAACCCCGCTTTGGATCCCGAGCCCTCGGGCAATCCCACGGGTTAGTGTGGTCTTTCCCATTCCCATGCTGCCGAACAGCGCGAGAATTTCTCCGCCTTTCAGTTTGGAGGCGATGCGCTCACCGAACGATTCGGTCTCCTTGGGGGAGAAGGTCCTGTATTCCCGCATCGAATCACC
>DHDF01000026.1:22746-23236 GCA_002399225.1 bacterium UBA4883
CTGTATTCCCGCATCGAATCACCTCTCCATGAATCTTAAAATTTAGCGTATTTTAAAATAAGCCTGAGATTTTACCGTTCTCATCCACATCGATCTGTTCCGACGCAGGGTGGGAAGGTAGGCCCGGCATAGTAAGAATATTGCCGGCGTAGGCCACGACGAAACCGGCTCCGCTGCTCAGCTTCATTTCCCGGATCGTGATGCGAAAGTCGGTGGGCCTGCCGAGCTTTTTGGGATCGTCCGAAAGGGAATATTGCGTTTTGGCGATGCAGACGGGCAAATGGCTGCCGCCAAGCAATTCGATTTCTCTCATCGACCGAAGGGCTTTCTGTGTGTAGGTTACCCCGTTTGCCCCGTAGATCTCTTTAGCTACGGTTTCAACTTTGTCTTTGATCGGGGCGTCGTCCGGGTAAAGAAGATGAACGTCAGAAGGCTGCTCTGCGGCCTGGCAAACTTTCCGCGCCAGTTCCACGCCGCCTTCGCCGCCTTT
>DHDF01000026.1:23447-23614 GCA_002399225.1 bacterium UBA4883
AGCTCTTTTTCCGAGTCGCTTTCGAAGCGGTTGATTGCCACCACAATGGGAACGCCGTATTTTTTTAGTCCCGCAATATGAGCTCCAAGGTTTCCAATTCCCGCTTTCAAAGCGGAAAGATTTTCCTGCTTGGTTTCCGTTTTCGGCACGCCGCCGTTGTATTTCAG
>DHDF01000026.1:23778-24014 GCA_002399225.1 bacterium UBA4883
GGCACGCCGCCGTTGTATTTCAGAGCACGGGCCGTAGCGACGAGCACCGCCGCGGCCGGTTTCATTCCGGACAGGCGGCAGTTGATGTTCATGAATTTTTCGGCCCCGAGATCGGAACCGAAGCCTGCCTCCGTAACGCAGTAATCGCCCAGCTTCAGAGCGAACCGGGTCGCGCGTACGGTATTGCATCCATGGGCGATGTTTGCAAACGGGCCGCCGTGTACCAGCGCCGGGGT
>DHDF01000026.1:24162-24442 GCA_002399225.1 bacterium UBA4883
TCCAGCGTCTGCACCAGGTTCGGGTTGATGGCGTCTTTCAGCAGTGCCGCCATGGCTCCTTCGGCTTTCAGATCACGCGCATAAACCGGTTCTCCGTTCCTGTTGTAGGCGACCAGAATATTGCCGAGCCTCTTTTTCAGGTCACCTAGATTTTTGGCGAGGCAGAAAATCGCCATGACTTCCGTCGCGACGGTGATGCAGAAACTGTCTTCCCGCGGGACACCGTTTGCCTTTCCGCCAAGCCCGCAGACAATCTGGCGGAGCTGGCGGTCGTTCATGT
>DHDF01000026.1:24688-25803 GCA_002399225.1 bacterium UBA4883
GCGTGAAAGTCGCCGGTAAAATGAAGATTGATGTCTTCCATCGGGATAACCTGGGCATATCCTCCGCCCGTGGCGCCGCCTTTGATCCCAAAGACCGGGCCGAGGGAGGGTTCGCGCAGGGCGATGACGACTTTTTTCCCGATTTTGGCGAGGGCATCGCCAAGCCCGATGGCCGTTGTGGTTTTCCCTTCGCCGGCCGGGGTCGGATTAATGGCGGTGACGAGGATCAGCTTCCCGTCTTTTCTGCCCTCAATCCGCCGGTACAGGGAATTGTCCAGCTTGGCTTTGTATTTTCCGTAAGGCTCCAGTTCTTCCTCTTCGATCCCAAGCCCGGCCGCAATTTGCCGGATCGGCTTCGGCTGCACCTTCTGTGCGATTTCAATATCTGTGAGCATTGGCATTTCTCCTAACACATTAACATATTGACATTTCTTCCCCAAAAGTATAACACAATTCGAGCAGATTAGAAATACTGCGCGCTGAATATTCCGGATCCCTTGAAAGTTTCCATCGGGTGTCCTATAATAAGCTATCGTAGGATGCAAATGTCCGGAAAGAGGGGAAAGAATGCGCGCACTAAAATCCATTGCCAATTATGTCAGGCAGACGGACAAGCTTTATTGGGTTTATATGATTATGATCTCCCTGTATAGTCTTCTGCTGATGAAAACCGTCCCCAATCCGACGGGAAGAACGGTGGGATATTTTACCACCATGCTGATGGCGGTCATCGGCGGTTTCATCGGCGCAGTCTTTTTTTCCTTAATTGATTATCGGGAGATCTGCAATTTCTGGTATGTGGTGGCTGGTTTCTGCCTGTTCTTGATTATCTATACGCAGCTTTTCGGCTCTGCCGTTGTCAACAGCGGCGGCGTGAACGCGAAAGCGTGGATCTCTCTGCCGGGCGGCTTGACTTTTCAGCCGAGTGAGCTGGTTAAAATCGGTTTTCTTCTGACTTTTTCCAAGCATCTCTCTACTTTGAAGAATCGAGGCTTGCTTCAAGCGCCGATTCAGGTGGTTTTGCTGGCTTGTCATGCGATGATTCCTGTTGTGCTGGTACACTTTCAGGGCGACGACGGCACGGCGGTCATTTTTTTCTGTATGTTTCTGGCCAT
>DHDF01000026.1:25941-26171 GCA_002399225.1 bacterium UBA4883
ATGTTTCTGGCCATGGCGTTCGGGGCGGGAATTCAGCTGAGGTATTTTGTAATTCTCTTTGCCGCCATAGCGGTTGCCTTTCCCGTTGCGTGGAAACATGTGCTTCGGGATTACCAGAAAGAACGCCTTCTGATCACTTACCGGTTGGATTCCGACCCAAATGCGGCATTGCAGTATGCGTACCAGCAGATTCAGGGCCGGCTTTCCATCGGCAGCGGCGGGCTGTGGGG
>DHDF01000026.1:26291-27002 GCA_002399225.1 bacterium UBA4883
ATCGGCAGCGGCGGGCTGTGGGGACGCGGCCTGTTCCACAGTCCGCGGGTGAGTCATTCGGCTGTGCCGGTTCAGCAAAGCGACTTCATTTTCTCTGTTGCAGGGGAGCAACTTGGTTTTATCGGTTGCATCCTCATTCTTGTGCTTCTTTTGCTTTATCTGCTGCATACGCTTCGGGTGGCACGCGGGGCGGCAGATCTGCTTGGCAGCAGCATTTGTATGGGATTTTTTGGCATGATTGCCGCGCAGACGATTTTTAATCTTGGCATGTGTCTGGATCTGCTGCCCGTGATGGGCGTGACGCTTCCGTTTTTCAGTTACGGCGGCTCTTCTGCAATCTGTCTTTATTTCGGCTTCGGCCTGGTTTTAAGCGTCTATATGCACCGGTTCAATATGGACCGGGTCAATTTGAAACGGCACAGCATCTCTTAAGACTCACCGCACAAAAAGAGCTGTCCGGCACAGCGTTGCTGCCGGACAGCTCTTTTTTTACTTTTTCTTTTTGTTTACCTTGGTTTCCTCCGGGTGAATCGTCAACGTCCCTTCCACATCGTCAACATTCAGAACATCTCCGACTTTTGCTCCCTTTGGAAGTTCGGCAATTTCAATGGCATAATATTTCTGATTCTTATCTTCGCAGATCGCATAGATTCCTTCCATTCGACTGATCGTGATGGTTTTCATGCTAGCCACTCTCCTGACTGTTATTAT
>DHDF01000026.1:27131-28068 GCA_002399225.1 bacterium UBA4883
GCCACTCTCCTGACTGTTATTATTCTTTACTTTTCCGTCTTTACGGTGATTGTTTTTCCGTCGGTGAGGAAGAGAATCGTCCCCTCAACATCGGTCCGGTAGATTTTGGCTCCTGCGAGAGACAGCCTTTTCAGCACCTCTGCCTTTGGAAGTTTATTTCGGTCGTAACCGACCGAAATGGCTGCATACTTCGGATGAACCGCCTTTAGAAATTCCGCGCAGGTGGATGTATTGCTTCCGTGATGCCCGACTTTCAGCATGTCAGCGGAAAGATTTTCCCCGGCTGCAAGCAGACTTTGCTCTTCTTCTTTTTCCGCGTCTCCCGTCAGCAGAAAGCGGATGCTGCGGTAGCGGAGCATTAAGATGACTGAGCTGTTGTTGGTACTGTTACCTGGGACAACCGGACCCAGCACACAGATTTCCATGCTGCTCAATGAAAACTGATCTCCAGGTTTCGGAATTTCTTCGGGGAGACCCTTTCGCCGCAGTGCGGCCATGGTGTCAAGGTAGGCGGAGTCTTCCGGTATCAGGTCCGGTCTGACTTTTGTTGCAAGATAATGCTGAACCGGAAAATCCTCCAGGACATCTTTTAGTCCTCCCACGTGGTCTTCATCCGGATGGGTGTTGACCACATAGTCCAAACGGGTTACTCCGCGCCGCTTCAGGTACCGGACAACAATTTTCCCTTTCTCTGGGGTCCCGCCGTCTACCAGCATCCAGTGCCCTTTACATTCGACCAGGATGCTGTCTGCCTTACCAACGTCGAGAATATGGACGCAGGCCGGCCAGCCGTCGGCATAAGAGGAGAATCCGCCAAGCCCGAAAAAGGAAAAGACCTTATTCCACCGGGCAGAAGCCCCAAAGGGAATCGCAGCGGCAGCCAAAAGAAAAAACAGCAAAATCACTGGAACGGCGTGTTTCCATCCACGGCGAATAC
>DHDF01000026.1:28331-28616 GCA_002399225.1 bacterium UBA4883
TTGCTCCATCTGGTCGATCAGCCTGCCGGCGCGTGCATAGCCGAGACGCAGGCGGCGCTGCAGCAGGGAAGTGGAAGCCTGTCCAGCCTCCACCACGCATTTGATGGCATCCGGCATCATCGGATCGCTGTTTTCCGAACGGTCGGCAGAGGAACTGCCGACCGTTTCCGCGGTGGCGTTGCGCTCGATCTCCTGTGCGATTGTTTCGTTGTAATCCGCTTCTTGAGTCTTCTTGACAAACCCGGTGATGGATTCGATTTCACTGTCGCTGACGAAGCAGCCCTG
>DHDF01000026.1:28794-35539 GCA_002399225.1 bacterium UBA4883
AAGCAGCCCTGGATGCGGATTGGTTTCTGTGAACCGACGGGAGAAAACAGCATATCTCCGCGCCCCAAAAGCTTTTCGGCGCCGCCCATGTCCAAAATTGTGCGGGAGTCCACCTGGGAAGAGACCGCAAAGGCGATCCGGCTTGGAATGTTTGCTTTGATGATCCCCGTGATCACGTCGACGGAAGGACGCTGGGTCGCAATAACCAGATGCATGCCGGCGGCGCGCGCCATCTGCGCCAGCCGGCAGATCGAATCCTCCACTTCATTCGGTGCCGCCATCATCAGGTCGGCAAGTTCATCAATGATAATGACGATCTGCGGCATGTGTTCCATCGGTTGACCCTCGTCGTCCTTGTAGCCGCATTGAGCTGCAAGAGTATTGTAGGCGGTCAAGTCCCGCACATTCCGCGAGGCAAAAATCTTGTACCGCTTGAGCATCTCGTTGACCGCCCAGCCCAGTGCACCGGCAGCCTTGCGCGGGTCTGTCACGACGGGTACCAGCAGGTGCGGAATTCCGTTGTAAATCCCGAGTTCCACCACCTTCGGGTCAATCATCAGAAATCGGACGTCCTCCGGGGAAGATTTATAAAGCAGGCTGATAATCATCGAGTTGATACACACCGACTTGCCGGAACCAGTGGCGCCCGCGATCAGCAGATGCGGCATCTTTGCCAGGTCTGCGATGGCCACGCCGCCCGCAAGGTCGCGGCCAAGAGCGACGGTCAGATGACCTTTCGCAGTAGTGAAACTGTTGCTTTCGACCAGCTCGCGCATCCGGACAACTGTATTTTTCTTGTTTGGGACCTCAATGCCGACCGCCGCCTTGCCAGGGATCGGCGCTTCAATGCGGATTCCGGCTGTGGCGAGATTCATGGAAAGGTCATCGGAAAGATTCGTGATTTTACTGATTTTCACTCCGCTGGCGGGCTGAAGCTCGTAACGGGTCACCGCCGGGCCGCGGCTGTAACCGATAAAGGAGGTCTTTACGCCAAAACTTTTCAGGGTATCGACTAGCATACGGCCGTTAGTTTGGATTTCACTGATTGCTTCCTGTTCACTCGTTCCCTTCGTAGTTGCCAGCATCGAAACGGGCGGGAAGTGGTAGGCTCCGTCCGCCGCCGGTTCGGGCGGAATGACCGCCGCTTGCTCCGGTGCTGTTTTTTCCGCGGCTTTCAGGGGAGAGAATTTCGGCTCGACCGGCAGAATGGTTTCTGCGGCAGCGGCGGCCGGTGCTGCGCTTGGAGCAGCGGATGCTCCTTTGGGTTCAGGAGCTTTCGGTTCCGTGTCGCCGATGGCAAACAGTTTTTCCAGCCGCTCCAGTTTTTCGTTTTTCCGGACCGGCTTTTTCCCGGAAGAGCGGACCGGATGGGAGGGGAGCTCCTCGTTATCCATCGCAATGTCGTTTTTAAGATTTTTCCGGTTGCGCTCAATCCTTTTTTCGCGGGCGGAGTCAAAGCTGGTTTTGACCATGCCTGCCGGTCTGATAACCGTGCGGAACAACTGTATCAAACCGGTCCCCGTCAGAATCATCAGAGCGACGAACAAAAGAAGCAAGATCACAATTTTAGCTCCAAGCGGCCCCAGCGCCGCGACGATCGGAATCCCGAGCAGACCGCTGAAAAATCCGGCGCTGGCGCATTCTGTCCCTTCTTGGTACAGCTGCACCAGATTCTTCCAGAACGAATGAAGGGAGGCGGTGCCGCTGACGGAAAAAATAAACGCGGAAGCGCAGAATAGAGCGATAATGGCAATCATCAGCGCTAGTTTTCTTCCGGTGCGAAGGCCCTGGCGATCCAGAGCTGTAACGACGGATATGTAGAGCAGCAAAATCGGCCACAGAACAGCCCAGCTGCCAAACAGACCGAGCAGAACGTTATGAAACCAGTGCCAGAGGTGAACCCCGCTGATCAGAATCAGACAGAACATCAGGATGGAGCACGCGAACAGAACCACGGCATTGATCTGACTTCTTTGCTTTTTTGCCTGTGCGTCCCGCATCTGTGTGGAGGCGGGTTTTGCCGCGGCACCGGACCGCGGCTTTCTCGTCTTTTTCGGAGCGGATTTTCTTTTTGCCAAGCAGCACACCTCTATCCATATAACGCCGAAGATCACAAATCCGCTACCTATGTAGGACGGCGCAGAGCCGTCTGGGACTAAGCTTATTTCCTTTTGGCTGCTTTCTGCGCCGCCGGCGTTTTCTTTTTGCCCTTTTTCTTATTTTCATCAATCATTTTATAAAGACATCCGATTGCGTCCGAAAGGCTGCCAAGAGAGTCGATCAACCCCTCCCGGACTGCGTCGTTTCCCTCCAAAACAGAGCCGATGTCCAGCACCAGTTCCTGCGTATTCATGGAAAGTTCCGTCAGGCGTTCGGCCGAAATATTGGAGTGCTCGGTGACAAATGTGGTGATCCTTTTCTGCATCCGTTCGAAATAGTCCAGCGTTTGGGGAACGCCGAGCGTCAAACCGTTCATCCGCACGGGGTGCAGCGTCATGGTTGCACTCGGCACAATGAAGGAATGTTTGGCGGCGACGGCCAAGGGAACTCCAATGGAATGTCCGCCGCCCAGCACGATAGACACGGTCGGCTTTTTCATTCCGGCAATCAGTTCTGCCAAGGCAAGGCCAGCCTCCACGTCGCCGCCAACGGTGTTCAGCAGCAGGAGCAACCCTTCAATGTCGGGATCTTCTTCAATGGACACCAGCTGGGGAATCACATGCTCATATTTCGTCGTTTTGTTCTGGGATGGTAAAATAATATGTCCTTCAATCTGACCGATGATGGTCATGCATTGGATCAGGTGCTTCCCATTCCCGACAACGATGGAGCCGGAATCCAGGATACGGTCCGTGGCCCGGTTCGTTTTTTCATCCTTATTTTCTTCTTCACTCATTAGCAGTACCTCCCATAAGGCTTAGTTTGCCTGTAGGAAGGCAGAACATACACGCTGGCGGACCATGCCCGCTCAATTCTTCTTCATTATAGCATTTGTTGCTGCAATCATCAATAAATTGCACTCTAAATGCAAAAATAATTCTTTCAGAAACGTTAAATGATTGACAATCCCTGATTTTTAATTCATAATAGTTATATCTATTTTTTGTCCTGCTTGTTTCACACTTTAAGAAGTGAATCATTCAGTTTAGGAGTGAATTCCAAATGGGTCTCACATTGGCACAGAAAATTATTAAGAATCATCTGGTCAGCGGGAAAATGGACGTCGGCAGCGAGATCGGTCTGAAAATCGATCAGACATTAACGCAGGATGCCACGGGAACTATGGCTTATATTGAATTTGAGGCCATGGGTATTCCGCGGGTGCACACGGAGCGTTCCATCGCCTATGTTGACCATAATACGCTGCAGACCGGCTTTGAAAATGCGGATGATCACCGTTTTATTCAGTCGGTTGCAAAAAAATACGGGATTTATTATTCCAGGCCGGGCAATGGAATTTGCCATCAGGTACATCTGGAGCGGTTCGGCATCCCCGGGAAAACCCTGATCGGTTCTGACAGCCATACCCCGACGGGCGGCGGGCTCGGGATGCTTGCCATCGGCGCCGGCGGCCTTGACGTAGCTGTCGCGATGGGAGGGGGTCCCTATTACATCCCCATGCCGAAGATTCTGCGGGTCGTTTTGAAAGGCTCCCTTTCCCCGTGGGTCGGTGCAAAGGATGTCATTCTGGAAATTTTGCGGCGCCTCTCGGTGAAAGGCGGGGTCGGAAAAATTCTTGAGTACTCCGGAGAAGGAGTGAAAACCCTGACCGTTCCGGAGCGGGCGACCATCACCAATATGGGGGCCGAACTTGGGGCGACCACCTCTATTTTCCCTTCTGATGAAGTCACCCGTACCTTCTTAAAGGCGCAGGGCAGGGAACAGGACTGGGTAGAATTACAACCGGACGAGGATGCCTCTTATGATGAAACGATGGAGATTGACCTTTCTGCTCTTGAACCGCTTGCGGCATGCCCGCACAGCCCGGACGCCGTCAAACTGGTCCGGAAAATCGGACCGATTGCGGTCGATCAGGTCTGCATCGGGTCCTGCACAAATTCCTCCCTGCGCGATATGATGCGCGTGGCATCCATTTTAAAGGGGAAGACCATCAGTCCACGCGTTAGCTTGGCCATTGCTCCGGGTTCCCGCCAGGTTTACAGGATGCTCGCCGAAAATGGGGCGCTTGCCGATTTAATCGGGGCGGGCGCCAGAATTCTGGAATGCGCCTGCGGCCCCTGCATCGGCATGGGTCAGTCCCCAAATTCGGCGGGGATTTCCCTGCGTACCTTTAACCGGAACTTTCTTGGGCGCTCCGGGACGGCCGATGCCAAGATCTACCTGGTTGGACCCGAAACGGCCGCTGCGTCCGCGCTGTCTGGTGTGCTGACGGATCCGAGAACGCTGGGCGAGGAGCCCAAACTGATCCTTCCGGATCACTTTGAAGTGAACGACAATATGATTATTCCGCCCGCTCCCGCAGAAGAGGCAAAAGATCTTCCCGTGCTTCGCGGACCGAATATTAAGGGACTTCCCATCGCTGGACCGCTTTCGGATTCCATTACGGCAAAAGCCCTTCTGAAAGTCGGCAACAATATCACAACCGACCATATTATGCCGGCCGGTTCTAAAATTTTGCCCTACAGGTCTAATATTCCTTATCTTTCGCAATTCTGCTTTGCCGTATGCGACAAGTCTTTTGCGCAGCGCTGCAAAGAAAATGGCAGCGGCATCATCGTCGGGGGAGCCAATTATGGGCAGGGATCTTCGCGCGAACACGCGGCTTTGGTCCCGCTGTACCTCGGTATCAAGGCCGTCATTGCCAAAAGCTTCGCGCGGATTCACTGCGCTAATCTGGTCAATGCCGGAATCCTTCCGCTGGTTTTTGAAAACGAGGCGGACTATGATGAAGTCGATCAGATGGACAAGCTTGAAATGAAGGGTGTCCGCGAAGCAATTCAAAACGGTAAGTCTGTTTTGGTTCAGAATCGTACCAAGGGGACTTCGTTTTCGGTTCAGCCCGTTTTAAGCGAGCGCCAGCGCAGAATTGTTTTGGCCGGCGGGCTGCTGAACGACACCAAACGGCAGAGAGAAGAGGCGTAGCCTTTGGCGCACGGGGAGAAAGGCTGGTCTGCGGACGCCATTAAATGGATTGCCATTGCCACCATGCTGATTGACCATATCGCATGGGGATTTGTTCCAACCTACTCTGTGCTGGGGCAGTTGATGCATCTGATTGGCAGAATCACGGCACCGACCATGTGCTTTTTCCTGGCGGAGGGTTATGTTCACACGCACAGCTTTCGAAAATATGCGTTTCGGCTAGGCTTGTTTGCTTTAATTTCTCAGGTTCCGTTTACTCTGTTTGAAAAAGGAAAACTGGAATTTCTTGCCGGTCCATCCCTGCAAACGGAGAGTTTTAACGTTATTTATACATTGTTTCTGAGCTTGATTGCCATCCGTGCCTGGGATAAAATTGAAAATAAAAAGCTCCGCTTCTTGGCTGTTACGGGCCTGTGTATTCTATCGCTGCCGGGGGACTGGATGTTTTTTGATATTCTGTTCACTTTGGCTTTCTGGCTGAACCGTGGCAGCTTTCGCCGTCAGGCGCGGGCATTTTGCATCATTTCCTTTGCCATGACTTTTTCCGACATGATGTTTTGTGTTTTGAGCGGATTTTCAGCCTGGGGACAGCTGTTTCAAATCGGCGTTCTTTTATGTCTGCCGATTCTTGCCCGTTACAATGGGCAGCGGGGCGGCGGCCGGTATTCCAAATGGACGTTTTATATCTTTTATCCGGCGCATTTGCTGGTGCTGGGTTGGCTTAGACTGTTAATCTAGATTGGGGGACTTTTTAAGTGGTAAAAAAAATCGAGATGCAAACCCCGCTTGTGGAAATGGATGGGGATGAAATGACGCGGGTGATCTGGAAGCAGATTAAAAATATTTTACTTGTGCCATACATCAATTTAAAAACTGAATATTATGACCTTGGCCTGAAGCACCGCGACGAGACGGAAGACCGTGTTACAATGGAAGCGGCGCGGGCCATCGAGAGACTGGGCGTCGGCGTAAAATGCGCTACCATCACCCCGAATGCCGACCGGGTGAAAGAATACAATTTAAAGCAGATGTGGAAATCGCCGAACGGAACCATCCGTGCCGCTTTAGATGGCACTGTATTCCGCACCCCCATTCTGGTAAAAGGAGTGATGCCGCTGGTTCCCGCATGGAAACAGCCGATCACCATTGCCCGCCACGCTTACGGGGATGTTTACAGGAATGTGGAGATGGCGGCTCCGTCGGGTTCCAAGGCCGAACTGGTCATTACGGATGCACAGGGGAAAGAAAGCCGCAGAACGATTCATGAGTTTCAGTCGGCCGGCATCGTTCAGGGAATCCATAATCTGGATGAAAGCATCGAAAACTTTGCGCGTTCATGCTTTCAGTATGCACTGGAGGTTAAAAAAGACCTCTGGTTTGCCACAAAAGATACGATCTCTAAGACCTATGATCACAGGTTTAAGGATATCTTTGCGGAAATTTACCACAGGGAATATGAAAAATCATTCCAGAAAGCCGGGCTCACCTATTTTTACACGCTGATTGACGATGCTGTTGCACGCGTCATCCGTTCTGGCGGTGGTTTTATCTGGGCTTGCAAAAATTATGATGGGGATGTAATGAGTGACCTGATTGCAACGGCGTTCGGAAGTCTTGCGATGATGACCAGCGTGCTGGTTTC
>DHDF01000026.1:35657-43092 GCA_002399225.1 bacterium UBA4883
ATGATGACCAGCGTGCTGGTTTCCCCGAAGGGTGTTTACGAATATGAAGCAGCCCACGGGACGGTTCAGCGCCATTATTACAGATATTTGAAAGGGGAGAAGACCTCCACAAATCCGCTCGCAACCTTGTTTGCATGGACCGGTGCCCTCAAAAAGCGCGGAGAGCTTGATACCACACCGGAACTGTCGCAGTTTGCGGAAAAACTGGAGCAGGCTTCCATTCAGACGGTGGAAAACGGAATCATGACAGGGGATCTTGCGAAAATCACAACCTTGCCAAAAAAACAATCGGTTGATACAGAAACTTTTTTAAACGCCATTCGCACCCAGTTAGAGTGCCTAATTTAAGTTTCATGTTTCACATGATGAGGAACAGGAGGAAATACGTCATGCCAAGACGTGAAAATGTTTCAATGTCCGTAATCAGAAGACTGCCCCGTTATTACCGCTTTCTGAGATATTTAAAGAAAACAGGTGTCACCAGAATTTCGTCGACGGAACTGTCGGCAAAGCTGGGACTGACTGCTTCTCAGATCCGTCAGGATCTGAACTGCTTTGGCGGGTTTGGCCAGCAGGGTTACGGATATATCGTCAGTCAGCTTTGTGATGAGATTGCCAATATTTTAAGCCTTTCCAGCCAGTACCCGGCCATTTTGCTCGGGGCCGGAAATCTGGGGAGCGCAATCGGTGCTCATATGTCATTCCAGGAGGAAGGCTTCCACCTGATTGGAATTTTCGATCAGTCTTCCGACAGGATCGGGATGGAACTGGCAAATCTCAAGATAAGAGATGTTGCGGAACTGGAAAAATTCTGCAAAAAGGAAAAGCCCGTCATGGCTATTTTCTGTGTTCCCCGCGACGCGGCGGCGGAGCTTGCGGAAAAGCTTTATGGTCTAGGGATCCGGAGCTTCTGGAATTTCAGTCACTATGACATTGCCATGCAGTACCCGGACGCCGTTGTGGAAAGCGTTCATCTCAACGACAGTCTGATGACCCTTTGCTATCGCATTTCTAATTAGGTTTTTCTGGGAGGCGCTCATCATATGGGCGTCTCCGAGGCATACTATTTTAAGAGGGAAGACCGAAAATCTTTCGGAATTTTTCAAATCGGCAAAATCGGCAAAAAATGAGAAACCTTAAGGAGGTTTTTGAATGGGATGGGTGCCGCTGGTGATTCTTCTTGGAATTCTTCTGATTTTGGTGATCTGGTGTATGTCAGCGTACAATAAGCTGATTTCTTTTTCTGTCCGCGTTGATAACGGGTGGTCACAGATTGATGTTCAATTGAAAAAACGGTTCGATTTAGTCCCCAATCTGGTAGAAACGGTCAAGGGCTATGCAGCCCATGAAAAGTCAACTTTGTCGGAAGTGACAAAATGGCGCAGCGCGGCGATGAATTCCAAAACACCGGAAGAAGCGATGGCAAACAATGCAAAGCTTTCAAAAGCAATTGTCAATCTGTTTGCGACCGCGGAGCAGTACCCTGATTTAAAAGCCAACCAGAATTTCTTGGATTTGCAGGCGCAGCTGCGCGACCTGGAGGGAAAAATTGCAATGTCCCGTCAGTTTTACAATGACACTGCAATGAAATACAATGAGTACCTAATGCGTTTTCCATCAAACTTGATCGCCTCAGCATTTCATTTTGAACGAAAGAAATATTTTGAAGTAGAAGAAGCGGACCGGACTGTTCCGCAGGTTAAATTTTGAAATATATGAAAAAGAAAGTCGGGTATCCCGTCCCAAAAATCAAGTTTGCTAGATTGCTCCTTCTCGTGATCCTTCTTTTCAGTTTGCTTCCGCTTTCCGGATGTGCCGGTCAATATGATCAAAATGCAAAGCAAATACTGGAAAAATTAAATATTTCTGCCTCTGTTTTAAAAAACGGGGATATGACCGTTTCAGAGACTTGGAAAATCAATTTAAAAGACCGCGGCCGTCCCTATCAAAATCTCTACAGAAGCTTTTCCCTGGATGCCAGCAAAGCCGACGGTGTTACGGATCTGTCTGTCTATGATGTGGATCGAGGCTGCTCTTATTCCTTTGCGGGAGATGTTGATCCGGAAAAGGTCACCGGGGATGAGATGCAGGATCGCTGCTATCTGCACCAAACCGATGATCACCTGATTGAAGCCGGCTGGTTTATGCCGGCAATTGAAAAGGGAGTGCGAACTTTTACTCTTTCTTACCGGATTAAAAATATAGTCCATGTTTATCAGGACACAGCGATTCTGTACAACTTCTTTCTGCCCCAAAATTTCAGTCTTCCTATCGAATCTATGAGCGGGCAAATCCGTTTTCCCTCCGGCGGGGCGAAAAAAGAGGTGCATGCTTGGCTTCATACGGATGTAAAAAGTAATCTGACCGTTGACTCCGCCGACCGGATTAGCTTTACCGCCTCTTCTATTCCTGCAAATCACTCGGTGGAGGTCCGCCTTTGCATGCCGAAGAAGCTTTTTCCGTCGTCTCACAGAATTTCTTCTCAGGTGGTCCTGCCGGGCATTCAGAAAGAGGAGCAGCAGTGGGCGAAACAGTATCAGGAAAAGCTCCAGAGAGAATTTATCCTGGGTCTGATCGATGCTATCGGCGCGGTTTTGCTGCTTCTCGTGTCACTGCTGTTCTTTTTCCGGCTCAGGAAAAAGAACAGACGCCATGCGGTGACAGTCCCCGAGTATACACGGGAGATCCCGCCGAGGAACAGCCCGGGCGGGATTGCCAATCTCTACTATTTTTATTCCGGGATTCGCGAAAAAGAAAAAAGCCGGATGTTCAGCGCAACAATGCTGAGCCTGGCTCGAAAAGGGTTTCTCCGGTTTGAGAGTTCCAAAGACAGGCTGACGGTCATACTGGCCGGAGATGCCAAGGGGATGGAACTGACGGAAAGTGAAAAAGTCTTTTTAGAAGTAATTTCCACGGCGGGAGAAGAGTCCGACGGCTCTTTTACGATGAAAGAGTTGAAAGATTATGCACAGCACCATGGAGACTATGTCAGCAGTAAGCTGGATGAGTTTATGGATGCGTCGAAGCGGGAAATCGCAACACGCGGATATTATGAATCCCGCCCTGTTTTATTCTCCACTACAAAAGGAGTCGGCGGATTACTGCTGGCTCTGGCGGTTGGCTTATTTGCGGTGACCGGCTTTTTCGGGGTCCAAATGGTTTACCTGCCGCTTTCCATGCTCCTTTCCGGCGTTTTGCTGATTGTTGGCGGTTCTGCAAAGATCAAGCTGAGCGAAAAAGGTGAATATGAATATGGGGTTTGGCATGGGCTGGCAAAATATATGACGGAATTTTCCAGAATGAAAGAGTACGGAGTACCACAGCTTGAACTGTGGGAAGAATATCTGGTTTACGCTACCATGATGGGAATTTCAGGCGAAGTTTGCAAACAACTGAGAATTGCCTATCCTCAGCTTCGGGAAGAAGATTACCTAAACCGGACTTTTTCCGGCAGCTACCTTTACTTCATGTTTGGCCCCAGATATTACTGGGGCGGCCTTGCGCCGGCGCGGGGGACTTTTGATTTTGGTGCCGCCCTTGGCGATTCTTTTCGGCAGATTGGTTCCGCAGCCACGCGGCTGAACAATTCAGGCCCAAACGGCGGAGGAAAATTCGGTGGTTTCGGCGGTAGCGGCTTCGGCGGCGGTGGATTTGCCGGTGGAGGCGGCGGTTTTGGCGGCGGAGGCGGCGGAGGCATCCGCTAAAACGAGGGGTCAGACAGGCGCGGCTCTGCAAAATGTCATCTTAAAATTTCCTCGGTCCAATTCTCTATCTCTTCTTCAGAAGAGAAGGCCGGCGGTTCTTCGCAGTGGAGGATCGAAAGATTTTCAACATGCTTAATCGTTTCGCCGGACTCCACCTGGTACATGGGGCTTAAAGTGGAAAGTTCGGCAAAATCCGAAGTCATGCAAATTTCACAACAGCTTCCGGAATCCGGGTAGGCAGCCTGCGCATTTGCCACAAATCTTTTGACCAGCGCATACCCGCTCCCGGTGTAAATAATCCAGCCTGGCAAATTGTTGGTCCCAAGTCTGAGGGGCTTTTCATTGCCGGGCTCCTGCCGTATGGTGAGAAAATGATTCCCGCAAAAAATCCGCTGGTCACTGAGGCCGGTCCCAGGCCACAGGTTTAAGGTCCTGTCGGGACGGCCGGACTGTGTCTTCTGGTTCTGAGGCAAAATGGCCACTCCGCCGCTTTCCAGGACAGTGGCGGGGAACAGCCCGAAGACCATCGTTTCCTTGGAACAGTTTTTTGCCGTATGAACAATCATAATATCGGAAGCGTCTTTTCCCATAATGATTTCATAGGAAAGCTGGATGTCTTCCTGTTTTTGCTTCGGCGGAGTGAAAATAACGCCGTCCGCTTCGGCCGGAACGCTGTAGACAACCGAAGCGTTATCCGGAAAATCAATCTGCGGCGTTTGACAGATCTGAAGGCGATGCCCGCCGTACAGATAATAGACGGAATTTTTCTCTGATGCCGACGGTTCTCCGCATGTACGCTTGTATTTGCGCTCTGAATCAATGTAAAAAATATTTTTTTCGCCAACAAATCCAAACCGCACGATCCTGGGGCCTTCCTCAATAGTAACGATACAGTCAATGATTCCGTTGGTGATGCTGATGCAGCGTCCGAAATTTTCATCTGTGATTTCTTTCAATTCCATGGTTTGGAACACCCTTTCTCAGTATGGAAGCGTTATGACCTTTTCTGTTTGGTCAAGGCCGCAGGGTGCGGCTTTTGGAAGACACAGTGCATATAAATCCGTTGCTCTGCTTTCAAGGTCCGCAATTTCCCGGGCATAAGGATTCAATCTGGTTCGGTCGGATGCGCGGGAGAAAATCGGCAGTTTCGCCGTGGCCCGATGCAAAATTTCGGGGCCGCGTGCTCCGATGCCGAGAATCCGGAGATAAGGGGGAGAACCTGAAACTTGATCCGCTTTTAATCCTAAGAACGCGGAGAGAACGATGCGCCGAATCCGTGCCATCGGATACCGCTTGGTTTTAGCCAGGCGGTATAATTCCTCAAGGGTGGCCGCTTGTCTGGCTGCGCTGCGAATTCGGTTTTCCAGCCCTTCGCTGAGGTCTGGCAGCGCCGCAAATTCCGATTGCTCCATGCATCTCAGCCGGGAAAGAATCGCTCTCTCGGCGTAAAGCGGATTAGCCGGGGCCCGGTTTGCCGCCATTTCCTCCCTGAGAACGGTATATGCAGTGGGCGGCATTAGGGAAGAGACATTTTGTCCTTTTCGCAGAAGGCTGCGAATTTGACCGGAAGAGGCATAACCGCCGTCCGTTTCCTCTGCCCCGTGAGTGGAACCGCGGCGCTTCACGGTCACAGGAGTCATGCGGGAGCCGGTTTGCCCGAGCGCCTTTAAATACTCGATGCCAAGAATATTATTTGGGCCGCGAAGTAATGCTGCCGTTTCCCCCCCATAGAGCTTTTCCACGGCGGTTTGACGTGCCGCGGCAAAGGTTGAACCCTGCTGAAGAGATTCGTGCATCGCTTCCCGTAGCTGCGGAGAGGAAAGCGCCTGCGAGGCTTCCCTCAGCCGCTCGAGATTCCCGCATTCGCTTCCAAACGCGATCACGTCTGCTCCGAGAGCCTCTAAAAGCGCGACGCCGCCCCTTGCAAACCGCTCCGCACCTGCCATGGCCCAGGGCAGAGGGAGCTCCACTACCAAATCCGCACCGCACTGCAGTGCCTGACGGGTTCTGGCCCACTTGGAAAGAATTGCGGCATCGCCGCGCTGCACAAAATTGCCGCTCATAACCACCGCGATATGCGTCGCACCGCAGGCGCGCAACCGGCGGAGAAAATATTCGTGGCCCAGATGAAGGGGATTATATTCGCAAATCATTCCTGCTGTTAACATTTTATAAGATAACCTTGAAATTATACCTTTCCTATATTATGATATAATATATTACACGATTCTGATAGTTCTTACAAGAGTTCTGCGATGAATCCGTGAAATTATGGAGGTAATTGAATGAAAGTACTGGTCATCAATGCAGGCAGTTCGTCCCTGAAATATCAGTTGATTGATATGGATACAGAAAAGGCGCTTGCGAAAGGTCTCTGCGACAGGATTGGAGTAGATGGTGCATTTCAGCATAAAACTTCGGACGGCCGCCAGAAAAAAATGGAGATTGAAATCAAAAACCATGAAGAAGCGTTCAAGCTTGTTACAGAAGCGCTTGTGGATAAAGAAGTCGGCGTGATCTCTGATTTATCGGAAATTTCAGCCATCGGACACCGCGTTGTGCAAGGGGGTGCCGATTTTAATCAATCCGTTTTAATTACGGAAGAAGTGCTTCAGCAGATCCAAAAGTTAATTCCTCTTGCGCCGCTTCACAACGGGCCGGAACTCACCGCAATTTTCGCCTGTCAGAAAGTGTTTGGCAAGGACAAGCCTCAGTGCGCTGTTTTTGACACGGCGTTCCATGCGACCATGCCCCCGAAAGCTTACATGTATGCGATTCCTTATGAGTATTACGAGAAGTACCATGTCCGCCGCTATGGATTTCACGGCACGTCGCACCGGTTTGTCAGCCATCACTGCGCTAAACTGATGCACCAGCCGCTGGAAGACATTAAAATGATCACCTGCCATATTGGAAACGGTTCTTCCATTGCGGCCGTTATGAATGGAAAAGTCCTTGACACCAGTATGGGAATGACGCCTCTGGACGGTTTTATGATGGGAACGCGCTCCGGTTCGCTGGACCCATCCATCGTAACGTTCCTGATGGAAAAAGAAGGCTTTACGCCGCAGCAGATGGACGAAGTTCTCAACCGCAAATCCGGCATGTATGGCATCTGCGGCTACAGTGACGACCGCGATGTGACAAAGGCTGAAATCGCGGGAGATCCAAAAGCAAGTCTTGCCCATGAAATGCTGAATTACCAGATCACCAAACAGATCGGCGCTTATGCGGCGGCTATGAACGGCGTGGATTGCATCACCTTTACGGCCGGTCTGGGAGAAAACCAGCCCCCGATGCGCTATAATATCTGCAAAAATCTGAAATACCTCGGCGTTAAAATCGACCCGATTAAAAACGATGAATTTGTTTTGGGCAAAGAGGGTAAAATATCCGCTTTTGATTCAACCGTGGCTGTTTATGTCATCAACACAAATGAGGAGCTTGTCATTGCCCGCGACACGAAGGA
This sequence comes from bacterium UBA4883, assembly GCA_002399225.1. Lineage (GTDB taxonomy): Bacteria > Bacillota > Clostridia > Oscillospirales > Acutalibacteraceae > Caproicibacter. The sequence continues at coordinate 42,831 of DHDF01000026.1, forward strand.
TATTGTCAGCAGGCTGGAGTATGCATCTGCTCCGGACAAGACGAACGTCGACCCAGAGGATGTCTGAGGCGAGAAAAAATGCGAAAAAGCTTCCCGGAAGGGAAGCTTTTTTATGCTGTTTTACTAGCTTTTTGCTGTTTGATGATTTTCATACGGGAAAAATCTTCCCGGTCTTTTTCTTCCAGCGCCTCGGAAATTGTTTTCACGGTTTGTTCAAAGCGTGGAATCATGATATTTTCCAGTGCATTTGCCCGCTTTTGTG
>DHDF01000026.1:43195-44905 GCA_002399225.1 bacterium UBA4883
CAAAGCGTGGAATCATGATATTTTCCAGTGCATTTGCCCGCTTTTGTGTTTTCTTTACCGCGTTGGCGAGGCGGTAAACACTGTTTTCCACTTCAGCAAGTTCGGCAGTTAACTTTTTAACCTCTCCAAATTTTAAATAAGCCCTATCCAAAAGAATATTGGTTGACATTAACCCAAATGGGATCTTGATCTCTTCTGAATGCAGGGAGACCATTGGAATTTCAACGCCCATTATACTTCGGTAGGCTAGGTTCAGTCCGTTTTCCACAGGAACCGCCTGGGAAACCTCATTAACAATGCCGAGGGTAATATTGGCGCGCTGCAACGCCGCATATGCTTCCTCATAAGCGTGGTCGATACTTCCCTGAAGTTGGTTGGCACGGTCGATCAGCGACATCATTTCACGGATCAGAATATTGCGCTTTCGGTCGAGAAGTTCAAAACCGGAACGGGAAAGCTGCAAAGACTTTTTAGTGGCTAAAAGGTTTCCTTTTGTCGGTACCACCTGTTCACTCATGGGGGTCGCCTCCGTCTTTTTCGCCCTCCGACGTTCCGATCTGCTTCACATGATCCCAAAAAGCCTGAGAAGCGCCGCTTTTGGAATCGTCACGGCTCATGATGCGCTTTTTTGCCGGTTCGTAATACTGATCCAACGTTTGTTCATCCACGCGGTCCAGCGTTTCTCTGGGCAGAGATGCCAAGAGTTCCCAGCCTAAATTTAAGCTTTGCTCAATGGAACGGTTTTCATTTGGTCCTTGATTGACAAACCGGGCCTCGAACTGTTTGCCAAACTCAAGATATTTTTTATCTTCCGGAGAAAGTTCTTCTTCGCCGATCACCGAAGCCAGGGAACGAACTTCCATCACTTTGGCATAAGACGCGAAAAGCTGGTTGGAAAGAGCGGAGTGATCCTCGCGGGTATAGCCTTTGCCAATGCCGTCTTTCATCAGACGGGAAAGGGAGGGAAGAACGGAAACCGGCGGGTAAACGCCCTGTGCGTCCAGAGAACGGTCCAGAACAATCTGGCCTTCCGTAATATAGCCGGTCAAATCCGGAACCGGATGCGTCACATCGTCATTCGGCATGGTCAGAATCGGGAGCTGTGTGACGGAACCCGTTTTTCCTTTCACCATTCCGGCGCGCTCATACAAAGAGGCGAGGTCGGAATACAAATAGCCAGGGTATCCTTTTCTGCCCGGAATTTCACCTTTGGAAGAGCTAAACTCACGCAGAGCCTCCGCGTAAGCAGTCATATCGGTCATAATAACCAGAACATGCATGCCAAGCTCAAAGGCCAGATATTCCGCCGCTGTCAAGGCACAGCGCGGAGTCAGAATCCTCTCGATAATCGGGTCGTTTGCAAGGTTGATGAACATGACGACCCGGCGGAGGATTCCAGAGTCATTAAAAGAGCGGCGGAAATAATCCGCCACATCGTTTTTTACGCCCATAGCAGCGAAAACAATGGCAAAACCGCTTTCTTCATCGCTGATCCGCGCCTGACGGGCAATCTGCACGGCCAGTTCGTTATGCTTCATGCCGGAACCTGAAAAAATCGGCAGTTTTTGTCCGCGAATCAGCGTCATCAAGGTGTCAATTGTAGAAATACCGGTGTTAATATAGTTTTTCGGGTAGATTCTTGAATATGGGTTAATGGGGGACCCATTTACATTTGCCCTCTTTACCGGGAAAATATCTCCAAGCCCATCA
>DHDF01000026.1:45143-55615 GCA_002399225.1 bacterium UBA4883
CACGGCTGCCATCCATCTGGACGATACGGCCTTGGCGGATGCTACCGTCTTCCAGGCGGATGCCTACCACCTCTTCAAAAAAAGCATCCTGCACATTGTCAAGAACAATCAGGGGGCCGCTGATATCTTTTACACCGATATAATCAAGAATCATGTGAAACCGCCTTCCAATGAATCATTTTAAGAGCATAACAAAGTAAAAAGGGCCGGAATAAGGCCGCTTTAGGCAGATACAATTTTTGAGAGTGTATCGTCAATTTCTTTGATATAATCGTCGAACATTTCTGGCTTGTTGTTCGGAATGTCATATTTCATTTTCGTCAGCTTGTCGAACAGTCCGGTCTTCACGATGTTAGAAATCGGGATGCTGGCGGAAATCAGCTGCTTGGATTTTTGATAAAGGTGAAGAATCACCTTCATCATCAGCTTCTGCTTTTCCAGTGGGACATAAGTATCTTCTGCATGGAATGCATTTTGCTGCAAAAAGCCGACGCGGATAACCCGCGCAGTTTCAATGATCAGCTTTTGGTCGTCCGGAAGCACATCCGAGCCGATCAGCTTCACGATTTCCATCAGCTTATTTTCCTGCTGGAGAATATTGTTGATCTTTTTCCGGTACTGGATAAAATCTTCCCCCAGGTGCTCGGTATACCACGGATCGAGATCGGGAAAGTATTCGGTATAGCTCTGAATCCAGTTAATGGCGGGGGAATGACGCGCATAAGAGAGCGTTTTGTCAAGCGCCCAGAAGCAGCGTGTGAAACGCTTCGTATTCTGTGTGACAGGCTCTGAAAAATCGGAGCCCTGCGGAGAAACGGCTCCGATGATGGTGACGGAGCCTTGTGTTCCGTTCAGATTTTTTACCATGCCCGCGCGTTCATAAAATTCAGCAAGCCGGCTGGGCAGGTAGGCAGGGAACCCTTCTTCGGCCGGCATTTCTTCCAGGCGGCCGGAAATTTCACGCAGGGCCTCAGCCCAGCGGGAAGTGGAATCTGCCATCAGCGCAACATGATACCCCATGTCCCGGTAATATTCGCCGAGCGTAATTCCAGTGTAGATGGAAGCTTCGCGGGCCGCTACCGGCATGTTGCTCGTGTTTGCGATCAATGCGGTCCGGTCCATTAGCTGACGGCCGGTTTTCGGGTCTTTCAATTCTGAAAATTCGTCCAGCACCTGGCTCATCTCGTTGCCGCGTTCTCCGCATCCGACATAAATGATAATGTCCGCGTCACACCACTTTGCAAGCTGATGCTGCGTCATGGTCTTTCCCGTGCCGAATCCGCCCGGAATCGCTGCCGTTCCACCTTTGGAAACGGGGAACAGCGTATCGATAACGCGCTGCCCGGTCACCAGCGGAATATTAGGCGGCAGGTATCCCTCCACGGGACGAGGCATCCGGATGGACCATTTCTGGCAGAGAGAGAGCGGATGCGTTTTTCCGGAATCGTCTTTTAATTCCAACACTGTGTCGTTCACACGGTATTTGCCGTTTGGCTTGACCGAAACAACCGTTCCGGATATCCCGGGCGGCACCATGCATTTGTGTCGAATGACCGGTGTTTCCGGCAGTTCCGCATAAATATCGCCGCCTTTGAGGTAGTCACCCTCTTTTGCAGTGAGCGTGACATCCCATTCGCGGTTTTCATTCAGCGGCGGCGTGTTGTTGCCCCGTGAAATGAAAGAACCGGATTCTGCGGCAATTTCTTTCAGAGGGCGTTCGATTCCGTCGAATATATTGTTGAGAATTCCGGGCCCCAAAGTCACGTTCATAGGGCTGCCGGTGCCGGAAACCGGTTCTCCGGGGCGCAGGCCTGTGGTCTCCTCATAGACCTGGATCGTGGTTTTTTGATCCGAAACACCGATCACTTCACCCACAAGGCGTTCTTTCCCAACAAAGACCATTTCCATCATGGAAAAGCTGCGGGAATTCTTGACGGTCACGACCGGTCCGTTAATTCCATAGATTGTATCCTGATAATCCATATCTTCATCTCCGAAAACTCTAATCCGTTTTAAATTGCAGGAACATCGGCAAACCGGCAGAAAAAATACCGCGCTTGTCAAACGGAGTTCCAGCCGTATCAGACAACTGCCATACCGGACTGCTCTTCGAACCATTCACGCTGACTTTCCAGCAGAGTGTCAAGTGTATTGTCCGCCAAAAGGCCCATGCTTTCATTGCGGGCTTTAATTCCGCCGATGTGAATACTGTCAGATGGCTGAAAGGAGCAGGAGTGCTGGAAGGCACCGCGAATGATTTCCTCATATTTTTCATCTGCAGGTTTGATGAAAATAACAGAATCCTGCTGTTGCAGTGCCTTTGCAAATTGTTCGACCGATTTTTTCAAGAAATCAGCGTAAAGGTCCGTCTTGGTAAATTCAACCAGCTGTTCCCTGGCGCGCTGGAAAATATCGTCGGTGATTTTCTGTCTCTTTTCCAGCAGCTGCCGTTTCAGGTCCGTTTCCCGCGCGGCCATTTCTTTTGAAATTCCCGTTCGCATCTGGGCCATTTCCTTTTGGATCATGAGGTAACATTCCGTCAGAATTTCGATTTCCGCTTCGCTGAGTTCCTTTTCTTTAAACGCGGCGATTTCGTCTTCTATTTTTTTCCGCTGTTCTTCGGCATAGTGATTGATCGCAATGCAAAACTTATCTTTCTTTTCGTCGGTGTTAGCCATTTACGAGCCCCCGTTTGACCAAATAAAATTCGTTTAAATCTTAACGCCAATTGCTTCGCGGACATAACGGGTAATCGAGTCTTTGGTACGCCCGTTTCCATGTCGGTCTGGAATTTCGACAATCAGCGGCCTTCTGCGGTTCAACTTTAGATTGTAAATCATTTCAGAGCAGAGGGAGAGCAGAGTCTCTGTGATTAAAACCACGGCGATGTCTTCCTGGTCGATTGCTGACTGAAGGGCCTGCCGCACCTCATCCTCTTTATGAACGACCACCCCTTCGATACCCGCAAGGCGCATCCCAACCTGGGTGTCCACATTGTCACTGATCACATAAAAACGCATAAAATGGCCTCCGTTTCTAAAGCCAGGATCAGACTTTATTTAGAATCAGAATGGAGATCAAAAGTCCGTAGATCGCGATTCCTTCGCCAAGCGCGACAAAAATCAGAGATTTGCCGAAAGTTTTCGGATCCTCGCTGGTCGCTCCGATAGCGGCAGGAGCGGAAGCCGCGACGGCAATGCCGCCGCCGATTGCGGCAAGGCCTGTGGAAAGGGCGGCCGCCAGCATGATCATCCCTTTCGAAGAGTTGGAGGTAGTGGAAGTCTGAGTGGTCTGAGTCGTCTGAGCAGTCGTTCCCTGATTGGTGGAAGCGGCGTGAGCAACTGCCGGCGCCACAAAGGTGATCAGGCAGACAACGGCAAAAGCAAGCAACTGAGCGACCAAAGCGCTGCGCTTTTTACGGCCGCGCTTCACAGCACGGATGGCAAGAAAAGTAGACACCGCCAAAAAGACGATCGGCAAAGCAAAATAAACGTAAAACATCGTTGATTCCTCCTAAGTGAAAATATGTAGCAAAAGGGTCAGGATTCCTGGCGGACAGTAACCGGTGTAAACGGCCGGCCCTCCCCGTCGAAGAATCGGCTAAACATTTCATAGAATTCGAGCCTCAGGGCCTGAATCCCGACGAGCAACCCTTCAAGGGCAATGACGAAAATATTCCCGATCAGTACAATCAGTACAAATCCAATGCCTGAGGTCATTTCAGCCAGCATGAATACCACCATCATCATTCCGGCGTGTACCAGAACAAATGCGCCAACACGAATAAAGCTCATGGTATTGGTCAAAAAACTCAGCAAAAATTCAAAAACCTCAAAGACGTTCTGCACAATATAGTCGCCCCAGCTTTCCGGTTTCCAGTTGGGACGAGCTTCTGCCAGCCCGCCGAGCACCTCGCGGAAAAACATGGCGATCAGGGGCAGGATAATCAGACAAAGAACGTAGGGGAGAGTGACGATTTTTTTACCAGACATAATCTGGCCGCCAAACCCGAAAACGATGGAAGAGTAAAAGACTAGGCCCGCCATTCCATTCGGCCCGAAAAAAGCGCTGGTATAATTTTTTCTGCGCATCGACGAATAGATATTGATCAGCATCGCAATAATGACCAGTGAAATGCCAAGCATGACGGACAACAGGATAATCTTGCTGGTTGTTTCCGGCTCCATGACGGAAATCGGCTTTTCATTCAAGCCGAAAAGAGCGTAGTAGAACGGATCCAAAAAGTGTTCTAATCCGAAAAAGGATCCGAACAAAGTGCCAAAAATAGCTGAACTGATTCCGCAGGGAATCAAAATCCTTCCGAGCTTCATGTCTAATTTTTTCCACATGAAGTATCCGGCAAGCATAACGCAAAGCCCCTGGCCTAGGTCCGCAAACATAATTCCGAAAAGAATAAAATAAGTAATGGCTACCAGAATCGTCGGATCCACCTCGTTATAGGACGGGAGGCCGTACATTTCTACAAAGTACTCAAAGGGCCGAAAAAGTTTTTTGTTTTTCAGTTTGACAGGCGGCGAGTGGGTTAAAACCTCTGGATTTTCCGCATTGTCAAAGGTATATTTCACCGTTTCCAGTTGATCAAACCAACCGCGAATTTGGTTTTCACGGTCTGCCGGGATCCACCCGGTTAGGATGAAGTTGTCACCGTACCTTGCAGCAAAACGGCGAATATTGTAAAAGACATATTCTTCGGAAAGCCAGGAATAGACGTTCTGAACAGTTTGCTTTTCCTTGTTCCATAAAGCTTCAATCTGACGATCAATTTCCGACCGTGCGCTGACTCTTTTCTGTTTTCTTTCCGCTAATTGGCTCATGGAGGTTTTCATGGTCCCCGTCAATTCATGCAGACGGGTCCGTTCAAAATAGAGCCCGGAAAAGATTCGGTCCACTTCCGTAATCCGTTCCGTCGGGGCGCAGTACATTCCCCAGTAGCGCTCTTCGTCCTTGCCGCTCGGGAAAAAGACGACATAAGGGTCGTCTTCATAGCTTTCAAGCTTTTCATAGCTGTCGACCGGCAGAGAACCGAATCGGATCTTGACAAACTGACAGTTCCGCAAATCGTCCAGATTGAGATCCAGATTTTTAAAATGACTGACCTTTTCGATTTCTTTGTTATCGTCTTCAATTAGCTTGGCGATTTCTTCCCGCTTCTTCAGCAAGCCGGCGACGGAAGTGGAAAAATCCTTGACAAAAGGCTTCCATCCTCTTACAGTCGGTTCAATCTTCTCAACCATGCGGGAGCTCAGAAGCTCTACATGTTTGCCCATGGATTTCATGGTTTCATCCAACGTATGCAATGCGCTCATATATGGATTTTCATCATTTAAAGGAATGAATTCTGAGGTGTCCGAATAAAAAGACAATGCATTATCCGGATGAAAGGCCCCGGATTTTCCCAACAAAGTGGTGACATCGTTCAGTTCGGACATTCTTCCAATCACGTTGAGAATTTTAATTTTTACAACTGCCATGTTTCGCTCCCCTTCTTCTCAATTAATTATTCACAATAATGAGCAACTTTCGGATTTCATCCGTCGCTAAATGATAACGGATTCCCTCAACGATCGTGATGATGTCGCTGATTTCCGTTTCACTTGTAACAATGTAAGAGATCAATACGACTGAAGGATGTGTTGAGAAATCAAGATAGTGATAGCAGTTGCGGAAATTCATACGCCGCGGAATTTCCCCGACGTAATCATGCTCGAATTTTAAAGCGCGTTTCCCGATTTCAGTAGTTCCCAGGATTGCCGTGATTTCTTCCTCGCTGGTTGCTTCCATCATTTTGTCTAACAGATGTTCACGGAAGGTGCCATAAGGAAACAAAGCCTTTTTAACAAATTCCGGTTCGGAATGGTAAGATATTTTTAGCCGGACAATTCTGGTAAAATTGGTCAGATCAATGTAAGACTGCAAAATATCGTTCAGCTGTTTCGCTGTCTCCCCATGGGTGTATTTTTTGATAATCCGAAAAATACTGGAGTACAAATACGAATAGAGAGCACTTTCAATCCCCGTGTAATTGATCCATCCGTTTTCATCCGGGGAAAATGGCTCCAAAATACGGCGGTATTCAGTGTGATTCAAAACGCGGAGAAGGTCGTCAAAAGTTTTGATTTTACTGAACGCTTTCAGGTCGATTTTCGTATGGCGGAGAAGATAAGACGGCATGTTGAACAGGTAATTTTCCGGAATACCCGCATCTAATAGAAGAATGATGTGCAGGATTTGATCGATTTCATTTCTCTTGATAAAGTACTGGGCGAAATGCTCTCCAACGGTGATTTCGTAATGGCATAAAGAGGCATACTCTTCCAGCACCTTTTGCTTCAATTTTGCTTCAAGCTGTCCGCGGTGGATTTCGGTTTCTTCAATGCCGGAAAGGACTTTTTCATAGGCTGTGTTTTCTTTTAAATAGACCGCTACTTCACCAACCGACTGGCAAGCGAGCAGGTCGGCATAGTTTTGGACGGTTAGACGCTTGCCATACATGGCGCGTGCCTTGGAAAGAACAACATTGGAAGAAAATTCGGAAAGCATCCTTTCTCACTCCCCCAAAACTCTCGAGACAATCTGCTTGACCCACTGATCTCCCTTTTCCCGATACATCTGGTCAAGACGGGCAGCCAGCTCATCGCTGTGCTGCTTCTTTTGTTCCCACACCGCTTCGGCTGCCGCACGCTCTTTCGGCTCATTTTTCGCGATTCGTCTTCTCGCTTCATCCATGTATTTTTGGCGGATTTCTTCGCGCCTTTTCTCGATTTCTTTTGTGGAATCGACCTTTTCGTGCTGGGCGGCTTCCGTAATCTGCCGGGCTTTTTGGTCCATATTAATGATCTGTTTCATCAGATCCTGCATTCGATAATCCCTCCCGCATCTATATAGTCTGCACAAACTGCCGCAGTTATTTCGACATTAAAATTACCACTAGTATACCATGGATTAATAATTATATTTGAAGAAATGAAAAAAAACAATTCTGAAAAAAGACTTTTTCAATATGAAATAGACAAAAATTTTAGTAAATCTTCATGTCCATTAATTTTTTAGGCTTTGAATTGGAGCGGGAATCCTGCCACCGCGCCGGATCATTTTTAGAGGGGAGAAGCGGTTGACCTCCATAACGGGGCCGCCGCCCAGCAACCCGCCGAAATTCAGCTCGTCTCCGGCTTTTTTGCCAATGGCGGGGATCAGCCTGGCTGCGGTCGTTTTGAAATTGACCATACCAATTGCCGCTTCGTCCGCGATGATAGCCGAGATGATTTCCGGGGGTGTATCTCCCGGGATGGGGATCATGTCAAGCCCGACCGAGCAGACGGAAGTCATACATTCCAACTTTGTCATGCTGAGGGAACCGCGGCGTGCCGCGTTGATCATACCCGCGTCTTCTGTGACGGGGATGAAAGCCCCCGAGAGGCCTCCAACATGGGAAGAAGCCATGACACCTCCCTTTTTCACAGCGTCGTTCAAAAGGGCGAGAGCCGCTGTGGTTCCGTGCGCGCCGCAGCTTTCCAGTCCCATCTCCTCCAGAATATGGGCGACGGAATCCCCAACTGCAGGGGTTGGCGCAAGGGACAAGTCGATGATACCAAATGGAACGCAGAGTCTGCGGGAGGCTTCCTGAGCTACAAGCTGACCCATCCGTGTCACTTTAAAAGCGGTTTTCTTGATGATGTTGGCGACTTCATCCATCGTGCAGTTTCCGGCTTTTGCAAGTGCCGCGCGGACCACGCCTGGTCCGGAAACGCCAACGTTAATCACGCAGTCCGGTTCTCCGGTGCCGTGAAATGCGCCGGCCATGAAAGGATTATCTTCCGGAGCGTTGCAGAAAACCACCAGTTTTGCCGGGCCGATGCAGTTCTGATCTACGGTTGCCTTGGCGGTGTCCAGCACAATGTGGCCCATTTTTTCCACGGCATCCATGTTAATACCGGCCTTTGTGGAGCCAATATTCACGGAAGAGCACACCAGTTCCGTTTCGCTCAAAGCTTCGGGGATGCTTTCTATGAGAGCATAGTCGCCTGGGCCGAATCCCTTTTGAACCAGAGCGGAATACCCGCCGATAAAGTTCACGCCGATCTCTTTGGCGGCGCGATCCATCGTTTTTGCAAATCGAACCGGATTTTTATCCGGGCACGCTGCGGCGATCATGGCGATTGGAGTGACCGAAACGCGCTTGTGAATGATTGGTATTCCGTATTCTTTGCTGATATCTTCTCCAGTTTTCACGAGGTCCCCGGCATAGCGGCAGATTTTGTCATAGATTTTCTCGCATGCGCGGTCGGCGTCCGGGTCGGCGCAGTCAAGCAGAGAAATTCCCATCGTGATGGTCCGCACGTCAAGATTTTCATTGTCGATCATTCGTATGGTTTCCAGAATGTCACGGGAATTTATCATAGCTGATTCTCCAGTCTTCGTTTTGAAATCCGCATCAGATGCGGTGCATGGCGTTAAAAATGTCCTCGTGCATAACGTAAACGGAAAGGTTTAGCTCTTTTCCGGCGTCGGTTAATCGTTCGGATAAATTCACCAGTGGAATCCTGCATTTTGAAATATCGACCAGCATAATCATGGCAAACAGATCCTGAAGAACCGATTGGGTCACTTCCATCACATTTACATCATTCTCTGCGCAGATTGCGGAAATCTTTGCAAGAATGCCGACCATGTCTTTGCCGATTACAGTAACAACCGCCCTCATTTCGGCACCTCCCAACAAATTAATAATTATCTATAATTGTTATTATGTGGGAAAATAGCCCCTTTGTCAAGTTTAAATCCTAGTCAAATAAGAAACCCGAACGCCGCCCAGAGAATTGTGAAGGGAGGGCAGCTTTCTCCCAAAGTCTCCCTGAAGATTGAAGCCGGGCAGCGGTTTCAACCGTCCTTGATCCGCTGAAAATTTGAAATAGGCTACAGTGTATATATATTAAACTAATCATATTAGCTTGTCAATGGTTCTTTGGTAACATGGGGGACAGGAACTCTGACAATTTTTTAAGGCATCCCGAGTTTTGCCGAAAGCTTTATCACTTAAGATCATGTTTCATATCGATTTGATCAGGAAAATCGATGGCAAAATGTTCAAAAAAAGGGAAGAACCCCGCCGAGAACCTAGGAAGGATTTATCTAGGATTTCAGAAAAAATTGTGATACTATAATATCGTTAATATAATGAAACACAATGAAACGGACTGAAATTTAAGATAAAATCGTCGAGAGGGAAAAGGAATCGGATGGGAGGATCGCCATGAGTCTTCAATATCTATCGGATTGCCATATTCATACGGACTGTTCCGCAGATGGAACGGATTCCGCAATGATGATCTGCGAAAGCGCCGCCAGGCTGGGGCTTTATTCCGTTACCTTTACGGATCACTGTGAGTGCAACTTGTACCGCGCCGGTGGATTTGACCGATCCATTCGCCAGTCCTGTTATGAATCGCGTAAAGCTGCGGCGGCTTTTCAGGGTCGGCTTCGTGTCTTTTCCGGCATTGAACTCGGCCAACCGACGCAGGATCTGACCGCTGCCGAAGATGCTCTTGGCTGCTTTCAATATGACTTTGTCCTCGGCTCTTTACATAATCTTCGAAATCAGAAGGACTTTTTTGAACTGAATTATTCTGCTGCCGGACTTGATGATCTGCTGAACCGCTACTTCGATGAAATTCTAGAGATGATTGAATGGGGCAACTTTGATTCCCTTGCCCATTTAACTTATCCCCTGCGCTATATTGTCGGAGAATATGGTCTTACTGTCCAAAGCTCTCAATATAAAAACAGAATCGATGAAGTCCTGAGAAGCTTGATCGCAAACAAGATTGCCCTGGAGGTTAACACCTCCGGCCTTCGGCAGAAGCTGGGGGTTCCTATGCCCGACTACCCTGTGATCCAGCGCTACCGGGAACTAGGGGGCACTCTGATTACCCTTGGTTCCGACGCTCACCGCTGGGCGGATGTCGGCGCGGGGATTGAGTACGGCCTGAAGCTTCTCCGCGAAGCCGGTTTTCACCATTTTGCGGTTTATTCCGGCAGACAGCCTCATTTTCTGCCGGTTGAATAAATTCAGTCAGATCTATGTACTTTTTAAGGGAGTGTATTGAATTGGATGATCGTTTGCTGGCGCTTTTAAGTGAAAATGCGAGATTGTCAGACAAGCAGCTTGCCGTGATGCTTGGAAAAACGGAAAACGAAGTGGAAGACGAAATCGCCGCCTATGAAAAGGCGGGGGTCATTCGCGGCTACAAGGCGCTGATCAACTGGGAAAAGATTGACAAGAACAAGGCGAGCGCCCTGATTGAGCTGCGTGTATCTCCAAAACGGGAGCGCGGTTTTGATGAGATCGCGGGGAAAGTCATGCAGTTTGATGAAGTGGAAAGTGTTTATCTAATGTCGGGCGGCTATGACTTGGCGGTCAAGGTCCATGGAAAAAGCATGCAGGATATCGCAAT
>DHDF01000026.1:55870-58955 GCA_002399225.1 bacterium UBA4883
AGGAGTGTGCTCTGTGATTGACTATCAGCGCATGCTCAACAGCAACGTAAAAAATATGAAGCCCTCCGGCATCCGCCGCTTTTTCGATATTGCGAATGAAATGGACAATGTGATTTCCCTCTCAATCGGCGAGCCGGACTTTACAACGCCATGGCATGTGAGGGAAGAGGGTATCCATTCGCTGGAGGATGGAAAGACCTGGTATTCTCCAAACCGCGGGTTTATCGAACTGAGGGAAGAGATCTGCCGTTTTCTGAAGCGCCATTATCATCTGGAATACGACCCGAAAACGGAAATTCTGGTCACGGTTGGCGGCAGCGAAGCGATCGATCTGACAATCCGCTCTCTAGTGGAACTCGGCGAAGAAGTTCTGATCCCGGAGCCGAGCTTTGTTTGCTATACCCCGCTGACGCAGATGGCACGGGGTGTGCCGGTTGCGGTGGAGACCAAGCAGAAAGACAAGTTCCGGCTGACGGCGGAAGAGCTGGAACAGAAAATTACGCCGAAGACCAAACTTCTGATCCTCCCATACCCGAATAATCCGACAGGCGCCGTCATGCGCCGAAAAAATCTGGAAGAAGTGGCGGAGGTCGTGAAAAGGCACAACCTGCTGGTGCTGTCGGATGAAATTTACGGGGAGCTGACTTACGGCGATTACCGGCATGTGTCTTTTGCGGAAATTGACGGCATGAAGGAACGGACCGTCTTAGTTAACGGCTTTTCCAAAGCGTTTGCCATGACCGGATGGCGCCTCGGATTTGCCGCCGGGCCGGAAGAAATCATCAAACAGATGACAAAGCTGCATCAGTTCGGCATTATGAGCGCGCCGACCACGGCGCAGTACGCCGCGGTGGAGGCGCTGAAAAACGGGGACGGCGACATTGTTTCCATGCGGGAGCAGTATGATATGCGCAGACGGCTGATTGTGGACGGCTTTAACTCGATGGGCCTTACCTGCTTTGAGCCGGAGGGTGCGTTCTACGTCTTTCCCTGCATTAAGAGCACGGGCCTGAGCTCTGAGGAATTCTGCGAAAAGCTGCTGTATTCGGAACGGGTGGCGGTGGTTCCGGGCAATGCGTTCGGAGACTGCGGAGAGGGTTATGTCCGCGTTTCCTATTCTTACTCCATCCGTCATATCACGGAGGCGCTGTCGCGGATTGAGCATTTTATCCGGACCCTTTCCGGCAAAAGCAATGCCTGAAATGCCGGCTTTAATGGAAAACGCCTATGCAAAGCTTAACCTGACGCTGGATATTTTGGGAAAGAGGCGGGACGGTTACCACTTGCTTCGCTCTGTTTTTCAGACGGTAACGCTTTGCGACCGCCTGTCGCTCACAGGGACAGCGGATGGAGAGATCCATGTTGCCAGCGACCGGCCGGATCTGCCCTGCGGGGAAGACAATACGGTTCGGCGTACGGCGGAAGCTTTTTTCTCGGCAGCAGGAATTCGGAACGGCGGAATTTCTTTTTCTCTCCATAAAAAGATCCCGTGGCAGGCGGGGCTCGGAGGGGGCAGTGCGGATGCCGCCGCGGCTCTGCGCCTTTTAAACCGGTACTTTTCCGCTGGCCTGAGCGATGCGGATCTTTCCAAAATCGGGCGGACCGTCGGCGCGGATGTGCCGTTCTGCCTTTTCGGCGGAACGGCGCTTGCCGAGGAAACGGGGGAAAAACTGACCCGTCTGCCGTCCGCCCCCGATTTTCATGTCGTGATCTGCAAGCCCCGTGCGGGCATTGAAACAGGGAAGGCCTACACGGCCTTTGACCGAAGCGGGGTGTTTGCCGACCACTTTACAGGGCCGATGCTGGAGGCGCTCCGCCGCAAAGTTCCCTCCGAGGTCGCAAAATGCACGGGAAATGCCTTTGAAGCGACGGTCTCTTTGCCGGACGTTGGCGGCATTAAACGCCGGATGCTTGCGCTGGGCGCTTCTGCCGCCTGCATGACGGGAACCGGTTCCGCCGTGTACGGTCTGTTTCTGCAAAAAGAAAAAAAGCGGGCATATTCCTGCGCCTGTCAGCTTGCACAGGTTTACAGCGATGTTTTCCTTTGCGGGTTTTACCGTTCCGGCGAAAACGAGGATGGGATGCTGGAAAACAATTTCACCTGAGATCAGACATAAAAACGCGTCTTGATGAAAGCTTTAAAAGCTGGATCAAGGCGCATTTTTGTTTTGAAAGCCGATGTATTTGCAGATCGTGTCCGCAAATGTGTTAGGAGGCTTGTCCCGGGTGCGCGTAATGGCGGGCTTTTTGCTTGGGAAGCGGAAGCTTTCTTAAAGCGGAAAAGAGCAGATATCCGGTCAGGCATCCTGCGGTGCTTAAAATTGCCGCGCCGGTGCTTACGCTGCGTTCCGAAGTTTGAGAAAGAATGTTGGCGAGTAACTGGAGCACTTCCAGCCCGATTCCGCACAGCGGCGATAAGATCAGCATTTTCCAGAGTCGGGCGCGGGAAGCGGCGAGCGGGACTAAAAAGCCGATCGGCATCAGAATCAAAAAGTCACGGAGCAGAGTCGCCCACAGGTTGCTGACCCCAAAGGAGGAAAAAAGAAAGGGATTCCATTCCACTGCCGCGACGGCATCGGCTGCCGTGAGGTTTGCGGGCTGGAATGAATTTGGAGCCACCAGACACCGGCAAGACTGCAAAAGAGCGGCCGCGTACAAAAACAGTAACGCAATGCAGAAATTTTGGGTCAGTCTCTTCTTCCGGAAAAACAAGGGGAGGCAAATTAAATACAGAAGGCATCCCCACAGCATGGCGCCTGCCATGCTCAGCGGCCCCCGGAACAGAATCTCTCTGAACTGGACCAGTAAATGAATCGATGATCCCGGCATACTTGACACTTCCTTATTTTGGTAATTTTTATTTTATTATAATGAAAGAAATTCATAAAAAAAAGAATAAAATGGAAAATTTTGGTCAAAGCTTCTTTTGCAAATCAAAAAAGGAGCTATTTTTTATGAAAACGTTTGGAAAAGCTCTCTGCATGGCTTTTGTCATTGCCATATTACTTAATTTTACGGTGTTTACGGCCGGGTGCGAAAAAATCCCTTCGCAGGTGCTGCGGCTGCATGTGCTGGCCAATTCCAA
>DHDF01000026.1:59145-59431 GCA_002399225.1 bacterium UBA4883
GCCTGAAACTGAAAGTGCGCGACAGAATTCTGGAAGAAAGCGCCGGAATGCTGGACGACGTAAAGAACCGCAGCGAGGCGGAAACAGCAGTGCGGAAAAAGATGGATCAGCTCCAGTCGGCCGCGCAGGATGAAGTGGAAAAACAGGGGTATGATTACCCGGTGGCGATCCGGCTTGCCAAGACCTATTTTACAACCCGCACTTACGGCAAAATCACGCTTCCCGCAGGCGAATATGACGCGTTGGAAGTGACGATCGGCTCGGGAAAAGGGCACAACTGGTGGTG
>DHDF01000026.1:59598-59767 GCA_002399225.1 bacterium UBA4883
AAGGGCACAACTGGTGGTGCGTGATCTTTCCGCAGCTCTGTCTGCCAGCCGCGCAGGACAAAGAGCAGTTGCAGGATGTCCTGAACCCCAATGAACTGAAAATTGTGCGGAACGGCGAGGGCTACCAGGTGAAATTTAAAACGGTGGAATATTACGAACAGCTGAAACA
>DHDF01000056.1:0-1601 GCA_002399225.1 bacterium UBA4883
ACCGCCACCAGCACGGCGCTGATTCGTATCACCACCTTTGAGAATCTCCTGCTGATCATGGAGCTCAACGCGCCGAACGCGAAAAGCCCCGGCACTGTTCCCAGAGAGAACACGAACATCGACGCCGCGCCGAGCAGAGCACTGCGGGTCCCCAGCGCGTAAAGCTCCACAATCTGCAGCGGCCCACAGGGCATGAAGCCCGTGAGCAGCCCGAGGACAAGCGGGCTTTTGCCGTCCGTCCTGCGGAGCTTTTTGACAACGGAATTCGGAAGCCCTATCTGAAGCCGCCTGAGAACGGGGAATATTCCCAGGAGGTTGACGGCCATCATCACCATGAAAAGGCCGCCGACGATCGGGACAATGCCTTTCAGCGCATCCGAAAGGGTGAGCACCTGCCCGATTCCTCCTACGACGGCGCCGACAGCCGTATAGGAGGCGATCCGCCCGAGATTGTACAGGGCGGCAGGCAGGACCGTTATCTTCGGCGTATGGCCCACGGCCCGCCCTTCCCCCTGCTTCAGCGTCTGCGTGAGCATAAGGCCGCCGCACATGCCCATGCAGTGGACGGATGCCAAAAGCCCGAACACAAACAGAAGCCAGAAGGACGTGCTGCTGTTGAGCTGCGGCAGGTATTTTAAGTAAAACAGATTTTTGAGGAACTGCAGCACATCGAAATGAAATGCCAGTGCCGTAACCAGACAGGCCAGAAAAAGGACAAGGATAATGATCCATTTTCTGAGGCCGTGAACTTTTTTTAACGGAAGCATGGTGACATCCCCTATACGTCGAGAATCATAAACAAAAGAAAGCCACATTCTCTTGAATGAGAATGCGGCCTCCGGTTTTCCAGTCGGCATTATCGGCTTTCATCGTTTGCCTGTACTTTTCGGGATTCGAGAGATAACGCAGGTTTCGCATCGCTTTTTAAAATGTTGCTGCCCTGACCCCCGAAGCCGTCGGAACAACAGAACCGATTGCCCACGATCCCGCTGAATACGCATTTCCCCGTCTGTGCGACCACAACGAAATTGACGAAGATCAAAACGAGCAGGGCGATACAGGCGGCCAGAGCTGTTTTATAAAAACAGAAAACCCTCCTGTGCCTCTCGGATCTTGCCTCGGCCCGCGCTGCTTTTTTGATTTTCCGCAGTTTTTGCCCGATCTGCGCATTGCTGAACATCGGTACCGCAGACCCCTCGGCCCGCTGCAGGCAGTCGATGCCCGCCCTGATAAATCCGCCGCGGATCTCCTCCTCCGAATGGTCGAGTTCCTCGTCGATATCACGGAGGAGTTCTTCCTTTGGCAGTGTTCTGCCCTTTCCTTCTTCTAAAATCTCCGAAAATGCCTTCAGATCGTCATAGCTGAACATTATCAATCACCTTTTAAGATTAACTCGCCTGAAAAGCGAAAAGTTGCATGAAGTTTTAAAAAATATTGCTATGAATTCTTTTCAAATACTTCATGGGTCAGGACGATGATTTTCCGTTTCTGTCAAACTTTCAAAGACTTCCTTGAGACATTTGCCCATGTCCACCTGTGTCGATTCCAGTAAATCGTAACATTCTTCGTAGATCATCGCGGCGGGAATGGGACGGCTCTCG
>DHDF01000056.1:1731-2853 GCA_002399225.1 bacterium UBA4883
CCAGGCGGCTTTGACATTTGCACGTTTGATCAGATGATCGGCGGTTTTATAAAGCCATCCGTCCATCTTTTCAAAATTTTCCAGTCTGCTCAAAAAAAGAGACCCTGCACCTGAGTGCATGATCTCCAGTCGACTGGTCAACCGTTTTCCCATCTCAATTTAAAGTCCAAGGCCTGCCATGTCTTCTTTTGCAAATCGGGAATGCCGTCAATGCATATAATACATATAAGTATAACCAATTTATCAGATGTGTCAATGGCGGGCCATACAAAAATATCCGCATGGTCCGCCCCTCGAAGGCGCTGCTGACCTTTGAAAAATAATATTGGGAGGAAGAAAAAGGATGGGCTTCGTATATAAGAAAATCGGAGAGGATATACCGGATGAAATGATTCAATTATTTATAGAGACGTTCAATTCGCAACCCTGGAATGATAATTGGACGGTCCAGACAGCTTCTAAAAGATTATGCCCGATGGCTCGCGCAGAAAGATTTTTTGGATTGGGTGCCTATCAAGATAATAAGCTATACGGCTTTGTCATGGGATTTTTTGAACAATATTGCGACGGGGTAGAGTTTACGATAAAAGAATTTGCAGTCAGAAACACAGAGAGAGGTCAGGGGGTCGGGTCTCAGTTATTTATGGAATTTGAGAAGAGATTAAAGGAAATGGGCGCAAAGAAGATAATCCTGTTTACGCTGAAAGGGAATCTGACCGAACATTTTTACGAAAGGAACGGTTTTCGAACCGATCCCAAAATAGCATTTATGAACAAAACGATTTAGGTGATATTCTGATGCAGGACACACGCCGCAGGCCTCCGACAAAAACGCCGGAGGAATATAAGGCATTGGCCATCCATCTAATGTCTACAACGCATTTACCTTTCCATTCCTGTCCTTCGCCAACTTAGAAAGGATTTTATAATCTTCGCCGAATCGGCAGATTCCCCCGCAGTTCTCATAGAGGTCGGAGAAAAGCCCTCCCATCCAGCGTTCTGTGTTTGTCATTGACGGCGGCGAAAATATCATACCCAGGCTTCGCCCCGTCTCGGCCAAAAGGAATTGGATTTTCAGATGCTCGTTCTCTTCCAGCACCGGTTCCACAGCCAGCACCTCCC
>DHDF01000097.1:0-125 GCA_002399225.1 bacterium UBA4883
ATCATCTGCACATGTTCCAGCCCGGGGATTGTTTTATAAAAGGCAATTTGCACCTCTTCCGGCAGGGAAGAACTCATGCCCTGCAAATACATCTCTTCCGTATCCAGCCCGCAGGGCTCGATGAA
>DHDF01000097.1:324-3003 GCA_002399225.1 bacterium UBA4883
AGCCCGCAGGGCTCGATGAAAAGTTGATGGCGTTCATGGTCCGCAAACCGTACGATTTTTGATTCGATGCTTGGGCAGTAGCGCGGTCCGACTCCTTCGATCTTCCCACTGAACAGAGGCGACCGATCCAGATTCTCCAGAATGATCTTCTTCGTCTTTTCGTTGGTCCAGGAAATGTAACAGATCGCACGGTTTTTTCCGGGCGTTACCGTGTCATAGGAGAACGGGATCACCGGGTCGTCGCCCTCCTGCACTTCCAAATTAGAAAAATCAATGCTGGATTTCAGGACCCGCGCGGGCGTTCCGGTTTTAAAACGCCTCAGTTGGATCCCAAGCTTTTTCAGCGATGCGCCGAGAAATGCCGCCGGGAACATGCCGTCCGGTCCGCCGTCCCAGGATTCCTCGCCGATATAAATTTTTCCGGTCAGATAAGTGCCTGTTGCAACAATGACCGCTTGAACGGTGTAAACCGCGCCCATCCGTGTTTGAACCAACCATTTTCCATCTTTTGCGCGTCCCAGATCCGTAACTTCCGCCTGCTTTAAAAACAGGTTCTGCTGCAGTTCCAGTTTGTGCTTCATGATCTTGCTGTATTCGCGCCGGTCGATCTGAGCGCGCAGTGAATGGACGGCAGGACCTTTCCCGCGGTTGAGCATGCGGCTCTGAAGAAAACATTCGTCAGTCGTGCGGCCCATTTCTCCACCGAGCGCATCAATCTCACGGACAAGGTGCCCCTTCGCCGTCCCGCCAATCGAAGGGTTGCAGGGGCAGTTTCCAACGGCATCCAGATTAATGGTAAAGACAAGCGTGCTGCAGCCGAGCCGGGCCGATGCCAGTCCGGCTTCGATTCCCGCATGTCCCGCGCCGATTACCGCAACGTCATAGGTTCCCGCATCATATGTCAAAATATTCCCTCCAGTATTACTCCATTTAAAATATCCAAATTGTTTTAACTTTAAAGATTTTGGCCGCACATTATTTGCCGACACAAAAATGAGAAAAGACAGAATCGACAACCGCAACGGTTGCCTGTTCGCCTGTCAGTTCCAGCAGCGCAGAAACGGCGTCTTCAACTGAAACCGTAATCGCGTCAAACGTCATGCCGCTTTCCAGCGCTTCCAGCGCCTCTTCAACGTGATTCAGCGATCGCTCCGCAGCGTCGCGCTGGCGTTCCGTGAACAGCATCCCGTCCGCCGGGTCCAGCTCCTTCGTGCCGAGAACGACCGAAATTTCTTTCGTCAGTTCCGCAAGTCCTTTCCCGGTCCGCGCAGAAAAATATACAAAATGTTTTATTTTCGATTTTATATACTTTTCGTTTAATTTAATTGGAAGATCCGTCTTATTCAGCACTGCAATGGAAGGCGTTTTTTCAAGATCACGCAGAAGTTTCTTATCTTCTTCCTGCAACTCCTGCGAAGCGTCGAAGACAGCCAGAATCAGGCGGGCGGAGCGGATGCGCTTCTTAGCGCGGCTGACCCCGGCGTTTTCAATCGGATCGGCGGTGTCGCGCAGGCCGGCGGTGTCGGCAAGGCGCAGCGGAATTCCGCCGAGCAGAACCGTGTCTTCCACCACATCCCGCGTCGTACCCGCAAAGCTGGTGACAATCGACCGCTCGCATCCGGCCAGCAGATTCATCAGCGTTGACTTTCCCGTATTCGGGCGGCCCGCAATGACCGTGTTGACTCCTTCGCGCAGAATCTGTCCCGCGTCGAATCCGTTCAGCAGTGACTGCAAGTCTGACTTTACCCCGGTGAGAGAAGCGCGCAGCTCTTGTTCCGTCACCTGTGGAACATCGTCTTCCGGGTAATCGGCCCAGGCGGAAAGATGGGCGGCGGTCTGAAGCAACTCTTCCCGGATAACCTTGATTTTGCGTTCCAGTGCGCCTTCATGTCCGGCAAGCGCCGCTTTTGCCGCCTGTTCTCCCTGCGCAGAGACAAGCTGCATGACAGATTCCGCTTCCGTCAGCCCGATTTTTCCGTTAAGAAACGCCCGGCGGGTGAACTCTCCCGGACCGGCGGGCGCCGCGCCCGCATGGAACACCGCCCGCAGCAGGCGGCGTAAGATCATCAGCCCGCCATGGCAGGAAAGCTCCACCACATTTTCTCCGGTGAAACTTTTGGGTTGACGGAAATTCAGTGCGATCGCCTCGTCGATTTCACCGGCTTCATCATGAACCGTTCCATAAAGAGCCGAATACCCTGGAATCTCCTCCAGGCTTTTTTTATGAAGAGGAGAAAAAACTTTTCCTGCGATTGCCTGCGCCTGCGGGCCGGAAATGCGGATGATACCGATACCGCCCGGAGCCTGCGGCGTAGAGATGGCCGCAATGGTTGTGCCGGGTTCGCTGTATTTTGTCTGATTCATAAAAATCCCTCAAAAAAAGAGGACAATTCTAAAAGAACCGCCCTCTTATCTGCCTGTTTATTTTTTGGTTTCAAACTTCCCGTAAAGAGGTGCCGGGGGCCGCCGGACAGTCGGTTCTGAATTTTGGTGTTCTTCTCTGCTCTGCGGCTTATCTCCCGTTTGAGTGTTCCGCTGGCCGGAACGAAACGGTTGTTTTGCGCCGCGCGGACTAGAGCGCCGGCCGCCATATCCGTTTTTGCGGAATACCGGCCGCTCGCCCGCAACCGGTCCGATTACCACATGGCGCGCGGTATCTTCGCCTTCCGACCAGGATTT
>DHDF01000097.1:3185-3582 GCA_002399225.1 bacterium UBA4883
TTTCCGCCATTTTGCGGCCGAGACTTTCCAAAGTCTGTTTCCGCTTGCTTCGATAGTTGCCAATATCCAGGTTAATTCTATAATAAGATTTTCCGGCATGATTGGCGACAAGACCCGCAAGGTACTGAAGTGCGTCGAGCGTTTCGCCGCGGTGGCCGATCACATAACCGATGTCGCTGCCGGAAAGACTCAGCAATGCCCCGCTCTCTTCTCGCTGGATTCCAACATCGACATCTTCAACACCCATGCTTTTCAGCACGCGCTTGGCATAATCGGCGGCAATCTGCGCAGGATCATCTTCAATATAGACTCTCACCTTCGCAGGGTTTCCACCAAACAAGCCAAATGTCTTTTTCATTGGCATTTCAAGGATCTCGAACTCCGCTTCGTAGGATTC
>DHDF01000097.1:3763-7058 GCA_002399225.1 bacterium UBA4883
TCGCCGGTTCCAATCGCTTCTCTCATTCGGTAATCCCTCCCAGAAATCGGACCCTTGTCCCAGCGTTACAGATGCGGTCTTTCGGCTTTTGACTGCCGGTTTTCGCCGGTTTTCTGGACAACCGCCGCCGCGGCAACGGGTTTCATTTTTGCTTCTTCTTCTTCACGCAGCGCGATGCGCCTCGCCTCTGCTTTTGCACCCAGATCGGCCGGACTGTACCAGATATTCAGAATCACCGTCTGTAAAAATCCGGTGAGCGTGGCAATGATCCAATAAAATCCAACGGCTGCCGGCATCGTGCAGGCGATCCATGCCGTGAAAAGCGGGAACAAATAGAACATTCCCTTCATGCAACCCTGCTGCTGCTGCATTCCCGGCTGAAGCTTCATGGTAAAATACTGGGTGACGACCGACGATACAAAACAGAAAATCGGGATGGTCCACAGATTCGACCGAAACAGCGTTCCGAAAATATTGCTGGCATCGCAGGGCGTATCCAGAAGATTCAGGCCCAAAAACATAAATCCGTGGCTGAACGACTGCATCCTTGCGAGCTCGTTTGCAGTAAACATCGTCAGATATGGCTTTAAATCCGAAAAATGCTTGACAATCTCTATCTGCGCATAACGGCCGTCAAAGCTTTGCCCAATGCCGGGAAGATGCTGCAGCATCGTTGCGGCCGAAGCGGCCGCGGTGCCGGAAACATGCAGCGCATTGATCAGAGGATAAAGCACGGTGTAATACAAACCCATCATAATCAGAAGGGGAATCACCATGGTCAGACAGCCGCTGGCAGGATTGACACCCTCTTTTTCATAAAGCTTCTGAGTTTCAATCTGAAGCTTTTCCTTATCTTTCGCATATTTTTTCTGCAGCTCTTTCTGTTTTACAGCCAATTTACTGTTCGCCGCCATAGAAATCTGCTGTTTGACTGAAAACGGAAACAGCAGAATTTTTGTGGCGACGGTAAACAGGATAATCGCTACTCCGTAATTTTTGACCTGCTCATAAAAGAACCAAAGCAGGTAGCCGAGAGCGCTGCCGAAAAAATTAAAAAAATCGTTCATACAGAAAATTCTCCTCTGCCCGGCAGAAAACCGCCGGAGTGTCGCCGGAGCCAAAGTTTCCGGCTTGCAAAGTGCGGGTGGGCCGAAATTGAAGGCTACAGACGGCCGGTCTTTTTCTCCGGGACGGGGTCATATCCCCCGCGGGAAAATGGATTACAGCGCAAAACGCGGTACAGCGCAAGGAAAAAGCCCTTCAGCGCGCCGAACCGCTCAATGGCCTCAATGGCATAATTCGAACAGGTCGGGTAATATTTGCAGCATGGCTTTTTATAGGGAGAGATAGCCTTCTGATAAAATCGAATGAAAAAAAGCAGGATTTGTTTCATTTGAGTACTCCCGCGCTTTTCAGTTGCTGCATCATCACGCAGCGCAGATCAGTGCTTTTCATTTTGGTCGTTTTGGCCCTTGCGACAAAGACCAGATCAAACCCGGACTTTATTTCCCGGGGCATAGTGCGGAACGCTTCCCGAATGATCCTACGGGATCGGTTTCGGCGCACCGCGTTCCCGGTTTTTTTACTGGTTGTAATCCCGATCCGCAGGGCATGCTTCCGGTTTTTCAGCACATAGGTAACAAGCACCGGACTGACAAAGGATTTTCCCTTGGCATAAGCTCTTTGAAAATCCCGATTCAAATTGATCGACACATATTCTTCCATACCAAATTCCGATTTTTAAAAGTTCCGCGGCACAAATTTATTTTTCAGTTTCGAATGAAAGAAAGGCCACAAAGAGTGGCCCCGCCCTATCTTTTGGAAAACATGCCGCGGCCTTTCGGGCCGTATTTTTTACAGGCCTGTCCGTTTTATCCTTAGTAGGTGAGCTGCAACCTGCCCTTCCTTCTGCGACGGGCAAGAACCTTGCGACCGTTTGACGTGGACATGCGCTTGCGGAAGCCGTGCTCCTTTTTCCTGTGCAGCTTTTTCGGCTGATAGGTTCTCAGCATGAAAATCCCTCCTTCGGCTCAAAAAGAACCATTTTGAGTCCATGATAAAAACATTATATCGTATCTGCGGGCAGACTGTCAACTATGCGCCGCGCATCAAAGCGCAAAAGGGTGCAGGAAACCGCCTGCCCGCGCCGAAATACAGATGGTCCCATAGGGATTAATATACCACAATCTTTTCAAGATGAAAAGAAAAAAAGCTGAAAATTTAAAATTTCTCACAGACACCGGGGGCAAACCGCGTCGTGAAAGACAAATCTGCGTTTGAAAAAGACTGGTAATTGTGATACTATAATTAATGATACCCGTTGGCAGAAATCAGACGATGTCAAAACGGGAAAAGTAATAAAAATGGGGTACTGCAATAAGATGGAACCGTTTACTGAAGTCTGGAACCTTGTCTGCGAGTACTGTAAAAGTAAAATAACGGAAATCGCATATTCCACCTGGATCAGCAGGATAGAACCCGTCACGCTCGATTTCAACGATGGGATCGCAGTGCTGAAAGTGCCAAATGAACTGCATCGCCAGACTATCCTTCATTATTATAGTGCCATTCTGGAAGAGGCATTCAGGCAGATTTTCAGCCAAGAGATTCAGATCCGGGTCTGTATCCCCGGAGAACTGGAAAGCGACGCAAAAAAAGAAGAACCGGAAGAAAACAGCGACAACTATGAATTTACATTTGATACTTATATTGTAGGACCATCGAACAAATTTGCTCACGCGGCTTCCATGGCGGTTGCAAGCAAGCCGGCCAGTCTTTACAATCCCCTTTTTATCTACGGGAATTCCGGGCTCGGGAAAACGCACCTTCTCTATGCCATCCGACACCAGATCAGCACGACAAACCCAGGGATGAAAATTGTTTACATCAAGGGGGATGAATTTACCAACGAGTTGATTGAAGCGATCCGGCGCGGTACCACAGGCGAATTTCACCAGCGCTACCGGAAAGCCGATGTGTTGCTGGTCGACGATATCCAGTTCATTGCAGGCAAAGATTCCACTCAGGAAGAATTTTTCCACACTTTTAACACACTATACGAAGCAAAAAAACAGATTGTTCTGACCAGCGATCGTCCTCCCAAGGATATCGCTACCTTGGAAGAGCGTCTTCTGACCCGGTTCGAATGGGGACTTACGGCCGACATACAGCCACCGGACTTTGAAACACGGATCGCCATTATTAAAAGAAAGGCAGAGCTGATGAGCATCAGTCTGCCCGACAACGTAGTGGAATACATCGCCAACCGGCTGAAAAACAACATCCGGCAGCTGGA
>DHDF01000097.1:7313-11946 GCA_002399225.1 bacterium UBA4883
ATCAACAACGACCAGCCCACCCCGCTGACCGTAGAAAAGATCATTGATGAAGTCGCGCGCACTTTTGGCACAACCGCGGAAGATATCCGCTCCTCCAAACGCAGCGCAAACATCTCCAGCGCCAGGCAGATGGCAATGTATGTCGTACGGGAGATCACGCAGATGCCGATGACTTCCATCGGCAAGGAATTCGGCGGGCGGGATCACTCCACCGTTGTCTACGCGATTCAGCAAGTCGAAAAAAACATCAAAAAAAACGCGAAGACAAAAGCGACCGCAGAAGATATCATCAAAAACATCCGCGATCGTTGAAACATGGAAAACCGATTCAACATTCCACAATTCCGAGGAAAACATCCCAAAAATGTCCTGTGAAAATCGTCAAAACTTTAAACTTCTTTTCAACATTTCCCACAGAGTTTTCAACATTCTGTTCAATACTCCTCAAGCATGAAAGATATCAACAAATAGCCAACCGAAAAACTTCCAGAGAAAAAACCTTAAAAATCCAGCAGCCATGCGGACTTTCCAATAATTTCAACTTTTTAGCGCATACTACTCCTAAGACTGAAAAATCCATTTCCATTCATTGATATTTATAGAAATGAGCGATGAGAGCATGAAAATCACCTGCGACAAACAGAAACTGAACGAAGCCGTGTTGAATATTCAGCGGGCGGTTTCTTCCAAGTCTTCCATCCCGGCCCTAGAAGGGATCCTTCTCCGAGCAGACCAAGACTCCCTTCAGCTATACGGTTACGATCTGGAACTTGGAATCACCACGGTTCTGGACTGCAAAACAGAAGAAAAGGGAAGCATCGTTCTCAGTGCAAGACTGCTGGGCGAAATTGTACGGCGCCTGCCGGCGCCCACCGTCACCATCAGTTCCGGAGAAAAACAGATCACGATGATCGAAAGCGGCGAAGCCGAATACTCCATCGTGGGAATCCCCGCGGAAGAATACCCGGAGCTTCCCACCGTCAGCAGTGAAACTTCTCTGAAGCTGCCAAGCGAAACTCTTCGCAGTATGATTCGGCAAACCCTGTTTGCCGTGGCGGACAACGATGCAAAACCAATCCATACCGGCACCCTGTTTGAACTGGAACCGGATCACATCCGCCTGATTTCCGTAGACGGTTACCGGCTTGCTATCCGGGAAGAACCAATCCGCTGTGATCTAAAAACCAGCTTCGTTGTACCTGGAAAAACACTCAGTGAAGTTCTCAAACTGCTCGGCGACAGCGACGAAGAACTGGAACTTCAGATTAGCCGCCGTCACATTTTGTTCAGCATCCGAAACTATACGGTTATCTCACGCCTGCTGGAAGGCGAATTTCTGGATTACCGGGCCGCAATTCCGAATGAATGCTCAACAGAAATGAAAGTTTCAACCCAAGATTTCATCAGCAGCATCGAACGGGTTTCCCTTTTGATCACAGACCGGCTGAAAAGCCCGGTGCGCTGCATTTTCGGCGATGGGGAAATCCGCCTTTCCTGTTCGACGGCCATCGGCCGCGCAGCCGACCGGCTTGATGCACGGATCACGGGTGACGCTCTGGAAATGGGATTCAATAACCGTTTTCTGCTCGATGCCCTCCGAAATGCTGAATGCGATGAAGTGCACATCCAGCTGAACGGTCCGCTCAGTCCAATGCGGATTCTCCCGCCGGACGGGAACTCTTTTCTGTTTCTCGTTCTGCCGGTCCGGCTGAAAAGCTCGGAAGGCTAAGAAAGCTGGGGGAAAATATGAAAGAGATCAAGGAAAAAAAAATCGTCATTCAGACGGATTTTATCCGGCTTGACGCCCTTTTAAAAATGGCCGGCACCTTTGAAACCGGCGGGCAGGCAAAATATGCCATTCAGAACGGCCGAGTGCAAGTCAATGGAGCAGTCTGTCTCATGCGGGGCAAAAAAATGCGACCGGGCGACCGGGCTCAGGTGGACGGGTCCGTTTACAGGGTGTGTTCCAAGTGAATATTCATCAGCTTTCATGGAAAAATTTCCGCAATCTCTACGCCGGAAAAATCGAACCGTGCGGCGGAGTCAATGTGATTTTTGGAAAAAATGCGCAGGGAAAGACCAATCTTCTGGAGGCCATGTGGCTTTTTACAGGAGAACGATCGTTCCGCGGGGCGAAAGATCTGGAATTGGTACCGGAAGAAAACAGCTCCGCTCTGCTTGAGATGCACTTTGAAAGCGAGAACCGGGAGCAGACTGCAAAAATCACCATTTCGGGCGGCCGGCGGTCGGTAGAGCTGAACGGTGTATCGAAAGGGTCCTGCTCCGCTCTGACCGGTAAGTTCTGCGCCGTTGTCTTTTCTCCGGAACATCTTTCCCTGATCCGCGGCGGGCCGGCTCTGCGCCGAAACTTTATTGATTTGGCTCTCTGCCAGATGAAGCCAGGCTATGCGGCGCTTCTCTCCGGCTACAATCACACGCTGATTCAGCGCAATGCGCTGCTGAAAGATATTCCGCGCCATGCAGAGCTTCTGGATACCCTCGGAATCTGGGATGACCGGCTTTGCCGGTATGGAGAAAGAGTCATTCGGCAGAGAACGGCGTATCTTAAAGCGCTGTCCGCCCCGGCCGCCGGTTTCTATTCCGGGATCAGCTCAAACAAAGAGTCTTTGTCCTTTTCTTACCGTAAAAGCGCGGAGGATCTACGCCGGGCGCTCGCAGAAAACCGTCAGGAAGATCTTCTAAGCGGCCATACGGGAGCAGGTCCACACCGGGACGATATCGATGTCTTTATCAATGGTAGGAGCGCTAGGTCCTATGCTTCCCAAGGGCAAAAACGCAGCGCCGTCCTTGCACTGAAACTGGCGGAAGCGGAACTGCTCAGCCGGATGAACGGAGAGAGGCCCGTCGTTTTTCTCGACGATGTGATGAGCGAACTGGACGCCGGCCGGCAGGATTACCTTTTGAACCATCTGGCCGGGTTCCAAGTATTCGTGACTTGCTGTGAACCTGGCGCGGCCCGGCTGATGAAAAGCGGGGCGCTGTTCCGTGTGGAAGACGGAACAATCGCCTCGTCGCCTGTTCCCTGAGACGGGCCGTTTTTACGCGCGCGGCCGGTTCTTTTTCAAATTCATGCGCAGAGAAAGGAATCAACTTTAAAATGTATCTTCATTTAGGGCAGGATACCGTTGTTCTCCTGAAAGATGTCATCGGTATCTTTGACCTGGAGACTTCAACGATCTCTCAGATGACGCGAAAAGCCCTCGCGGCCGCGGAGAAAGCGGGAAAAGTTGTGAATGTCTCAATGGAAATGCCGAAATCCTTTGTCCTCTGCGGGAATCGGGAGAAGGTTACGGTCTACATTACGCAGATTTCTTCCTCCACGCTGCTGAAGCGGGCGGAATCTGCCGGAGGATTTCAAAACTTCTAAAACAGAGGCGTTTTCATGAGCAAGTTTCGAAAGCCGCGCTGCCCTTACTGCGGAAATAAAATCGGATTTTTTCACACGATGATGCTGAAAAGCCAGGGGGAATATCTTTGCCCCAAATGCAGCGGCATTTCCAACATCGTGTTGGATCGGCTGCTGTATCGACTGGCGTTTTTCGCTATCCTGACCAGCGCGGTTTTCTTTTTACTGGACTTGCTCGGATTTCTGTCTTTAGACCTGTGGCTGATTTTGCTGGTTTTGATTCCGTTTCTCCTGTTTTACCTCGTCTCCGTCTTTTTGGTCAGACTGGTCAAGCCGCCTGCCAGAAAACGCCCGGCTCCCCCGGAGCGAGGTTCTGCACCGCGGAAGAACGGCTCCGGCCGTTACGACGATGGCAGCCGCCCTTACGGAACCGTTCATTCCACTGCGCGCGGGCGCTATTGATTTTTGAAAAGAGGAGAAACCGAAAGAATGAAACTTCCGCTTTGTCCTTACTGCGGGGCGCGGTTTCTCTATCCGGATGTGAGAAAGGCGCAAAATGAAAACCGCGGAGTCTGCCCGCACTGCGGAAAAATTTTTCGCATTTTCGGCCGTGCCGGCCGGTTTGTTCTGTACGCTGTCTCCGCCCTGCTGCTGATTGGCATCAATCTTTGCCTGATGAAGCTCCCGTCTGCCAACCTGACCGTTCTTCTGGTGGTGACGATCCTCGGCGTGGCGGTCGTGCGACTTCTGATTCCCTATACCATTCGATACGGCCCGCTTTAGTGCCGGCACTTCTTGATGATCCGTAATAAGCAGCTATTATGATACGATTTGTAGATTAACTGGAGGGTTCAATTTGGAGTTTGGCAAGGTCACACAGGCGAATAGCGATTATGATGAAAGTGAAATACAGGTCCTGGAAGGATTGGAAGCCGTTCGCAAGCGCCCCGGCATGTACATCGGTTCCACGGGGCCGCGCGGACTGCACCATCTGGTGTATGAAATCGTGGACAACGCGATCGACGAAGCTCTTGCCGGTTACTGTGATAAAATTGAAGTTGGAATTCTTCCGGGAGACGTGATTTGCGTCACCGACAACGGGCGCGGAATTCCCGTCGGGATTCACCACCAGGTCGGCATCCCGACGGTCACGGTGGTTTACACCATGCTGCACGCCGGCGGAAAATTCGGCGGCGGCGGATACAAGGTTTCCGGCGGCCTGCACGGGGTCGGCGCAAGCGTGGTCAACGCGCTTTCCGAGTGGCT
>DHDF01000097.1:12066-12389 GCA_002399225.1 bacterium UBA4883
GCGCTTTCCGAGTGGCTGGAAGTAGAGGTCTTTAAAGACGGAATCGTTTATTTCCAGCGTTTTGAACGAGGCAAGCCTGTCACGGGGCTGGAAAAGCGCGGAGCGACCAACCGGACCGGGACGCGCGTGCGCTTTCAGGCGGATCCGGAAATTTTTAAGGAAACAACCGTGTACAATTACGAAACGCTGCAAACACGGCTGCGGGAGCAGGCATTTCTGAATGCGGGCGTGCACATCGTTTTGACGGACGAACGGGAACCGGAAAATCGGCGCGAGGATGATTTCCAGTATGAAGGCGGAATCCGCAGTTTTGTCGAGTATAT
>DHDF01000071.1:0-1559 GCA_002399225.1 bacterium UBA4883
CACTTACATTGTAAATTCAAGATTTAAAAAATCCCATTCGGAGGCAAGAAGATCGTTTACATCGTTTATATGATGGGGCTGATGATCCCCACTGAGGCGACCGTGATTCCTCTGTATATCATCGAAAGGAAAATGAGACTGCTGAATTCCTTTTCGGGGGTCATTTTCCCCGGAATTGCCCTGCCGCTGGCTATTATCGTACTGAAGAACTTTTTTGATTCCATTCCAAAGGACCTGATGGACAGTGCAAATATCGACGGATGCGGCTGGTTCCGGTGTTACTGGAACATCGTGATGCCGCTGTCGAAAACGTCGCTTTCCGCCCTGGGAATTTTCGTTTTCACCCAGAACTGGAACAACTTCCTGTGGCCGTTCCTGGCGCTCTCCGCGGAAGAAAAGTTCACGCTTCCCGTCGGCATCCCCGTTTTCAACTCCAGCTATTCCGCGAATTATATTCTGCCGATGGCGGCGAACGCCCTGGCGTCTATCCCGATCATCATCGTTTTTATCCTGTTTGAAAAACAGATCGTAACAGGGATCACCATGTCCGGGATCAAAGGATAGAGAAACTGACAAAGATTTTATAACTTCTCAGGATAAAGGAGAGTACTCATGTTGAACGGTCAGTCCAAATCGAGTCAATATCCCAGACCACAGTTTGAACGGGCGGACTGGGTGAACCTGAACGGCGCCTGGAACTTTGAATTCGATGATCAAAACCTCGGCGAACAGGAAGATTGGTTTGAAAAAAAGTCGTTTTCCAGGCAGATCGCAGTCCCTTTCGTATACGAGTGCAGTGCCAGCGGAATCGGCGATACCGAACACCATGAAAACGTCTGGTATGAAAAAAATGTCGTGATTCCGCAATCCAAAAACGGCAGACGTGTTCTGCTGAATTTTCAGGGCGTGGACTATTCGGCAAAGGTCTGGGTCAACGGCCGTTTTGCGGGGGAGCACAAGGGGGCCAATACCGCTTTTCATTTCGATATCACCGGCTGCGTCGCTTTCGGCTCGGTGAACCGCATCGTTGTAAAAGCGGAGGACAGCAAAAGCTGCTGCCAGCCGAGGGGAAAACAGAGGTGGGTGGGCCACAGCTTCGCCTGCTGGTATATTCAGTCCACCGGCATCTGGAAAACCGTGTGGATGGAGTTTGTGGAGGAAACGCATATCAGCAGCGTCAAAATCACCCCGGATGTGGAGCGCCAGTCGGTCGCGTTCGAATATTCCTTCTCAGGTCTCGGCGGCAGGGAAAATCTGTCCCACAAAACCGGAATCTTCTTTGACGACCGCAAGGTGAGGGAGTTTGACTTTGCCGTCAGCCAGGATTCCATGAATTATATTTCCGATCTTTCGGACGATTCTTTTGTGCAGAAGGTCCAGCTCTGGACACCGGAAGAACCAAATCTTTACCGGGTGCGCTTCACCCTGATGTGCGGGGAGAAGGTCCTGGATGAAGTGGATTCCTATTTTGGCATGCGGCAGATCGCCATACAGGATGGAAAGGCCTTTCTGAACGGCCGGGAACTCTATCAGAAGCTGGTGCTGGAACAGGGATACTG
>DHDF01000071.1:1688-2033 GCA_002399225.1 bacterium UBA4883
ATTCAACGGGATCCGCCTGCACCAGAAAATCGAAGACGACCGGTTTTTGTATTTCTGCGACCGGAAAGGGTTGCTGGTATGGTCGGAAATGGCCGCCACCTACGTCTTTTCCGATCAGGCCGTCGATAATTTCACCCGCGAATGGCTCGAAATTGTCCGGCAGCAGTACAATCACCCGTGTATCATCACGTGGACCCCGTTCAATGAGTCCTGGGGCATTCCCGGCGTATTGCTCGACAAGAAGCAGCAGGCATTTACGGAAGCCATCTATTATCTGACAAAAGCAATGGACCCGATGCGCCCTGTCATCACAAACGACGGATGGGAACATACGATCTCGGATAT
>DHDF01000071.1:2270-2448 GCA_002399225.1 bacterium UBA4883
CAAGGAAAAATTTACGCAGGAAGGGGCCATGAGCGGAAACGGCAGGCGCCTGATGGCGGACGGCTTTGCCTATCGGGGGCAGCCGATTGTGATCTCCGAGTTCGGCGGCATGGCGATGCCGGGAAGGACCGACCAGGACGACGGGTGGGGATACGGCAAGGACGCGAAAAATGAAGAG
>DHDF01000071.1:2708-7247 GCA_002399225.1 bacterium UBA4883
CGAAGGTGGACCCTGCAAAGATTCGGGAAGCAAACAGACTTTAGCTAATTTCACCGGCAAATCAGCCCGGGATGTCGTCCTTTGATGCGATGGTGCCAATATGTTTCGCCTTTTCCCTGTTTGTCTCTCCCGCCGCTTTTCTGCGAGATATCTCTTTACTGAGCACTTCCACTTTTGTTTATCCGTCCATTTCTTTGGATGGAATTGTCAAGGGAAGCATACACCCAAGTTTAGCGAGGTAAAGCGCAGCAGTCAGGCTGCTGCACGAGAGGAAAGGGCCCTCTTTTTGAGTGGCGGGAGATTCCATTCGTTGGCCGTATAGCGGCGCTCAGAATTGTAATAAAGCTCGATCCACGCAAAGATTTTGTCCCGGACTTCGTTTCTGGTCATTTTATAAAGCGGCAGCCAAGGAATTGCATTTTTATTATATTACCATATAAAAGAAAAGAAGTCGATCCGGGTGATCGGCTTCTTTTGACCCTCGGCTTGCCGAGGACTTGTCCATTCTTGGCTTATCGGATGATCGGTTTGTTTGTGCAGTGGAACGGCCGGTTGCCGGAAAGCACATTGACCACTTCCTCAGCGACCTTGCGCTGGAGCGTGGTGATCGCTTCCTCGCTGTACCAGGCGCAGTGCGGCGTGGCGATGACCTGATTCATCTGCAGAAGCCGGTTCGTTTTCGCAACCGGCTCCGACTCGAATACGTCGAGGCCGGCCCCCGCGATTTCCCCGGTTTCCAGCGCTTCCACAAGCGCGTCTTCCTCAATGACGGGCCCGCGCGCGGTGTTGATGAGGAACGCCGTCTTTTTCATCATTTTGAATGCTTCGCGGTTGAAAAGATGGGTTGTGGAGGGCGTCAGCGGGCAATGGATGGAAATGAAATCGCTTTCCTGGCAGAGCGTCTTGAAATCGACGAGCTCGGCTCCCCGCTTTTTCGCTTCTTCCGCAGAGACATAGGGGTCGAAAGCAAGAATCATCATGCCGAAATTCGACATTTTATGAGCAACGAGCGAAGGAATCCGGCCGATGCCGACAAGCCCGAGCGTGGAGCCATCCAGCCGGAACAGCGGAACGGTGGGGGTGTATCCCCATCTTCCGTCTTTCAGGGCCTTTGTGACGACCGGCAGCTTTTTTGCGAGCGCCATCAGCATCGCGATGGCGTGGTTGGAGACCTCGTCCACCCCGTAGTCCGGCACGTTGCAGACGTAGATTCCCTTTCCCGTTGCGGCCTCGGAGTCGATGTTGTTGACGCCGATGCCGTATTTGATGATCATTTTGCAGTGCTTCATTCCGGCAATGATCTCTTTTGTAAGATTCGCATACTGCACGATGACGGCGTCCGCGTCTTCCACCTCGGCGGCGATCTCTTCCGGCGTCTTCAGGTGGCAGGCGCACAGCTGCGCGCCGAATTCCGTGATGATCTTCCGCTCCTGGTCCACATTCGGATACTCGTAATCGGTAATAACCACTTTCATTGATAAAACCTCCCGCATAAATTCAAAGGATGCCGCTCAGTTCGGCGATGGCATAAGCGCCGAGCGCGGAAAGCGGCACGTCTTCCCTGCCGATGTAATGCTCGATCTTTTCAAAGTAGCCGTCATGTTTCAAAATATCCGTAAAAGCGGTGCTGAACGGTTCTTTCCCGCCGATGATCACGGTCGTATCCCGTGAAGTTTGCAGCGCGCTGGAATTTTTGATGGCCATCACGTCGTTCTGAAAGACGACGCCGAAAATAAAATTGGCCACTTTCGTTTTATCATCCGTCACAAATTGATTCAGGATTCTGCCGGAAAAGCAGGAGCGCCCGATCCCGCTGCGGCAGGCGGTGTCATACCCAAGCAGGACCATGTCCTTCTGATAGGTATCTTTTTCAACATATTTTTTGCCGACCGCGTCCGCGATGATCGTGTCGTTTGTAATAGAAGAGAGCAGCTCCCCCGTGATCGTCGTCAGGCAGCCGGTGATCTGCCCCTGCTCATCGACGGAGACAAATTTCGTATGCGATCCGGGAAGGACCAGCAGATATTTGTGTCCTTTGGGGCAGCTTTCCAAGATTGCGATGCTTTCGACTTCTTCTCCACGCATAATATCCATGGACTCAAAGTTTCCAAGCGTAATTTTTCCGCCGGAATTTTTTACGCCCGGAATGAACCAGATCGGCAGCGGGCATACGTCCTTCAGCAGGACGGATTTTGTCGCCCGGGCCAGGTCTTCTTTGCTTGCCGGCACGACGACATGCGGAATTTCCACAAGACCGACATTCGATGTGATCATCCCGCTTGCGATAACGCGCTTCACTTCGTCGTAGCCGATTTTGCCGTCGACGAGCAGTTGATCCAGGCATGCTTTCACGGCCGCCTTCAATTTGCCGTTATCGCCGTCTATAGCGGTGTTTCTTACCCCGACCTTACTTTTTTCCTCTGCGATTTTCTCGCGCTTCTCATTCCAAAGGATACAGCGGGTATTGGTCGTGCCTGTGTCAATGGTAATCACATAATGAGCCATCATCTTTCCTCGATTCCAATTATAAATTTATTGAATAGCGTCGGTGTACCGCTTGGCAAGGGCCGTGATGGATGAGAAATTTTCCGCTTCAATCAAGCTTCTTTTCACAATGTTCGATCCGATTCCGACCCCTTTGAGGCCGATGGAGAAATAGTCGCGAATATTGTCTTCATCCACTCCCCCCACCGCATACATCGGAATATGGTTTAACGGCACCATAACGGCTTTCAGGTAATCCAGTCCCAGCGCCCCGGCAGGAAATATCTTGATAAAATCGGCCCCCGCATTGTACGCGGTGCATGCTTCCGTCGGGGTCATGGCACCCGGAATTGAAACCATCCCCATGCGGTTCGACTCACGGATGACCGGGATGTCCACATTAGGGGCAAGGATAAACACCGCACCGGCTTCCTTTGCGACCGTAGCCTGCTCCACGGTAAGGACTGTCCCTGCGCCAACCATCATGCGGCTTCCCATCGCGGCACAGACCAGCTTGATAGACTTTATGGTGTCTTCCATACAGGAAGGGGAACTCTGGTTAAAGGTAATTTCCAAAAGACGGATCCCGCCGTCATAGAGCGCCTTGGCGGTGTTGACCATATCTTCCGGACGGAGCCCCCTTGCGATGGCAATGATTTTATGCCGATTGATAAAACGGATCGAATCTTCTTTCATCTTTCCATGCTCCTTTATGGATGTTCCCGGCGGGCCGATTCAGGCCTTTTTTATTTTTTCACGGCCGTAAATGAGAATCAGGATCAGAATCAGGACGCCTTCAATGATTTGCCTGCCCGCCTGGGGGATGCTTATAATGTTGAGAAAATCCTCCAGCACGGTCATAATAACGGCGCCGGCCATCGTGCCCATATATCCGCCTTTGCCGCCGGTGATAGCGGTGCCGCCGATGACAACCGCCGCAATGATGCTGGTGCTGTATTTCGCGCCGGCGTCAAGATAACTGGTGCCGGTATAACCGATCAGCAGAAAACCCGTCAGGGATGCGACCACGGCGGAAAGTATGTAGACGCTGCAAATGACCCATTTGGTATTGATACCGGAAAATTTGGAAGCGACGGGGTTGGAGCCCACGGAATAGATCCTACGGCCGAACGGCGTTCTTTTTAGGACCAGAATGGAAAGGACGGCCAGCAGCAGCCAGATGAGCACGACGCCGGAAACCGCGCCGAAGAGACTTTTGTTGCTGATGTCGCTCACGATCGGTGCGGTATTCCCCTTAGGGGCGCCTTGGGTGAAGATCATATAGGCGCCTTGAATGACGCTGCTTACGCCCAGCGTCATGATAAACGGGGGAATATTCAAAAAGCAGACGCTGGTCCCGTTTATCAGCCCTACCACAAGGCCCAGCAGCAGCGCTTCCCCCAGGGCAGGCAGAACGTTCTGGTTTTGGCCCATCATAACCTGAGCGGCGATGATGTAGGAAAAAGAGATGGTATTGGCAATGGACAAATCGATGCCGCCGGTAAGAATGGCAAATGTTTGGCCGATGGCGGCGATGCCCATAAAGGATGAAATCCGCAGGATGCCTATCATATGGGACAGCTTCAGATAACCCGGTGAAAACAGTTCGGCCAGTAATAACATGGCAATCAGAATCAGGTAAACCGCTATGCTCTTGAAAAAATCCCTATCGAATCGTTTCGCCGGCAGGGAAATATTTTTTGCCTGTAGCAATTCAGTCTCCGTCCTTCCTGGGTTGATTTTTCTACTTTTTCTGAGATTTAAGGGAACTGGTGATCAACGCGAAGATCAAGATGAGGCCCTGGAATATAAACTGATAATAGGAAGATACCCCCAGAAGGTTCAACATGTTATTGATAATGTAAATGATGAAGACTCCGGCAATGCTCCCCAGAATATCGCCCACGGCCCCGGTCATCAGAGTGCCGCCTACCACGGTGGCGGTAATGGAATTCATGGAGAAGGTATTGCCGACGGTGGGGTCCCCTGAATACATCTCTGCCGCAAGAAAGATGCCGGCGAAAGAGCAAAACAGGCCTGCCAGCAGGTAAGCCC
>DHDF01000071.1:7434-16577 GCA_002399225.1 bacterium UBA4883
AGAGCCTTACCGAACGGAGTGGAGTTGGTAAGGACGCGGAGGATAACGGTCGCAAGAATAAGCAGCAGCAAGGCCAATGGCACGCCGAACAGATCGCCGGTTAAAAACTGGGCGAACGCGCTGTGCACGCTGCCCCCGGGAACCGGCAGAATATAAAGAGCGACGCCTTCAAAGATCGTCATGGTGGCGATGGTCACAATGATGGAGGGGATGCGGCCCCTGGTCACGAACAGACCGTTGATCAGACCGCACAGCAGGCCCGACACGATCGCTGTCAGAACGCCCAAAGCGCATCCGAAGGCAGACTGGGGGAACCTGGTCATGCATGCCACGCAGCTCACGTTGGCGACGGAAATAATGCCGCCTATGGACAGGTCGATTCCGCCGGTGAGGATGACTAAGGTTTGAGCAAAAGCAGCCATCAGCAGGGGGAACGCACCGACAAGAAGATTTTTTAGATTGGATATTGTCAGAAAATCGCCATTGCAAAAACTGATGCCCAGCATGAAGAGAATAAGAAATAGATAAATCATGAAAATCTGAGAGTACCGCGCTCTAAAATCCTCGTTCAATAATCTTTTTGGCAGAATGCTGTCTTTTATTGGCATGTAAGCTCACCTGATTCTTCCTCTGCGTTCAAGCCCATCGCGCAACGCATGATATTTTCCTCCGTAATCTGGCTCCCTGACAGAATCGCGGAAACGGAGTTTTCGTACATGACCAGTACCCTGTCGCTTACGCCGATGACTTCCATTAAATCGCTGGAAGACATCACAACGGCGGCCCCTTCGTCGGACAGATGGCGCATTATATTGTAAAATTCCCTTTTCGCTTCCACATCAATGCCTCGGGTCGGTTCGTTAAAGAGCAGCACGGCCGGCTGAATGGCCAGCTCTTTGCCAAGGACGACCTTTTGCTGGTTGCCGCCGGACAGGCTCGAGACTTCGGCGTCCATATCCGCCATTTTAATATGCATTTTTTCTTTTGTGTCCTGTACAAAAGCTTTTTCCCGTCTGTGGCTGATCAGCCCGATTCTGGTGAGCTTGTTCAGGCTCACCAGAGAGAGGTTATGGCGTATGGACAGATTCAGGAACAGCCCTTCCTGCTTTCGGTCGCCCGGGATCAGGGCAATTCCCTCCTTGATGGCCTGCCTGCAGTTTTTAATTCTGCATAGCCGCCCGTTGATGTAGACGGCCCCGCCGTACAAAGGCTGAATCCCCGAGATGGCGTTGAGCAGTTCGGTCTGACCTTGCCCCTGCAACCCGGCGATTCCAAGGATCTCTCCTTTTCGGATGCTGAAATTGATAGGGTCGCCTTTTCTTTCGACGCGTACATTTTTTACTTCAAAGATGTTTTCGTCCGACTTTTCCTCAGAATGCGGCGGAAAGATGTTCTGCAGGGTGCGGCCCACCATCATCCGGATCAGCTCGTCGGTGTTGATGTCGGATATTTGCCGGGTCCCGATGCAACAACCGTCCTTCAGCACGGTGACCCGGTCGCCGATCGTAAATACTTCTTCCATACGATGAGAAATGAAAATGACGGTTTTGCCTTTCCGGATCAGAGTATGGATCACTTCGTACAGCGTCTCTACCTCTTTTTTGGCAAGGGAGGAAGTGGGTTCGTCCAGAATGATGATTTCCGGTTTACGCACCAGAATCTTTAAAATTTCAACCAGTTGCTGCTGCGCCACCGGCAAGCGGGCCACAATAGCCCCCGGGTCGATATGGATTCCATATGCATCCATGCAGCTTTGCAACTGTTTCATCTGGCTTTTTTTATCGATGACGTGCAGGCCTTTCCCGGTCGATTCGATATTCAAGAAAATATTTTCCGCCACTGTAAGCTCCTGAATCAGCGTCAGTTCCTGATATACCATCGCAATGCCGTTCCGCTGCGAATCCATGGGGGTCCGGAATTTCACCGGTTTGCCGTGAAGGGTGATGGTGCCGGAGTCAATTTGATGGATGCCGGATAGCACCTTAAGGATTGTGCTTTTCCCCGCGCCGTTTTCGCCTGCCAACACGTGAACCTCGCCCTTCACGCACTCAAAGCTCACATCATTCAAAGCCTGCACACCCCCGAAGGTTTTGGAGATGTGCTCCATTTTTAGAATGGTCTCAGCCATACATTTCTCCTTTCTCAAGACAGCGTTTTGAACTGTGTTAGCCGCACTGCCGGAGATTCCGCAGATGCCGCTGAAACGGTCCGGAAAAAAATACCAAAGTGGGATGTCATGGTGCATCCCGCTTTGGCATACGAATACGGTTCATTCAGGCATGCTTCACATGACAGTTTTGTCTGTGGAAGGATCATTATTTCGTATACAGCTTTTTGAGATTGGCATCGGTCAGTTGGGTGAAGACCCAGAACGAATCAGGCAGATCCGGGCGATAATATTTGTCCAGAGTCTCTGTCGTGACCGATTGAATGGGCAGTTTATCATCCTTTTTAAACTGGGTTCCGTTCAGTGCGGAGATCAGATCATTCAATGCGTAAACGCTGACGGGCGCCGGATTGCTGGGCGCAATGCAGTCAAATTTTCCTTTGCCGGCGTTCTGCTTCCATGCCTTCAACAGGCCGTTGTTCGCCTCGCCCACCATCGGCACCAGCTCGCGGCCGGTGGCGTTGAAAGCATCGATGGCGCCCTGGGTCATCGCTCCCCCCTGGGACCATACGCCGTCAATTTTCGGATTGGCGGAAAGCAGGCTTTCCACGGCCGCCTTGCCCTTTGCATAATCCCAGTCCGCATACGAGGTGCCGACGATTTTCATACCGGGATGTGCTGCGAAGACTTTTTCCGCACCATTCCAGCGGGAATCGTTTACCGTGTTGCCGGCCGTCCCGTTCAGGCAGATGATGTTTCCCTTGCCGCCCAGTTTATCCGCCAGGAACTGTGCGCCGATACGGCCGAATTCCGAGTCGTCTATGTAAACTTTTCCGGTGACGTTGTTGGTATCCACCAGCATGTTGAAAGAAATCACTTTAATGCCGGCGTTCATGGCCTGTTCCACGACGGGTGACAGCGCGGACGGCGAAACGGCGGCAATGATGATTCCGTCCACTTTTTTCGTAATCATGTCTTTCATGTCGCTGACCTGTTTGGAGATGTCACCGTTCGCATTGGTGATAAAATAATCGCTGATGACTCCTTTGGATTTGAGTTCGTCTGCCTTTTGAACAAATTCAGCCTGCAACTGCACGCGGTAGGTATCTCCGAGAGAGGAATTGACCAGCGCCACCTTATAACCACCGCTTTTCTTTGCCGTGCTGGCCGTATTGGCGCCTGCGGACGGCGCTTGGGAAGCCGTGTTGGAAGATCCGCATCCGAACAAAGACGCGATCAAGACCAGAACGAGCGTCAAACTGGATATAATTTTCGCTTTTTTAAACATACAACTTTCCTCCTGACTTTTTTGCCCGGCACATTCTGCCGATTTCAGCTCATATTATAAACTCCCGAAGAGGGAAAAGTACATTCGTTTTGATTGCAAAAAGTTTTGATTTCATTTGTTTTCGACCTTTTGTACAGGTCAGTCTGCCAAAAAAGTCCGGCACGAGCCGGACTTTTTTCGTTGAAAATAGAGGCCTGTAATCCCCAAATGCCCCCGATGTGGAGGATTGGCATCACATCGGGGGCATTTGGGGATTTTTTATTCAAATTCGATCAGAACCGCCCGGACCGGCGAACCGTCGGATCCGCGGATTTTCAAGGGAAGCGCGGCAAGAAAATATTCGCCGTCTTTTACCTGTGACAGATTGAGCCCCTCAAGAACGCCAATCTCATGAGAGAGCAGGGTGTTATGCACGAGCCCGTCTTCCGTATTGTATTTTTCAATGGACAGGTAGTCGACGCCGACACCGCGGACCCCCTTTTCCACTAAATATTTCGCGGCGCTCAGATCAAAACATACGAACTGCGTATGGAAAGAATGGTCCAAGAGCATTTCACCGTTGGCAGTCTTGAAAAGCAACAGGTCGTTTTTTCCAATTTCTAATTTTTCTAGGTCTGCGCGTGTGATGAAATTCCCCTTGCTGGGTACGGTATAGACCTTCGCTGGACCGCAAAACCGGGATAGTTGCACGGACTCCATCGATTTTCCACCTTTCGCGTAATGGATCGGCGCGTCTGCATGGGTCGCTGTGTGCAGAGACATCAAAATTGTGGAAGAATTGCAAAGCGCGCCGTCTGCCATTCTTACCCGCCGGTCGAAGCTGAGATGGTTGTCGCCGGGCCAGACGACTGAATCGGGAGATAGTTCGAGACTGAGATCGATGATGTTTTTAATTTTTGGAATTTTCATTTTTTACCTTCTCAGATATTTTTTTGGTGCCATTATAAGCACAAAACATTTTTGTTGTCAAGGCAAAGCGAAATAATAATAGTCAAATTTCGACTTGATTTTCTATATTTTTTATGCTAAACCTATCACAATGGGTGTGTTACGGTGTGACGGCTGTATCCTGCTTTTTTCCTTGGATGCAGCAAAAGGGGGGATCGCGACAATGAAAAAAACAATTGCCGTTCTGGTAGCCTTCCTGGCTATTTTCATTTGCGGCTGTTCCCAAACAAAAGAGGCAGACAATAATTCCCAAAATAAAGTGAATAAAACCAAGCGGGTCGTATTCTCGCAAACAGAAGAAATGAATCCCTGGCTTGCGGAGGAACTGAACAGTTTTGAGGCAGCGGCCGCAGCGAAGAAAATGGAGTTGATCTATCATGAACCAAAGGAGAACACCAGCGAGTGGCAGGTCAAAGATCTGCTTTCTTTACTAGATGATAATATAGATTATATGGTCATTTCGCCTCGCAGGGTGGATCAGCTTTTCCCCGTACTGGAAAAAGCGAAACAGAAGAAAATTCCGGTGATCTTAGTAGAGGGTCCCACCAGCGGTACGACGGGTGAGGATTCTTCTGCTACGGTTATTTCGACCGATTATGTAAAAGAAGGCGAGATATGCGCACAGCTTCTTGAGAAAAGATTCGGGGACAAACCGTGTAAGATTGTGGAAATACAGGGCAGCGTAGGCTCCATTGTGGCGCGCGACCGAGACGTGGGGTTTCGTCAGGAAATCAAAAAACACCCGAATATGCAGATCTGCGCCAGTGAAGTCGGGGATTTCAACCGCATCACAGCAGAAAAAGCAATGGAAAACATTATTATTAATTCCCATAACAGCTTCAACGCTGTATTTGCCCATAGCGATGAGGATGGGCTGGGCGCTCTGCAGGCGTTGAAAGGAGCCGGGATGGATCCGGGTAAAAATATTTCCATCGTCTCGGTGAACGGGGTACAGGATGTTTTGAAAGCCATTTTGGCAGGGGAGTATCTGGCCACGGTGGAAAACAACCCAAAACTGGGATATGTGGTTTTTGAAGTGATCGATCAAATGGAGCGCGGTACCGTCCCGCCCTCGCAGATCGTCATGCCGTACCGCATCATCGATTACTCCAACGCGATGGAATGTATGGAGACTTCGTGATGAAAAGCCTTTTGAGGAGAAAGCTGGCAGCATGAAAATTCCAAAAATTTCAGAAGTCGTGGGGCGTTCCACGAAACTTCAGTTACTGGCCGATTTTTTGCTGATTTCCATTTTTCCCCTGTTGTTACTTGGACTTATCACCTCTGTCATCTGCAGAAACGCCCTTTGGAACGAGGCGGTGAATTTTTCAATTCAATCGGAACAACTGGCGTTGAACGATATGGAGAATCTGTTCAAAAGCGCCGACACCCTGTGCAGTACTGAAATGAACGATGTCAGTATGCAGAGACGCATGCGTTCCCAATTCAGTACCCTTTCCGAGCGTTATTCCACGGACCTGGAGGGGGGAATGGACCTGCTCTCCCTGACCACCTATCAGCCGGAGATTTTTGGACTATATGTCATGGGAGAAAACGGCGGAAGCTACAAATCCAATATTTATTCTTTCTATAGCGGCGACTTCAGGCAGAGCAGCTGGTACCAGCAGATCATCTCTCAGGACGGCGCCATCTGGTACAAAGCGCATAGCGGCAGCTTTGCAGTCAAGACGACGGACGAATCGCTGATTTCCGTCGGCATGCCTTATATTGACAAAGCGACCGGCCGGAAAAACGGCATCATCCTAGTGGATATTGAGGAAAACGCGCTGCTGAAAATTGTAAACCGCAGCCTCGGGGACAGGGGATGCATGCTCCTTCTGGACGGGCAGAATGAAATCATCAATACCTCTTCCGGGGCGGGCCTTTCCGGCAGCCTGCGGCAGTATGTGCTGGACCGGGTCAAATCCTATCAAGCCACCGAAGGGGAAATTAAGGACAATACCGCCGTCATACAGACCCAAAAAGCGCTGATTGTCTATCAGACCTCTCCCCTGACGCATTGGAAAATAATCGGCATTGTACCCACCGCCGAAATTTACGGGAATATCGACGTCATCGCGATTGTCACGCTGATTCTGCTGGCCGTGTTTTCCGCCGCGGCCGTCGGAAGTTCCCTTTATCTCGCCAAAAAATTCACCGATCCCATCAGGAAACTCCAGCAGGCGATGTTGAGTGTGGAGGAGGGAGATTTCAGCACCGCCATCGACCTCAACCGAAAAGACGAGCTCGGTCAGTTGGGCGCCAGTTTCAACCAGATGATCAAAAAGATACGCCGTCTGATGGACCTGGTTTATGAAAAGCAGGTCATGCTGCGCAAGTCGGAGTACAAAGCGCTGGAGGCCCAGATCAATCCTCATTTTCTGTACAATTCGTTGGACTCCATCATGTGGCTGCTGCGGATGAACCGCACTGAGGACGCCAGCGTCATGCTTTCCAGTTTTACCACTCTGTTCCGCATTTCTCTGAGCAAGGGGAACGATTTCATCCCGATTGAGAAGGAAGTAAAACATGTGGAAAGTTATCTCGTCGTGCAGAATATGCGTTACAGCAAAAAATTCGATTACGAAGTGCATGTTCCCCCCGATCTGATGAAGTATCACACTCTGAAACTGCTGCTGCAGCCATTGGTGGAAAATGCGATCTATCACGGCCTCAGCGTTGAGAAATCTAAAATACTGATTTCCATCAGTGCCCGTCAACTGCCGGGCCGAATCATTTTTACGGTATGGGACGACGGCGTCGGCATTCCGCCCGAAAAGCTGCAGGCGCTTCAGGAGGCGCTGAACAGAGAGGAATCGGACACGGGCGGGGAGGGTAAAGCAGGATACGGCCTGCGGAACGTCAATGGACGCATCAAAGCGTATTTTGGGAAGGAATATGGCCTGACCGTCGCTTCCAAATACGGGGAGGGGACGACGGTGGAGGTTGTCATTCCCAAAATCGGAGCAGAGGGAGGAGAGAATCATGTACAAAGCCATCCTGTGTGATGATGACGAGATCATCCTTGATGGGCTGAAAACCATGCTGGAATGGAACAAACTGGGCATCGACCTGTGCGCTTGCGCCAACAACGGAGCAGAAGCGGAAAAAATGATCCGGCAGATAGGACCGGATATTCTGATTACCGATGTAAAGATGCCCTTTCAGGACGGCCTGACGTTAGCCGTGATTGCAAGG
Source organism: bacterium UBA4883 (assembly GCA_002399225.1). Taxonomy (GTDB): domain Bacteria; phylum Bacillota; class Clostridia; order Oscillospirales; family Acutalibacteraceae; genus Caproicibacter. The sequence goes on from DHDF01000071.1 coordinate 14,976, forward strand.
GATGTCAATCCGGAAACCAATGTGATCATCATCAGCGGCTATGACGATTTTAGTTACGCGCAAAGGGCAATCAAGGTTGGAGCCGTAGATTACATTCTGAAACCGATTGCAGTGAATGATTTTGTGGAATTGCTGAGGAAAACCGTAGCCAAATGCAAAAATCAGAACAGACAATCGAAGGCTTTGGAAGACCAAAGCCGGCATATGAAAGAACATATGATCCACAGCCTCATTTATAATGGCGGCGAAGCGTTTTTGCACGAGTACGGCCGCTTGGAACAAAAGCCGGACATGCTTTCCTGCTGCTGCGTGCTGCTTGCGGCGCTGGATAACTTTGAGCAGCTCACCCAGAGTCTGCCCCGAACGCAAATCGATGCGCTGACCGCCGGTTTCGCCGCCGCGATACAAAAGACCGCCGAGTCCGAGTCGGAGACCGGCCGACTGGATATTGTCGTGTTCGCACAGCGGGAGGACCGCGCCGGTTTCTGCCTGATGGCAAAAAACATCGCCTGCCTGAAATCCGGCAGGGACCGGGTCATCCGGAGCCTGCAGGATAAAATCGCCGACGCTCCGGTTCCCTGTACCATAACCATCGCCTGCGGCGCCATGTATGACACGGTGTCGTCGTTGGGCAGTTCCTATCAGGAAGCGTGCAGGGCGATGAAGCAGAAATTCGTGCGGAGTTCCGGCTCTGTGATCGAATACAAAGATCCAGACACCGAAGAGGCGCTTCCTGGCATTCAGGGTGGGTTGAGCGACTTCGACTTCATTCCCTTGATAAGGGACGGCGATAAACCCACCGTGGAAAGAAAATTGGTCGACCTGAAGCAAAAGCTGCTTGCTAGTGGCGGATATTCTCATCTGTATATGTGCCTGATGGTGGCAAATCTGTATACCCGTCTGCTCCGGGGCTTAGAGGATGCCGGAATTGAATTGGATCAGGAAGTGATAGACCCTATCCGCGAATACAGACGAGCGGTCACTTGTGATAATCTGGACAGCGAGATCGGCCGGTTGAAGAAAAACCTCTTTCAGATCATCGACAGCGTAAAGTCCGTGCGGAAAAACAAATCCGCAGCAGCCCTGAATAAGGCCGTAAAATATATCGACAGCCATTACGTCGACCATGATCTGTCCATCGAGAAGGTTGCCAGCCAGGCGTATATGAGCCCAAGCTACTTCAGCATTGTATTCAAGGCGAAAAAAAACATAACCTTCACTGACTATCTCATCAGAATACGCATGGAAAAAGCTAAGGAATACATGGACAACACCGATTATAAAATTTATGAAATTTCCGATATGGTGGGCTATGATACGGTCTCCTATTTCAGCGTTGCTTTCAAAAAATATACTGGTATTTCCCCTTCCGCCTATAAGAACAGGGCACAAGGGTAAAAGGTACGAAATGCCCCTATTGCGTACTACAAATCAGAAGGCCTACCGTCCGATATTTTTATTGTTACGGCAGTCCCTTCGCTTTCTGTGCTCTGAATATCAATCTGTGCGTCTCTCCAACCGTTGAGACGTCTGACGACATTGGAAAAGCCGATTCCCCCGCTTTTCGATTCGATGTTTCTTAGGGCTTGTTTGGAAAATAAA
>DHDF01000144.1:0-10133 GCA_002399225.1 bacterium UBA4883
GGTACGGCAGGTTTGCCGATATGCTGCTGAAACGGGATAAATACTTTTTTCGGAGCCAGTTCCGTGCATCCATCCGGGTGCCGCTTCCCGCTGTATTTCATCAGATTCAGACGTGCGGTCAGCCGCTCCGTCGGCACCTGTCGGTAAGGCGCACTTTCACGCGCCACCGGGTTTCGGTTTTTGGGAACCTGAATGCCGCGCTTTTTCAGCTGGCCTTTTAAAAAGTGATTGACTTTGCGCGGAGACAGCCCCATCGGGCAGGCAAACTGCTCACAGACACCACATTCAGAACAGTTCGCTGCCGTACCGAACGCCCGTTCATATTCTTCGTTGTCCTGGAGGAACGGCTCGCGGAACAGATTGCGCATCACAAGATGCGGCGTCATCGCATGCCCGATGGAATACCGCGGGCACAGGCTGGTGCAGAACCGGCACTGAACGCAGGCACTCTTTGCCTGAATTGCGATTCTCCGCATTGGGATGGACGCCTGGCGGATCAGCGAATGATCCCGCGGCAAAACCAGAAAATTTCCCGTCGTCTTGGTAACGCTAAGGGACTTGATTTCTTCTGGGTCAGAATAAGCTTTCCCCATCATCGGTCCGCCGACAATCACCGCATAATCGGAAAGGGTAGGCTTTGCAGCCTGAATACATTCCACCGCCGGCGTCCCGATCGGAACATGCAGCATGATGGGCGCTTCGACCTCGCCGACGACGGAGAGATATTTCTCCGTGACCGGCTTACCCTCCAGAGCGTCGCTGATGGAAAGCAGCGTACCCACATTATCGACCACTGCACCCACATCAAGCGGGATTCCCCGCTCCGGCACGCTTTTGCCGCAGACGAGATGTACCAGCATCTGTTCATCTCCCGCCGGATAAAACGCGGGAAGGAGGAACAGCTCCACTTTAGAGCCCGTTTTTTCCTTCGCCTTTTGCAGCGCTTCGATTTCGCGCTCATATTCTTTTTTCAGTGCAATCACCGTTCTTGCTGCGTTCAGATGTTTGGAAATGGTGTCCGCCGTTGCAAGAATCCGTTCCGGAAAAGTCCGGGTGATGTATTTATCCGTTTCGATCAGAGGTTCGCACTCCGCCGCGTTTACAATAAAACATTCGGCCTGTGCAGAAAGTTTGACATGCGTTGGGAATCCCGCGCCGCCGGCGCCAACGACACCGGCTTCTTTGACCGCATCCGTCAATTTCATGGAATCACCGACCCTTCTCAGCTTTTATTCGGCGCGGCGCCTTTTCGCCTCACCTGCATTCACAGTTCATCGCGATGCCCGCGGGAGTAATCAGCAGGGGATTTGCAGGGCGCATCGTAGAAACGCCCGTCACTTTTTCAAAGACCTGCTCAATGCCTTCCAAGCAGCAGGTTCCCCCGCAGAGATAGATGGTATCTACGTTTTTTCCTTTGATATATTTTTTAACAATCGTCGCCATTTTCTCAATGACCGGTTTTACAATCGGGAAGATTTCACGGTGGTGCGACGCATCCAGTTTAATCTGTTCGGCTTTTTCAAACGGAACTTTCATATTTCCGGCCAGAACCAGTGTCAAATGCGTTCCTCCCGTCGGCTCGTCTTCAATTTCAACGACTTTTCCCTGCTTAAAAAGGGCAAGCCCGGTCGTTCCGCCGCCGATGTCGACCACCGCTCCATCCGTAATGCCGAAAACGGAATTGGCCGCGGTCGGTTCATCCAGAATTTGAACTACCTCAAGATCCGCCCCTTCCGCAACATAGACATGGGTTCTCACGCTACTCTGCGTACCGGCTGGCATGGCAATGGCACAATGCGAAAGCTCCCGATGAAGCCTCTCTTCCAGTTTCTCTTTCAGCTCACGCACAATTTTCTGCGCACCCAGGTAGTCCACCACCACGCCGTCCCGCAGGACATGGGCCGCCTGTTTCTCGCAGGCGACCGGGTGATTTTCTTCGTCAAGGACTACCAAAACGATATATGCGGTCCCCAGGTCAACGCCGATTTTCAGCTTTTCTCCGGCAGGTGCAAAATTCTCTTTTTCAGACTGCGCCACCTCGGCCATATAGCCGTCCACCCTGCTCATATCCATGCGTTCTTCCGCCCTTTCCCGCTTTGCTTTGTTACTCTTTTACTTAAGTTCCTTGGAAAAATCGCGGATATGAAACTCATCCGATATTACGCACCTGCGTTTTCTGCAAAACGATCTGGCACTTGTCAGTCCCTCTCCGGTCGGCCCAGCGATGGTAAAAGTCGTATGCCCTTCTCCGCCGGCACCAATTCCCGCGTAAGACGGCGCATTTTTCACGAAGATCGTCGTTTGCAGCACCTGAGCCATCTTGGTCAGCTTATCGACATTCTTCGAGTGCATCATTGCTGTGTGGCGGTTTCCGCGCTCTGCCACAAGAGCGATATTGATTGCTTCGTCGACGTCTTTTGCCCTGACAATCGGCAAGATCGGCATCATCAGTTCTTCCATCACAAACGGGTTGTTGCGGTCCGTTTCCATGATGATGACCTTTACGTCGGAATCGACCTCAATTCCGATCTGATCCAGAATATAGGCAGCGCTCTTGCCGACGAAAGAAGTTTTTGGCCCTCCTCCTTCTTTGCGAACCAGCGTGGAAAGCTGGTCGATCACGGCCGGATCCTGAACCTCGAAGGCCCCGTGCTCCTTCATATTTTCAATCAGAGAATCGGCAATGGAATCAACGGCGATAACTTCCTTTTCAGCGATGCACGGCAGGTTGTTGTCAAAGCTGCATCCGTTGATGATATCGACGGCTGCCTTGGGAATATCCGCCGTTTCGTCCACAACGACGGGAGGATTCCCGGCGCCGGCGCCGATGGCCTTTTTGCCGCTCGACATGACCAGCTTGACAATCCCAGGGCCGCCCGTCGCAACCAGCATACGGATTTTCGGATGTTTCATTATGATATTGGTGTTGTCAATGGACGGCTCTTTTACCGTTGTGATCAGGTTAGCCGGCGCGCCAGCCGCCTCCAGCGCTTTGTTGATCATAGTAATCAGCTTGAGCGTGACATTTTTCGCCCTCGGATGCGGACTGAACACAACGGTGTTTCCGCCGGCCAACATTCCGATGGAGTTGCAGATGATCGTCTCGGTCGGATTAGTTGCCGGCGTAATGGAGCCGATTACGCCAAAGGGGCAATATTCCACAAGCGTAAGACCATCATCTCCGGTAAGCGCATCGGTGCGAAGGTCTTCCGTTCCCGGTGTTTTTTCGGCGGCAAGCCTGTTTTTGATGATTTTATGCTGATAATTTCCCATTCCGGTCTCTTCCACCGCAAGCCTGGAGATCAGATTCAGGTTTTCCTTTTTCACAACGACTTTCCGGATCGCATCGACATAGGACTCCCGCTCTTTCATCGAGCGGGTCATGTATTCGCGCTGGGCTATGTCGGCAGCATTGACCGCATCATCCATGCTGTCAAAAATTCCATAGTTGCCTTTCTGCTGTTTTTCCTCCTCAGCCTGAGCAAGTTTTTCCGTGTCTAATTCTCCGATCACCTGCCGGACCATCTTTTCTATACTGGAAGCATCAATTTCCATCTTTTCAGCACCTCTTTCTAAAATTGCGACAGAATCATTCAATGTTGTTTCTTGGCAAGATTCCCCTCTGTTTTTCTCAGAAGAACCGTATCGCCGTTTTTCAGCGCGCAGGCGTTCGCCTCATCAATATCCAGATGCATTTCAAGCGCATACCGGTCAGAGACCCGAACCAAAACGTTTCCCAAAATGCTCCGTCTGGTTCCGCAGGTTTCCACTTCGACCAGTTCTCCGTCTGTGACCCCCATCTGCGAGGCCTGCTCCGGCGTCATGTGGATATGCCGCAGTGCGACGATCGTGCCACGCGGCAGATCAATGCGACCTTTGGGGCCAACCAGCGTCAGTCCCGGCGTATTGTCCAGTTTTCCCGATTCCCGGATCGGTGCATGAACGCCAAGGCGAAACCCGTCCGTCAAAGAAATTTCAACTTGGCTTTCCTTTCTGATGGGACCCAGAATACGGACTCTGTTCATCTGCCCTTTCGGCCCAACCAGCGTTACGGTTTCTTCCGCCGCAAACTGCCCGGGCTGCTTCATGTCCTTCTTTTTTGTCAGGGCATAGTCTTTTCCAAACAAGCGGTCAAGATCCGTCTGGCTAAGGTGGACATGCCGGTTCGAAATGCCGATGGGCACCTGGAATCGCTCCAGATCTTTGAGCTTTTGTAAAATGATTCGTGTGACTTGACTGACAACTTCCGACTGCATGATCGTTACTCCGCCTTTCGCTTTCACGTCAAATTATGACCGAAACTCTGCGCCGGCTCCGGACGGAAGGATCTTTTCCGTCTCCGTATGGGGGCGTGGAATCACATGTTTGGAAACAACCTTCCCAACACGCTCGGCAGCAGCGACTCCGGCGTCGACCGACGCCTTGACAGCACCGACATCGCCCCGGACCAGAACCGTCACCAGCCCAAATCCAATCTTTTCATAGCCAATTAAAGAGACGTTGGCTGCTTTTGTCATGGCATCCGCCGCTTCAATCGCACCAACCAGCCCTTTTGTTTCAATCATCCCCAACGCTTCTCCGTTCATCGAAGCAACCTCCCTTTTCGCTTTTCATTGTTTTCTGTTCGCGTATGCGATAAGAAGGCCCGCAGGCCGCTCACCGCCTGGTCCCGCAGAACCGGCACTTTATCCAAACGCTCCCACCGAAAATTCCCGTCTTCCCTGCCGAAATGCCCATAGGCGGCAAGTTCCCGATACTGGGGCCGCTTCAGGTCAAGCTGTTCCAGAAGATCCGCAACCGAAAAAGAAAAGACTTCCCTGAGTAGCCGTTCAACCTCTTCCTGTGGAATGGTCTGCGTCCCGAACAAATCGGTCGAAACAGAAACCGGCTCCGGCACACCGATGGCATAGTCAAGCTCGACCTCACATTTTCGTGCCAGCCCTGCCGCCACCAGGTTCTTTGCCGCATATCGCGCCATATAAGACGCCGAGCGGTCCACCTTCGTGGGATCCTTTCCGGAGAACGCGCCTCCGCCGTGCCTTCCGACTCCGCCGTAGGTATCCACCATGATTTTTCGACCGGTCAAGCCTGTGTCCCCGGCCGGCCCGCCCACAACAAAGCGCCCGGTCGGATTGATATAGACTCTTGTGTTCTTGGTCAGCCATCTTTCATCAACCGCCGGCCGGATCACCTGCTGTCGGATTTCTCTGCGGATGACCGGAAGCGAAACGGTTTCGTCATGCTGTGCGGAAACGATGATGCAGGAGGCTTCATATGGTTCCCCGTCAGGACCATACCGTATGGTGACCTGGCTTTTCCCATCCGGACGGAGCCAAGGAAGCACACCGGCTTTTCTGACCTCAGCCAGCCTTCTGACGATCCGATTCGCAAGGTCATAAGCCAGTGGCATAAAATTTTCCGTCTCATCACAGGCGTAACCGAACATCATTCCCTGATCTCCGGCGCCAATGGCACCTTCCGGCTTGCCGTACTGGCCGACGCCCATTGCGATATCCGGGGACTGAGTGTTCAGATTAGTTAAAATCACGCAGGAATCGCAGTCGAATCCGAGGGCGGGATCGGTATAGCCGATTTCCCGGATAATATTTCTCGCCGTTGCTGCCGCATCCACCCGCGCGGAAGAGGTCACCTCCCCGGCAATCATCATCGTATTGCCGGAAACCATGGTCTCCACCGCCACTCGCGCGTTGGGATCCTGCTTCAGGTACTCGTCCAAAATGCCGTCCGAAACCTGATCGCACACTTTGTCCGGATGTCCTTCCGTTACAGATTCGCAGGTGACGTACTGATCCATTTTCTACCCCTCCTCACACCGGGCGGTTTCCGATTCGTTTTCCGATGCTTTACGGTACTGAAACACGGTCACGCTCTCATACTTTTTAAACACCTTGCTGAAATAGCTGCTTTCGTTGTAGCCGAGCCGATAGGCAACCTCCGCCACACTTAGGCCGGTAAATGAAAAATACTTTTTTGCAATCATTAGTTTTCTCATATGAATATATTCCAAAACGCTGACGTTCATTTGCTGCATAAAAATCCTGCTCAGGTATCCCTGACTGATATTGCAGTGCGCCACAATTTCATTCAGGCCGATTTCATGTTCGACGTTTTGGTTAATGTATTGGAAAACGGACGCTGTGACAGGATATTTTTCGGTGCAGATCTGTTGAAACGCATCGTCCATAATTTCAAACAGCCAAAACTGCAGACTGCGCTTTGGGGAAAATGTAAATTCCGGATTTAGGAAAATTGTTTCGAATTTCTGCTTCTTTTCATCCGACCAGTTAAATCCTGCGGCCAAGCCCTGCAGCGCCCGGAGAAAAATATCTTTCATATCCTTGGGCTGACCCCCACAGGAAGCCCCGGATTCTTCGATAATTTTCGGGATCTTGTAATACATTTTCCGATAGTCTTTTTCCTTCAGCATCGCATAGAGTTCTTCCAACACCCTGGTATTGAACCGGTTGTTTTTGGAATAACTCTGAAGAAGTTTTCCCATGGTCTGGCAGGAAACCGGTTTGGTCAGGTATTCTTTGACTTTCAGCTTTAAAGCTTCCCTGGCAAATTCAAAAGTTTTGAAAGCCGACACAATGTACAGCGTGGTCTCCGGGCTGCTCTGAGAAATCTTCTCGCAAGCTTCCAGCCCCGACATCCCCGGCATCATGATGTCAAGGAAAGCGAGATCAATCCGAGCGCTCCGGCAGGTTTCCACCGCCCGGTCCCCGCTGCAGACCGAACGAACTACCTGGAATCCTTCCGTTCGGGAAACCATGACTTCCATTGCTTCTCTCGTCAGCTGCTCATCATCAGCAATCAATACGCGATACATAATTCAGATTTCCTTCTCATTCATCTCATCAATATTCTGCGGGTAAACAATGGTATATATGGTGCCGCTCTGAGGATCCATTTTTGCTGTAACGCCGCATCCAGGGCCTAAAGACGCCAGTCTGCGGTCCACCAGAGAAATGCTGGATTCAATCTCTTCCGCAAAACCATTTTCCTTGTACGGTAGCAGCTTCTGCGAAAGCTGTTCCTCATTTAAACCAAGACCTGTGTCCGCAATGCAGACAAAGATCTTCCCTTTTTCTGCGTGCACGGAAATCTGGAGAGTTCCGCCTTCGGGTTTCAGACCGATGCCACAGAAGATTGATTTTTCTATAAAAGGAAAAAGTAAAGATCCTGGGATTTTTTGCATATGTAAAGACTCCGGCAACTGAATGGAATAATTCAGTCGATCCCCAAGCCTGATCTGCTGGATCTTCAAATAACGCTTGATATTGTTCATTTCTTCCATCATGGAAACAGAGGTGCGGGAATTGGAGACCGTATTGCGGACAAAATCAGAAAGCAGGTTCACCATTTCATTCGTTCTTGTCGCATTTTCAATTGCCGCAAGATTAGAAACGGCATTCAGGCTGCGCAGCAGAAACGATGGATTCATTTGGGCATGAAGCGTAGAAAGTTCCGATTCTTTTTGGATGTACTCCAGCCGCATCTTTTTTTCCCTGACTCCGTATTCTTCCATTGCCCGCTTGGCAATATCCTTTTGCATCAGCCGCGAAAGCTCTTTTTCCCCCAGTTGGTTAATGATCATTGAGATCAGATCCGTAAAATTGATAAACTGCTGGTATTTCAGCACCAAAATCCGGTTAAACAGATCTTTTTTGGTGCGTTTAAAATCCTCCGCATGGTGCATCACGTTTTCCAATCGACAAACATTGTCCGGTGCATCCATACAGCGGATCTGACCTCCGATAAATCCACCTAGATAGTGTCCTCTTACAACGATCGGGATTGCAACCTCCAAAAGCCCGCAAGGGCAGAAATAAACGGATGTCTTTTGAGTAACCGTGGCCTGAATTGCACCGAACGCATCGGAAGACCGGCAGAGTTTTTCTTCTTTTTTGTCCTGTCGAATTGACTTGCAAAATTCCGTAAAAGAGGTCAGTTCCGTTACGGGTTCTCCCTTGTAGTCGACAGTTACAAACGCCAAGCCGGTCGCTTTTGCAATTCGATCCTGGATGCTCTCCAAATTCTCCTTTCCGAACAGATGCTTAATATCAAAATTTTTGTAGATTCTGTCCTCATCCTGAGCCATATGCTCAAACTCGGATTTTCCAGTTGCAGCAATCCCTTTCAAAGAACCTACCTCCTAATCATAAAAAATATCTACCTCAATGCCAACAGATATATTATATAATATATTCTTACGATTAGGAAATAATTTTGTCATACTGCTTGAAAAATTTTACTGACACCTGTCAGCGAATCGTAAAAGCATCCAGCAACGTGCATCTTCTCCGTCTCGTAAAATGCCTTGCCGACGTGGTTCCTTCGCCCGTTACCGTTGCAATCGTGAAGCTCGTGCATCCTTCGCCCCCGTAGCCGATTCCGGCCAAGGATGGGCCATTCTTGACAAAAACAGAAGTCTGCATGCGCTGTGCGCTGCGGTTCAGCCGTTCGATATTCTGAGAATGAACCACAGCTGTATGATGAAGCCCCTGTTCAATTTCAAGGGCGGTTTCCAGTGCCTCGTCAAAATTTGGGACTCTGACAAGCGGCAGAAGCGGCATCCTCATTTCAAGTGTTACGAATGGATGTCTGCGGACGGTATCCACCACGGCCAATTTACATTTTCCGCCGGAAGAAATTCCAGCCGCCTTTAGAATTTCATCGGCGCTTTTCCCTTCCAGCGCTTTGTTGGGCTTCATATCCTGTGTCACAGTAGCCTGCGTCAACTGCAGCATCTCCCGTTCCGAGCGGAAACAGCAGGCACCGTTTTTCCGAAGTTCCCGAATCAGCTCATCGGCAACAGAAGAAACGACCACGACACTTTTTTCTGATACGCACATCAGATTATTATCGAAGGACGCCCCTGTTACGATATCCCTGGCTGCTTTTTCCAAATCGGCGGTTTCGTCAACGATGCAAACGGGATTTGCGGGTCCGGCGGCAACGACCTTTTTCCCGCAGGTCATAGCCTCCCGCAGAACGCCCGCGCCGCCGGTGACAACCACCAGCGATACATCGGGATGCGTCATTACTTCACGGGCCGCCTCCATGGAGGTATCCCCCACCGTAACAACCAGATTATCGATTCCGCAGGCATCACGGATCGCCGTGCTGATCTGCTCCGTCAGAAAGCGGGAAACACCGACTGCTCTGGGATGCGGAATATGAATCACGGCATTGCCCGCCGCCAGCAGTCCAATCGTGTTGTTGATCAATGTTGCGCAAGGATTGGTGCAAGGATGGATGGCACAGGCAACTCCATAGGGAGAAAGTTCATACATGGTCATTCCGCAGTCGCCGGTCTCGACTTCCGTCACCAAGTCTTCCACGCCGGGCGTTTTCTCAATCGCCAGCAGCAGTTTGGCGATTTTATCTTCCACAACTCCCATGCATGTTTCTTCCACCGTCATTTGAGCCAGTTTCGGCACGAGGGGCATCAGCCTGTGCTTTACCGATTCAATTACATTCTTCCGCCCGTTTACCGTTAACTGGGAATATTGAAGCCATGCTCCACGAGCCGCTGCAACAGCGTCGTTTACAGACAGAAACACTCCGCTTCTCAGCGCGGAAGCACTGTTGAAATTCTTTTCCAGTTGTGAAACAGTCATTGCAACCTCTCTCTTTCATCCGGTCTTCTTATGGCCGGCAAAATTTCCATCGGGTGCAGCGGTGCTAAACATCCATCTGATCAATAATCCCAACAATTGCCAAATCGAGGGAAACCCCCTGCTTGTTAACACGAACCGCCGATCCGGTGCAAACCAGGACATATTCTCCAATTCCGGCGCCTACATAATCGGCGGCGACTTCCTCGCAACCGATCGGATGCTCGTTGGAATCAATTCTCTGCACGATCATCAGCTTAAATCCAACCAAGGACTCTTCTTTTTTGGTCGCAACCACATTGCCGACCACTTTAGCCATGTAAATGGGAATCACCGTCCTTCTCGGCGGACTTCGACGTTTGCTCTAAATGCAGATTCTCCAAATCCGACCGGGAAACGACTGGCGCCGCAAGCGGCGGCTTTTTGGACTGACCTTTTCTTCTGCCGCCCCTTTGTTTTGCCTTCGAAGGGACTGCAGGAGCAGTTTCCCGG
>DHDF01000144.1:10259-14815 GCA_002399225.1 bacterium UBA4883
GGAGCAGTTTCCCGGCTCTTTTCGGCCTGCTTTTTCTCAGGCTTCTCCATTGGAGCAGGAATGCTATTTCCCCGCGCTGTCTGTTCCGGCAGAATAATCGGGATTGGGGGTTCAGGCTTCAGCAGATGCTGCTGAACGTGCAGCGAGGCTGCTTTCTTGTTTTGTTCCAAAACAGATTTGCCGGCAACCGCCCGCTTGGTTTCCATTTCGTCAAAATGTTCCGGTGGATTGATTTTTGTCGTCTTTTCCTCTGCCGGAGCAGCTTTTACAGCCTTTTCTTGTACTGGAACAACTTCCGCCGCTTTTTCCTGTGTTGGAGCTTTCTCGCCTGCTTCCGCCGGTGCTGCGTTTTGAGAGCTTCTGTTTTTTTCGGCGGACGATGAATCGGAGTCCGGCTTGGAAGCCGGTGCGGGCCCTTCTTCCCGGCCGGACGAAGGGGGCTGGCAGAACACGCGCTCCACTCCTTCCGACGGCCTCGGAATTACCTTGCGGGTAACAAAATGGCCGTAAGCCTCTCCGACCTGTTTCCCGGCTTCAAGCGCCGCTTTCACTGCCGCGACGTCGCCGACGATCTTAACCGTCATCCAGCCCAAGCCGCGGGTCTTTTCCACCTCAAGGATCGAAACATTTGCGGTTTTTACCATCGTATCGGCAACCAGGATCGCCGTGGCCAGACCTTTGATTTCAATCAGGCCCAACGCATCTTTCATCATGTCACCTCACTTCCGTTTTTTCTTTTCGGAATCATGCGCAGGGGCAGGTGCGGAAAATCTCTCAGTTTTCAGGATTTTTTCCGGACAACCTTAATTCCGCGCTCTTCCGCCTGTTCCCTGGCAAGTTCGGTAATCAGATCATTTTCTCCCAAAGTCAGGATTCCATCTGTCTCATACCCGTCGAGTTCCCCTGCGGTGATCACACGGGGACGTCTCTTGCTCTCCGCCTGCCTGTTCTCCACCCGCTGCTCACTCTGCGGTAAGCACTGGGAAAAGCCTTTTTCCAGTAAATGATCCCTGAGCTCAATGCCATATTCAGACACTATCCGCAGATATCTGCGGATTCGATCTGCATAAGCTTTCGGTTCCCTGCCGGTTAGCGGGTCAATGCCCTGCTTTAGGAAAATGATTTTCCACCCATTTTCCAAACTGTTGCGGACCCATTTTGTCTCAAAGGTATCGCTGATGCAAAGAGCTGTTTTAACCAAAAGATCCCGTGGCACAACAGGGAAAACAGTTGTGCCGGGCGGAAGGCTTGCAAACTCGACCTGCTCTTTTTTCAGCACTGCACCACACCGGTTTGAGGAATACAAATTCTGAAGCGCTTTTTCTGACGCAGCAGCGGCTGAAACCACCGTAAAAAGCTGATAGTTTTCCTCTGCAGCTTGAAGCACTTTGCCATATTCCTGTTTCCATTGGTCCGGAAAAACTACATAAAGCCGTTTGTTTCGGCAGAGATTCTTTTCCTCATCCAGCTGCTTGATTGCTTTGAAGATCAGCCGGTACAGTTTGTTTTTATCCACTTCCATTCCGGTCATCCTCCTCATCGCCTAAAGTTTGCAAAAAGGGCCTTCCGGTAGGCGGCTCCTACACTTTGCTTTTAAGCTGCCCTCATGAGGGACAGCGAATTGCCGCCGCCCGGACGGCATCGTGCAAAATCAGGCTTTTGACGCCGGAGCTTTCGGAAGAATTTTTTCGGTGTCCGAATGGGGTCTTGGAATGACATGGATCGATACGACCTCGCCCACCATTTTGGCAGAGGCCGCACCTGCGTCCGTCGCCGCCTTCACAGCGCCGACATCGCCGCGCACCATTACCGTTACAAGCCCGGATCCGATTTTTTCATAGCCAATCAAATTAACATTCGCGGCTTTTACCATCGCATCTGCCGCCTCAATCGCGGGGACCAGTCCTCTGGTCTCGATCATTCCCAACGCGTCTGAGTTCATGAGTTGATTCCTCCTTTTTCGTTACAGTGCATCAAATGTAGGGATGTGTGGTCGATTTCGGTTCGCCGCCCAGAGTGCCCAGCAATTTTCTGCCAACCACACGAGCAGCTCGCACCGCCTGACGTACTGCGCCTGAGTCGCCTGTGAAAGTCAATATGACTTCGTTGGAAAAACTGGTCCCATGTTTCGGGGAACTATAGGAAACCACATTGACGTTTGCCGCCTTGACCGCGACATCTGCCAGTACCGTTCCAATCGCCGCAGGGCCGGCACAAGTCATGCCGAATGCCTTTCCAACCGGGGTTCCAAACGCTTTTTCCAAGCAATAGCTGGCCCTTGCGGTGTATTGGAATTCCAAATGTCCTGCTTCGTTGCCCCAGACGTCGCCCATATATTTGTCAAGGCTGGCAAGCGCAATTTCAACGGCCCGGCGCGCATCTGAAACATCTTCCGCGCCGACATAAATCAGACTTCCGTGCCCGGCGCCGCCCTTGGTATCACGGGGCATCTCGACAGAAATGACTTCTGTATTGGTCGCCTTGACGGCGTCGTCAACCGCCATAATCTGCGGACCTGCACCTGTCCTTCCGCCGATAATTCCAATCGAATGGAATTTGCCCAGCTTCATAGGCTCAATCAGCATCGGGTCCACGCTTGCGATCACCAGTCCAATGGTATCGCCGACAGCGGTTCCCACAAATTCCGTTACACCGGGAGAGCCGGAAGCCTGCGCTTCGCCTTCGCCGCAGGCTTCCGGCTTAACATTCAGCTCTTGAGTAACCTGCTGAACCACTTTATTGATCATTTGCTGATCCATTATTTCTCCTCCATTTCATAATAAACTGATCACCCACCGATGACACATTCAAAGCCCTCTCCTGTCACTACGGCTTCCAGACTGCTGACCTCTTCCGGAGTAAGTTTCTTCGTACCCTCCATCGGGTAGCTGCGGCCTAAAAGGCTGTATTTGTTTTCTCCGTAAGTGTGGTAAGGAAGCAGATGGATCGTCCGAACACCCGGAAGGGTCTTCGCAAACCGGCAGATCTTCAGGATTTCTTCTTTGGACGCATTGACACCGGGGATCGTTGGGACCCTGACAATGGTTTGTGTCAGCGAAGCGACCAACGGGGCGTTTTTCAAAATAGTCTCATTGGAGACGCCCGTGAATTTTTGATGGATCGCGGGATCCATCGATTTCACATCCATCAGAGCAAGATCCACATAAGGCATAACTTCCCGGATTACTTCTTCGCTGGCATACGCAGTCGTTTCGATGGCTGTATTCCACCCCTGCTCTTTGGAAGCCTTGAGAATCTCCCGCGCAAACGCATGCTGCACGAGCGGTTCGCCGCCCGACACAGTGATTCCACCGCCGGACCTTCTGTAATTTGTGGCGTCTTTTTTTAGTTCCCGAATCACTTGCTGCACGGTCATTTTAGTTCCCTTGAGGGTCAGGGCGCCGGTCGGGCACGCATTGGCGCACTCGCCACACCCCACACACAGGTCCCGGTTGATCAGCCCCTTATTTTCGGGGCTGATCGCACCGTGCCTGCACGCCTTCCTACATTTTCCGCAATGAACACAACGGGCTTCCTCATAGGTGACGACCGGTCTTAACAGTTGTCCTTCGGGATTAGAACACCACCGGCACGACAGGGGACATCCTTTTAAAAACACAATGGTGCGGATGCCAGGCCCGTCATGGATAGAAAACCGCTGTATGTCAAACACCAGGCCAACTGCGTTATAATTGATAGAATCCACCGCCTACAACTCCCTTGGTTTCAGATCCGGAGCGGTGAGACGCACCGGTAGCCGTTGATCGCTAAAATGTCTGCTCTGTGCGGCTGATAATATCGTCCTGTACTTCCTTGGCCAGCACAACGAACTGGGCGCTGTACCCGGCAACACGGACAATCAGATCTCTGTGCTGATCCGGATGTTTCTGCGCCTCCAGCAGAGTTTCGCGGTCCACTACATTGAACTGAACATGCATGCCCTTGTGGTCAAAATAGCTCCTGATAAGGGAAGCGAAAGTTTTCAGCCCCTTTTCCCCGGCAAGCGCAGAGGGGAGGAACTTCTGGTTCAGCAGCGTTCCGTTCGACGCAAGGAAATGGTCCAGTTTGGCGACGGAATTCAGAGCGGCGGTTGGCCCGTGAGTATCCTTGCCCTGTCTTGGGGAAACGCCGTCGGCAAGCGGTGCGTGCGCCAGTCTGCCATCCGGAAGGGCGCATACGTCTTTGCCGAACAGAACATTGGCGGAAACCGGGTAAATCCCCGCGTGGAACTGTCCGCCGCGCGGATTCCTGTATTTCTGTATTTCTTCACAGTAAATCTTCGCGATTCTGCGGGCAAAATCGTCCACCTCGTCAATGTCGTTGCCATAGCTGTCGGCGGAATCGAGCAGCCTGCGAATCTCTTCATACTCCGGGCTGCCGCAGGCGCAGGTGTCTTTCGAGTTGCACTCATTCTGCAGCTCGGACAAATTGATGTTTCCGGCATTGCCAAGCACTTTCTTGACAACTTCGTAAACCTTCTGCTCCGTGATGGCGTCCGTCTGGGAAGCGGATTCGCACCCTTTTTCGCCATCCATATGGCCAAAGTTTGCATCCAT
>DHDF01000051.1:0-2341 GCA_002399225.1 bacterium UBA4883
AACGGTTCGGGCTCACCGATCCTCCGCAGGCTTTAGTCCGGGAATGGGACGGAAGGGTCGCAGAAGAATATGCCCATCATATCGGGCTGAAACCGGGCGTGCGGGAGTGCCTGCGCTTCCTCGCGGCACGGGGACTGAAATTCGGCGTAGCGACCGCCCTGCCGGAAAGGCTTTATTCCCCGGCGCTGCAAAGCAACGGCGTGTACGGCGATTTCGCCGCATTTGCCTCCGTGACGGAAACCGCCCGCGGAAAGGGCTTCCCTGACGTTTACCTTCTCTGCGCCCGGCGGCTCGGCGTTTTGCCCGGCGGCTGTCTTGTCTTTGAGGATGTGCTGCCGGGTCTGAGAGGGGCAAAAGCCGCGGGAATGGATGCGGTCGGGGTCTACGATGACAGCACTCGCCTTAGGGAAAAAGAGGCGCTTTCCGTCGCAGACGGATACCTGCGAAGTTTTCTGGAAGTGAAAAATTCTGATTTTTGTAAAAAATTTTTATAGGTTCTTTACTTTTGTTAAAAACCTGACTATAATAAAAAACTAATCGCAATCAAAAACGTGCGGGAAATGACTAAACGGAAATCGGTGATCATGAATGGTGGAGAAAAGAATCTCTCAGCGGGGCCGGATTGCCAACCTTCTGCTGGAGAGAACGGATCGGCTGAAATTTCAGTCCGCACTGGAAGTCGGCTGCGGCCGGGGGGATTTTTTAAATCTGCTTCTTGCAAAATATCCCGGCATCTGCGCCTGCGGGCTGGACCTTTCGGAGCGGAAAATCATCTACGCGGCAGACAAACTGGGCCGCCGCGCAGAACTGTCCGTCGGCGACGTGGAAAACATGCCCTATTCGGACGGAAGCTTTGACCTTCTGCTGTGCGGCAATTCGATCCGGCGCTGCCTAAACCCGGCGCGGGCATTCAATCAGTTTTACCGCGTGCTGAGAAAGGGAGGAACCCTGATTCTGTTCGGATACGGGAGAACGCCGGCGAGACGTTTTCTTGCGGAAACAGTTTCGCGTTACGGCGGAGAAACCGGAAGACGGTACTCTCCGCGGGAAATCCGCGGTTTTCTGGAATATTCCGCTTTTCGGAAAATTGAGTGGGAAGTGCCCTTCCGGAACGTCTATGTCGCAACCGGGGTAAAATAAAAAAATGGCGCGGGGGATTTCTCCCTCTCGCCGTTTTTTTCAGTATCTTTTATTTTCTGGCTCCCAGCGTTTTCAGCAAGGTTTTTCCTCCGCCGCCGTCGCATACCGCGACAATTTCATCGTTCGGCAGAAAAGAGGTCAGGCCGTTCGGAATGATGAGCACTTCATTGCGCACAATGGAAATGATCAGCGATCCTCTCGGCAAGGTCAAATCCCGCAGCTTAACTCCCGCCAGAGCCGTGTCTTCCGGCAGTTTGAGTGCGCTAATGGAAGCTCTGCCCTTGTTCAGAGTCGCCAGTAGGTGCATCTGAGCGCTGTCGACTTCCTGTTCGATCATATTGGTGATGATCTCCGTGCTGCTCACGGCGATATCCGGCCCCAGCTTGCGCAGCGCGTCCAGATTCCGAGGATCGTTATTCCTCGCGATGACTTTTTTAATCTTGAATTCCTTTTTGGCAAGCTGAGAGGCAACCAAATTGTCCTGGTCGCTTCCGGTTACGGCGATGAAGCAGTCTGCTTCCCTCGTCCCGGCCTCTTCCAGCGTTTCAATCTCGGTGCCGTCGCCAAAAATGACTTCTACGTCCAGGTCGTTGGCAAGCCTGGTGCATTTGGTCTTTTCCTTCTCGATCAGCCGGACGTCGTATTTCCGTTCCAGCATATTGCGCGCAATCTGATTGCCCAGTTTGCCGCCGCCGACAATGACGATTTTCATGCAGACGCCTCCCACAAGTCAGTCAATCACGGATGCAAGAACAATCCGGTCTCCTTTGGACAAAACCGTCTTTTCCTCGTTTCCGCGGCACAGTACCATATTCCCGTCGGCGCCAATCACACCAAAGATGATCTCCTCGTCGCTTTTCGGGGTGTTGGAAAGTTTCATGCCGTCGTGTGCGCGGTCCACCTTTTTGAGGTGAAAAGTGACGGTAGAAGTGCCGATTGTCACTGTTTTTGGTTCCCAGGGAAGCGTCAGGGCAGTTGACATGGCATCCCCGGCCAGCTTGGTCGGGCAGACTGTTTTCAGGCCAAAGCGCTTAAAGACATTTTCACGCATCGGGTCTGAGATGCGCGCCACAACATTCTCAACCCCGAAAAATTCCCTCGCCATTTGCGAAACCGTGATGTTCAAGTTGTCATCCGGCGTGACGACTGCCATCGCGTCGCACCCTTCCACACCGGCATTGCACAGAACTTTGCTGTCCAT
>DHDF01000051.1:2477-2699 GCA_002399225.1 bacterium UBA4883
TGCACAGAACTTTGCTGTCCATCGGCATACCGGTAACGGTAACGCCGCCGAATTCTTTTTTTAGATTCAGAAAATTATCCGGATTCGCATCCACGACCGTAACATCGTGCCCCTGCTCGTCCAGGATCTCGGCAAGCCTCGAACCGAGGCGGCCGCAGCCGATAACCAGAACGTTCACCGATCCTTCCCCCCTGCAAAAATGACCGCAGGCGGGTTAAAAAA
>DHDF01000051.1:2943-3598 GCA_002399225.1 bacterium UBA4883
GACTTAGCTACGGGCGGATAACTCCTGTATTATATCACAGATGTGTGAAATGTCAAATACCAAATGAGAAAAGAGGAAATGGGGTTGATTTTCCCGTTTTCACGCATTCCTCTTTGTACTATAATAGAGAGAATCCACAACATAGGAAAGGGGTATCCGATTGAAATACTTTGACCTGCACTGTGACACGGCGTCGGAGTGCTACAAAAAAGGACGGGGACTTTTCTCCAACGGGCTGCATGTCAGCCTGGATAAAACTGAAAAATACGACCGCTGGGCACAGGTGTTTGCAGTCTGGATCGACGATGATCTGCGCGGAGAAGCCGCATTCCGCCACTTTCAGGCGGTCAGCGCGGATTTTCAGAAAAGACTTGCCGCCGAGGCGGGAAGGGCGCCCGTATTCTGCCGGAGCGGGCGGGAACTGAAAAGTGCGGACGCCGCGGGGCGGAACATGGCTCTGCTTTCCATTGAGAACGCGGCTGCCCTGGGCGGCAGCCTTTCCCATCTTACGGAAGCGCGAGAAGCCGGCGTGCGGATAATGACCCTGACCTGGAACGGCCCAAATGAACTCGGCGACGGCTGCATGAACCCGGCGGCCGGGGGACTTTCTCCCTTTGGGAAAGAGACCGTGAGCGAAATGGGAAAACTCGGCGTG
>DHDF01000051.1:3854-4454 GCA_002399225.1 bacterium UBA4883
CGCAACCTGACGGACAGCCAGTTTCGGGAGATCGCGCAGCGCGGCGGGCTGGTCGGCTTAAACCTTTATGCGCCGTTTATTGGCGGCAACGGTTCCATCGACGGAATTCTGCGGCACGCGGAGCACTTTCTCTCTCTCGGCGGCGAAAAAGCGGTTGCCATCGGCGCAGACTTCGACGGGTGCGAACTGCGTGCCGAGATTCGCGGCACCGGCGATATGGAGCAACTTTACCGTGCGATGTGCAAACGGTTCGGCAAAGAAATTGCCGATGGCATCTTCTTTGAAAACGCCTTCCGGTTCTTCACGGAAAATCTGGCCTGAGGCGTACCGGACCGGCTTTTCCGGCGCACTCCGGTGTTGCGATTTTTTCCACAAAGTTTTATAATATGGTGGAAAACATGGGAGAAAATCAAAAAGAAAACGCTCTTACCCGGTCTGTTGAGAAATTTGACCGGAAGGTTGCAGCACTGCCGGGGTTTGCCGGCACTTTGCTGCCGATCGGCGACGGGATAATCTGCGCCGCGAAAACAGATTGAAGATAAAAGAGAGGAATGAACCGATGAAACTGGGTATTGTAGGATTGCCGAATGTCGGCAAAAG
>DHDF01000051.1:4607-7154 GCA_002399225.1 bacterium UBA4883
GGATTGCCGAATGTCGGCAAAAGCACACTGTTCAACGCGATCACCAACGCGGGCGCACAGGCCGCGAATTATCCGTTCTGCACGATCGAACCAAACGTAGGCGTGGTCGCCGTCCCGGATAAACGTCTGGACCGTCTGGCGAAGATATACCACCCGAAAAAGTATACGCCGGCCACCATCGAATTTGTGGACATCGCCGGGCTGGTGCGCGGCGCTTCCAAAGGCGAGGGGCTCGGCAACAAATTTCTTGCGAATATCCGCGAATGTGACGCCATCGTGCATGTGGTGCGCTGTTTTGAAAACGACGACATTGTGCATGTGGACGGCAGCATCGATCCGAAGCGCGATATCGAAACCATCAACACCGAACTGATTCTCTCCGACCTCGAAGTGCTGGAGCGGCGTATGGAACGCACGCAGAAGATGATCAAGGCCGATAAAAAATACCAGGCAGACTTCGATTTCTTCCGCAGGGTCAGGGACGTGATGAACGGGGGAAAAGCCGCCCGCACAGTGGAGTGCAGCGAGGACGAGGCCGCGCTGCTCTCTTCCGTTTCGCTGCTTTCCAACAAGCCGATCATCTATGCCGCGAATATGAGCGAAGGTGATTTTTCCGCCGGGATCGAGCAGAATCCATATTATAAGGTGGTCCGTGAATTTGCGGAAAGCGAACATGCAGGCGTGCTGCCGATCTGCGCCGAGACCGAAGCGCAGATCAGCGATATGGCGCCGGAGGAAAAGGAACTGTTTCTGTCCGACATGGGCCTTACGGAATCGGGGCTGGACCGCCTGATCCGCGCCTGCTATTCGCTTCTGGGGCTGATTTCATTTTTGACCGCCGGGGAGCCGGAGGTGCGCGCGTGGACCATTCAAAAGGGGACAAAGGCTCCGCAGGCCGCAGGAAAGATTCATACGGATTTCGAGCGCGGATTCATCCGTGCGGAGGTTGTTCCTTACGATGAACTGGTCGGCTGCGGCTCGATGGCTGCCGCAAGGGACAAGGGCCTGGTTCGCAGCGAGGGGAAGGATTATGTCATGCAGGATGGGGACGTGGTCCTGTTCCGCTTCAACGTATAGCGAAAACGCCGAGGTCACGGGTATTGCCTCAGCCGGAGGATTTCGGGAGGAATCGCAATGAAATTCAGAGAACTTGGAAAAACGGAAAATCCGGCTGTGATTCTGCTGCACGGCGAGGGACTGTCGTGGTGGTCGGCAGAAAAGGCAGGCCGTTTGCTGCAAAATCAATACCATATCATTCTGCCGATCCTGGACGGGCACGGCGAGGAGGGAGAGACCGCTTTTATCGGCATTGCAGATTCCGCAGAAAAACTGATTCGGTTTGTGGACCGGCGATTCGGCGGGCATGTGTTCGCCGTCTGCGGCCTGTCGCTCGGCGGGCAGATTGCGGCCCGTGTGATCGCAGAGCGCCCTGATTTTGCCGAATACGCCGTGCTGGAAAGCGTTCTGGTCCAACCGGGCTACGGGCAAAATTACCGGATTTCAAAGCTTCCGGTCCGTTTGTTTCTCTTTCTGATGCACGTTCGGCCGTTTGCAAAGCTGCAGGCGAGGTTTCATTCGATCCCCAAAGAACAGTTTGAACCGTTTTACCGCGATTTCAGGAAGATCTCTCTTATTTCGTTTCAAAAGATTCTCGGCGACAGCCGCAGTTTCCGTCTGCCCGTCAATTTGGGAAATACCAAGGCAAAAGTGCTGATTCTGGCCGGCTCCGGGGAATCCGCGGAACGGAAGCTTTCCGCAGGATTGCTGAAAAAAGCGATTCCGGGCAGCCGGCTGACCATCGTGCGCGGAATGCGCCGCGGAGTCAGCATTGCTCACAGCAAAGAATACGTTCATTTGCTGGAACCGTGGTTTTCCGGGGAAATGCTATAAAAAAGATTTTAATAATAATTCTTGTTATTGTATTGATTTTTTTATTTCCCGGTGTTATACTAATGGCAACATCGGAAAGGAACGAAAGCACCCGAAATCAATTCTAATAAACGCAAGGAGGAAACTTACCATGGAATTAAAGGGCAGCAAAACAGAAAAAAATCTTTTGGCGGCGTTTGCCGGGGAATCCCAGGCAAGAAACAAATACACTTTCTACGCATCACAGGCCAAAAAGGAAGGCTATGAGCAGATTGCAGGCATTTTCGAAGAGACGGCAAACAATGAAAAGGAACATGCAAAACTGTGGTTCAAATATCTGAACGGCGGCGCGATCAAATCGACCGCGGAGAATCTGCAGGATGCCGAGGGCGGCGAACATTACGAGTGGACCGAGATGTACAAGGAATTTGCGGATACCGCCGAGCAGGAGGGCTTTAAGGAAATTGCGGCGACGATGCGCCTGGTAGCTTCCATCGAGAAGGCCCACGACGAGCGTTATGCAAAGCTGACTGCAAACCTGAAGGACAACCTCGTTTTCAAGTGCGCAGAGGACACGGTCTGGGTCTGCCGCAACTGCGGTTATATCTATGCCGGCAAGGAAGCACCGAAGGTCTGCCCGGCTTGTAAACATCCGCAGTCGTTTTTTGAGCGCAGGGC
>DHDF01000134.1 GCA_002399225.1 bacterium UBA4883
CCGGGCTGGAAGTTTGCCCAGTACGAGATGAAAGGCGTGCCGCTTCGCCTTGAGATCGGCCCGCGCGACATCGAAAAGGGCCAGTGCGTGCTGGTGCGCCGCACCGACCGCGAAAAGCTCTTTGTCCCGCTCGAAGGGCTGGAACAGGCCGTGGAAGAGCAGCTCGAGACCGTGCGGAAAACCATGTACGACCGCGCGCTCGAACGCCGCGAAAGCATGACCTACGAGGCGGAGACGCTCGACGAAATGAAGCAAATCGCCGACGCGAAGCCGGGCTTCGTCAAAGCCATGTGGTGCGGCGACGCGGCGTGCGAAAAGAAGATCCGGGAGGTCGCCGGGCTTTCCTCCCGCTGCATCCCGTTCGATCTGCAGGGGCGCGCCGGCGTTTGCGCCTGCTGCGGAAAACCGGCCGACAAGCTGGTCTGCTGGGGCAAGGCGTACTGATGTCCGGACGAAACAAGAAAACGACAGCCGGTCTCCGCAAAACGCGGGGACCGGCTGTTTGACTTCGGCGTACGCTCCATTCCATCATAACGGCCGCGATTTTTCGGTGGAATGCCTGAGGCGGCGGAATGCGCCTTGATTTTTGCGCGGGCGCCCCCTATAATAGAAAATTGACATCACAACAGAAGAGAGACGGGAGAACACGCCATGATTTTGGAGATCCTGAAAGCCATCCTGCTCGGCGCGGTCGAAGGGCTGACCGAATGGCTGCCGATCAGCAGCACGGGCCATATGATTCTTGTGGACGAATTTGTCAAGCTGAACCTCAGCGACGCCTTTAAGGAGATGTTTCTCGTCGTCATCCAGTTCGGGGCGATCCTGGCCGTCGTGGTCCTTTATTTTCACAGGCTGAACCCTTTTTCCCGCAGAAAATCGGCGTCCGCGCGGCACGAGACCGCCGTTCTCTGGCTCAAGGTCTTTGCCGCCTGCGTTCCGGCCGGCGTGATCGGCCTGCTGTTCAACGACCAGATCAACGCGCTCTTTTATAACTACGGGACCGTCGCCGTCACGCTGATCGTCTACGGCGTCCTGTTTATCGTCGTGGAGAACTACAACCGGCACAGACGCCCTTCCGTCCGCGATTTTTCCCATTTTTCCTACCGTCAGGCGCTCGCCGTCGGCGGGTTCCAGCTCCTTTCGCTGATCCCCGGCACCTCGCGCTCCGGCGCGACCATCCTGGGCGGCATCCTGCTCGGCACCAGCCGCGAAGTGGCGTCGGAATTTTCGTTTTTCCTTGCCATTCCGGTCATGTTTGGCGCGAGCGCGCTGAAAATGGCGAAGTTCGGCTTTCATTTCACCGGCGAGGAGGCGGCCGTGCTCGCCGCCGGCATACTGACGGCGTTCGTCGTTTCCATCGTCGCCATCCGGTTCCTGCTCGGATATATCAAGAAAAACGATTTCAAGGCGTTCGGCTGGTACCGCATCGCCCTGGGGGCACTGGTCCTGCTCTATTTCGGCCTGGTCCACAGGCCCTGATGCCGGCTGCCGGGCAGCCAACATTATAACGCGGAACATGAGTCGCTCTCCAGCATCTCACGCAATACCCGGAAGATGAAATCCACTTTTACCTGATCCGCGAGCGGGACAACCATTTCGACAGAAACGCCGTGGCGGTCGCCGCCGAGGTCATCGGCAAAGGTCAATACAAAATGGGGCACGATCACGGCTAACATTGGCAGGGGCAGTATCCGGGACACCGCGCTGAATGCCATAAAAGGACTCCTGGCGGTTGGGCTGTTTACCACTGTTCCGGTGGAACTATACGCTTTTCATAATATTCTTGTAATAAAGCGGCAGGCCACACTGCTGCTTAATCGTTGCGGCCGCAGCATTTCTTGTACTTTTTCCCGCTGCCACATGGACAGGGGTCATTACGACCGGGCTTTTTACCGACGCCCGGCAACACCCTCAGCACCGGACGTCCAAAATTGTCTGTCATCTCATTGGGAGTGTGGCCTTTATTCGACCAGATTCGGACATTGTTCCAAACATCCGTAAGAATCGGCATCAGTCTTTCAACTTGCTCTTTGCTATGGAACACGATTCCATGCTTTTCAAACACGCCCATGACATCTTTCATCCGTGCTTCCGCCATACAGGTGAGTACGATCTCATCTGCCATTTCCATCGCATCCATACGGTCCTGCGTCAAGTTCTCAAGGATAAACCCTTCAAGCTTTTCCACCTGCGGCGTTTGCTCGTAATAGCCATCATCGGCATATTTCAAAAATTCTTCCTTGGGCGGGATATAACGCTTCTTTCCGCGAATGGCCTCTTTCAGCGCGGCAACGCCGCTAAAGTCGTCCTTTTCAAAATCCGTATGAACCAGATACTCTTCCCAAAAGCAGTAGACCGATTCTTCGTGAATGTGGCGCAGGAGCGTGGAAAACAACTCATCCTCCGTTGCCTTTTCTTCGTTTTGTCCATTGAACAATTCCGCCAGCTCGTCAAGCGGGATAATACCGTATAAATTGACCGCAGCCCGCGCGTAACAATCAAGCAGAACGGAGCGTTCGATCCTGTCTGCGGTACCATTACGGACCATATCGGCAAAAACGGTGCGGATTTCTTCCGGAACCACAAAAATCATGTTGCCGTCATTAAAGAACGCCTGTAAAAAGCCAAAACTTTGCGTTGTCACGAAACTGTCTGCAAAAGCAAGATTATCGGCAAGCTGTTTCCGTTTCGCTACCTTTTTGAAAAATTCCCATTCCTGCCGTTCCAAACAGTTCAGCGCGATTTCAATGTTGTCCGGATTTGGCAGCGAATCGCACAATGCGTCCACAAGTTCAGCTTTTTTCATTTTGCTGTAGCCCGTCACCTGGCTTGCCTTTGCCAGACCTTTCAAGTCCACCGCGGTTTTATGCGGCAGTATCTCACGAAGCGTATATACCGGCTTTTGCGGCAGTGCTTCGCTGAGGCTCGCTTGAACAATGTCTTCTAAAGCTTTTATCAATACAGGATCATTTTCACCAAGTCGCTTCATGTGGTACACATCCTAAGATACATTTTACTCAATAGTACATCATTTTACAGAATAATTCAATGAATATCGCGATTTTTGGCAAAAGAGATATCCTCCCCTCCCATCCGGACCGGACGAATCATCAGGCGCCTGACGCCTCTCGAATGTGAGCGGCTGCAGGGTTTCCCGGACCACTGGACGGACATCCCCGGCGCTTTGGACAGTGCCCGGTATAAGGCCCTCGGCAACAGCGTGGCGATCCCGTGCGTGGAACATGTGCTCTGCGGGATTGCTTATTTTCTGCGAATCTTCAAACAGGAACAGGAGTGACCTCCATGTATATCTACCCGGACAACCTGAAATCCAAAGCGACGCTGTGGTTGTGGCAGCTGAGAGATATCGGGATCATCGGCGTCGGCCTTCTGATCTCGCTTCCTGCACTGACACAGCTGCGGTTCTTCGTCCCCATCGTG
>DHDF01000135.1 GCA_002399225.1 bacterium UBA4883
GGGCAGCAGCAGCGCCTCTGCATTGCGCGCGCCCTCGCCGTGGAGCCGGAAGTCCTTCTGATGGATGAACCGACCAGCGCCCTCGACCCGATTTCCACCATGAAAGTGGAGGAGCTGATTTCAAACCTGAAGGAGAAGTACACGATTGTCATTGTCACGCACAACATGCAGCAGGCGGCGCGCATCTCGGGCAGCACCGCGTTTTTCCTGCACGGCGAAGTCGTTGAATACGCGGACACCGACAAACTTTTTTCCATGCCGCAGAACAAGAAAACCGAAGACTACATCACCGGGCGTTTCGGATGAACATTAATCCGTTATACCGCTTTAAAATTTTGCAGAACCCGATATAATTAAGAAGGGAAGACGGCGGAATGAGCGCGCGAAGCGAATTTGACCATGAGCTGGAACATCTTCACCTGGATCTCATCCGGTTGGGCGGGCTGATTGAGGAAGCAATCGACCGCTCCATTACGGCGCTGGAGAAACACGACAAAAAACTGGCCCAAAACGTTATTGACAGCGACAGGCAGATCGACGACCTGGAGCATGCGATCGAGGCCCGATGCCTGAGTCTGCTTCTGCGGCAGCAGCCCGTCGCAAAGGATCTGCGGGCAATTTCCGCGGCGCTGAAGATGGTGACGGACATGGAGCGCATCGGGGATCAGGCCGCCGATATCGCCGATATCAGCCGGCGCTTTCGCAGCGGTCCCTACGTCAAAAACCTGGAACATATTCCCATGATGGCCCGTATCGCCTCTTCAATGGTCAAAGACAGCGTGAACTCTTTCATCAAGAGCGACGTTCAGGCGGCTCAGAAGATTATTCGCAGGGATGACGAAGTCGATAAGCTGTTTGAGACCATTCAGCAGGAGCTGATTTTCGTTCTCACGCATGATCCGGAAGCGGCCGATCAGGCCGTCGATTTCCTGATGGTTGCAAAATATCTGGAACGAATCGGGGATCATGCGGTCAACCTCTGCGGATGGGTCATTTTTTCGGTGACCGGGAAACGCAGGGATTCAAAAATCGTTTAAACGGCACAAAGATTCGGAGGCTTGCCTGCATGCAGAAGCACGCGTTCGTTGTGGAAGATGACGAAAATATCCGTGAAATTATTCAATGTGCGCTTGAGTCCAGCGGACTTCTGGTGAGCGGATTTGAAGATGCCGTCGGGATGTTCCGGGCTTTGGAGGAGGAACGGCCGGATGTCATTTTGCTCGACCTGATGCTTCCCCGTATGGACGGGCTGAGCGCTCTGAAAAAATTGAAGGGCGATGCGGCTTCCGCCCGGATTCCCGTCCTGATTCTCACTGCGAAAAGCAGCGAAACCGATAAGGTGGCCGGTCTGGATCTCGGGGCGGACGATTACATTACGAAACCGTTCGGTGTGCTGGAGCTGCAGGCCCGCGTGCGCGCCGCCCTGCGCCGCACTTCCGGTGAGCTTAAGCGGGAACCGGTTTACGAATACCGCGGGCTCCGGCTGAGCCGGGCGAGGCACGAGGTGACCCTGAACGGGGAAAAAATCGGGCTGACGCTGAAAGAATTCGACCTGCTGCAATTTCTGATGGAAAACGCGGATCGCGCCGTGAGCCGCAACGAAATTTTAGACCGGGTCTGGGGCTCCGGCTACACGGGCGAGACCCGCACGCTTGACATGCATATCCGAAGCCTGCGCCAGAAGCTGAGCGACACTGCCGGCGACGGCGGATTCATTGCCACCGTGCGCGGCGTGGGATATAAGTTTAACGCATAAAACAACAGCCGGCTGTGCAAAGCCGGCTGTTTTATAAAGAAAGGAAAAAGGCCATGAAGCGCGCTTTCTTTGTCCGGAGCCTTCTGGTTGCGGTCGCAGCGCTTGCCATTTCCGTTTTTGTTTCCGCGTTTGTGCTGCAGCATCAATATCTGGAAAACCGGAAGGCGGAAATGAAAGAGCTGCTCAGCGTGATGTCGGTTTCGGCAAGCACCTCGGATTACGGTAGCCTTGCGAAAAAACTCGCGGGGCTTTCGTCAAATTCCATGCGGATCACATTCATTGCCCCGGACGGCACCGTGAAAGGGGACAGTGCCGCCGACCCGGATACCATGGAAAACCATAGGAACCGCCCGGAAGTTAAAGCCGCGATACAGTGGGGTTACGGGGATGATGTCCGCCATTCCGATACGATCGGGATCGACATGCTCTACGCGGCGAAAAGGCTCCCCGGCGACATGGTGATCCGGGCGTCGGTTACGATTGAAAGCATCTACGCACATCTCTGGTCGCTGGTTCCCGGTCTGCTGATCGGCGTTCTGCTGGCGCTTGCGGTCATACCGTTCCTCGCATGGAAGCTTGCGGACGGCATTGTCAGACCGTTCGAGGAGGTGGCCGCTTCCCTCCGGAACATCAACGGCGGCGGTTATGGGACGGAGCTTTGCAAACCCGCCTATCAGGAACTCGGCCCGATTGTCCGGCAGATCAATGAGCTTTCACACAGAATTTCCGGTGCGCTGGCAGAACTCACGGCTGAGCGCGGGCGCATCTCTTACTTGCTGGACAATATGAACGAAGGTCTCGTCGTTCTTGACGGCGCCCAGCATATTCTTCTGATCAACCGCTCCGCCTGTGCTTTCTTCGGCGCGTCGAAAAAGCTGAATGGGGAAAACCTGCTTTGTCTGACCCATACGCCGCGCATCATGGAAGCCGTGCGCAATGCCTCTGAAAACGGAAAGCATGATTCTTTTGATTTTGACCCGCCGGACGGAGGCAAGACTCTTCAGCTGTTTATCAGCCCTGTGCCCGGGGAAAACGGAAGCATTTCCGGCGGTGTCACGCTGCTGGTCAACGATGTGACGGCCATGCGTAAAACGGAGCAGATCCGAGCCGAATTTGTGGCGAACGCCTCGCATGAACTGAAAACGCCGCTGACCGCGATCAAGGGTTTCGCAGAACTGATCCAGTCCGGAATGGTTGACGATCCCCGGAAGAAATCCAAATATTTGTCTCTGATTTGCTCCGAAACCGACCGGATGATTGTTTTGATCAGCGACATTCTGCGGCTTTCGGAGCTGGAGTCTCTCTCGGAGGACACGGGAAAATCCAGCGTCAGTCTGCTTGCCGTCGCGCAGAAGGTTCGGGAATCCCTCGCCCTTGAGGCAAACGAAAATCATGTGGCCGTTACGGTCTCCGGTGATGCGGGCGTCCTTACCGCCAACCCGGATCGGCTGACTCAGATGCTCCTCAATCTTCTCGACAATGCGATCAAATATAACCATACCGGCGGCAGCGCCTCTGTGGTGGTCAGGCAAATGCCAAATGCTGTTGCGGTGACCGTTTCCGACACCGGGATCGGAATTCCGCCGGAAGCGAAAGACCGGGTCTTTGAGCGCTTTTACCGCGTGGACAAAAGCCGTAGCCGCAAAATCGGCGGAACGGGGCTCGGGCTTTCCATTGTGAAACATATTGCCGGTCTGTATCACGGCGAGATCCATTTAAAGAGCGCGGTGGATAAGGGCACTTCGATTGAAATTATTTTCCCGACAGAACAGGGGCGGCCGGATTGAGTTCCGCCGCCCTTTCTATGTATTCCCCCGCTGCATCAGGAAAAGTTAGATTGCAAAGGCGCAGAAGCGTGGACATCACGCAATAAGTTAGTAATAGCTAACTTATTGCACGAAATTCGTTCTCTGTCAACCTTTTTCTATTGACTTTATTCTAAGTGGAATGTTTAAAATAAACTTATAAAAAAGACATTTTGCTGTAAGGTTTTAAGGAGGTGCAACATGAAAGAATTTTATACGATCGGTGAGACGGCGGCTCTTCTGGGGGTGACAACACAGACTTTGCGCTACTATGACAAAATCGGTCTGTTATCACCTCATCATACTGATCCTGTGAGCCATTATCGCTACTACTGCTACCACCAATTTCATCTGATTGACCGGATCCGGTATCTGGAAGGATTTGGGCTGTCGCTGGAAGAAATCCGGCAGATTATCAGAAGCGGAAAGGTAGATCAATTGCTGAATTATCTTCGGGAGCAGCGACAGGAGACCATTCGGGAACTTCGAAATTTGCAGGATCGCGTGAAGGATATTGACTGGTATCTAGATTATTTTTCTTATATGGGAACGCAAAAGGCGGGGGAGAATCTGTACCGCATTCAGCAGCCTGAGCGCTACATCATCAAGTGTCCCTGCTACTACAGAGAACCTTTGCCGGATATGGAAATCCGCCTGGCAAAAGTCAAGAGCAGGCCGGAATACGCCCATGTGAAATTTCACCGGCAGTATGGATATAGCCTGGATATTGAAAGTCTGTTCCACAGAGAATTTTATCCCAGAGAATATTTTATCTTTCTGAATCAAAAGCCGCAGGAGCTTGCGCCTTCGCAGTATGATGTGTTGCCGGAAGGGGAATATCTTTGCATTAGAACGCAACTGCTTCATGAGGACTGGGACCCTGAGCCGCTCACGGCGTATTTTTCCAACAAGGAACGTCCGAAACTGACTCTGGCGATGGAATTTGAAGATAATTTAGTGGATTGGTCTGATGCCTGGTATGAACTACAAGCCTTGTTGTAATTGTTCACAGCCGATCCAATTTTTTGTCAATTTGCACAATTGACCTTATTGCAGGAATAAGAGGTATCTTTAAGATAACCAAAGAGAAGCGCGCTCTCGGGTTTTAGGAGGTACTTATGCAATTACGATTGGATACTCAGATTTTATACCAGGGAACAGAACCGTGCAGCAATATCCGCAACCCGGAGGTCCCGCCCATTTACCCAAGCACGGCGTATATTCTGGATGACATGGAGGATTATGACTTCGCGAACAAGGGCGGCCGTTACTACTACAACCGGACGGCTAATCCGAACCGAGACGGACTTGGAACGGCGATTTCCTACCTGGAACACGGAGAAAGCACTTTGATTTGCTCCTCCGGAATGGCGGCCATTTCAACGGCCCTTCTGGGGCTGCTCCATCAGGGAGATCATATCTTGATGAACAAAGCTGTCTACGGTGAAACCATCGAGCTGGCTAATCACATTCTGACAAAATTCGGCATTCAAGTCACATTTGCGGATTTTACAGACCTTGAAGAAGTAAAGCGAGAAATCCTCCCCAATACGAAGCTGCTTTATACGGAGATTATCTCAAATCCTTTAACTTTGGTGGTCGATTTGGATGAGATCAGTAAAATTGCTACTGAAAAGGGAATTCTGACAGTGGTTGACAGCACCTTTACTACCCCCATTCTGTTCCGTCCGCTGGAACATGGTGCCGACATTGTTATCCACAGTCTGACGAAGTATTTCGGTGGGCACAGCGATATTACGGGCGGTTCCGTCACCGCTTCGGAAAAGCTTATCCGGCAGATTCGGCCTCAGTATCTACTCCTTGGGTGCTGCATGGATCCGGGAACGGCTTGGCTGACGCTGCGTAGCATCAAGACGATGGCCATGCGCGTGCGCAAGCAGAATGAGAATGCTTCCGCACTGGCAAAAGCACTCAGTGCTGATCCGCATGTCAGCGCGGTTTATCATCCCAGTCTGAAGAGCCATCCGCAGCATACACTTGCAAGCAGAATTTTTGACGGCGGCTATGGAGCTATGATGAGCTTTCAGGTAGAAGATTCTCACGAAAAAGTCAATTCGTTTATGCATCGGTTAAAAATTGTCAAATATCTTGGCACCTTGGGCGGAATTCGTACCACTTACACTCACCCTTTGACGGCTTTCCGCAATGACTTTACAGAGCAGGAGCTTGAGAAAATGGGCATGAGCGAAGGTCTTATCCGTATTTCGACAGGTGCGGAAGATATTCGGGATCTCGTCACCGACTTCACGCAGGCATTAAAAGCATTCGACTGAATTTGAAACTCTGAATGAAAAAGCAAACTATATAAGAGGAGAGGAATTGTATGGATGTGTTCTCCAGTTTCCTCACGAATGTTGCGGATTTCA
This sequence comes from bacterium UBA4883, assembly GCA_002399225.1. Classification (GTDB taxonomy): domain Bacteria; phylum Bacillota; class Clostridia; order Oscillospirales; family Acutalibacteraceae; genus Caproicibacter. The sequence goes on from DHDF01000135.1 coordinate 5,949, forward strand.
TGTGGGGAACCCCAATGACCATTGCCCTGATTGGCACGGGCCTTTTTCTGACGATAAAGTTTAAATTCCGGTACATTACGAAAATAGGCTTCCATTTTAAAAATACTTATGGAAAAATGTTTTCAAAGGGTGAAGGTGAAGGCAGCGTTTCCAGTTTTGCGGCAGCCTGCACAGCAATGGCCAACACCATCGGTGTCGGCAACATCGGTGGTGTGGCGACGGCTATCACCATGGGTGGGCCCGGCGCAATTTTCTGGATGTGGATCTCCGCTTTACTCGGAATGTCCACCAAAGCCTGTGAAATTATCCTGGGTCAGCGCTACCGCGTTAAGTATAGCAAATCCATGGACGAATATCTCTGCGACCGGTCTTTTGTCATGAAAAATGCTTTTGGCTGGAAAAAAGGCGCGATTGTGCTGGCAGTATTTGTCTTCATGCTGGGGCCATGGACGAATGCGGTGCAGACGCAGGCTGTCACCGCGTCTCTGAAGGAAGCATTCGGGGTAAATCCCACCATCGCGGCGATTGTGATCGGCGTAACATGCCTGGCAACGATTGCGGGCGGATTAAAGACGATTTCTTCAACCATGGAAAAAGTGGTTCCTTTTATGGCTGCGGTTTATATTCTGGCCGGACTTGGGATCATGGCTTTTAACATCACGAAAGTTCCTGCTGCGTTTTGCCTGATTTTCAAGAGTGCGTTCACCCCAATCGCCGGGGTGGGGGGATTTGCCGGGGCAACCGTCCGCGAAGCGATGCGCTACGGGATTGCCAGAGGGCTATATTCCAATGATGCCGGCACCGGCTATGCCATTATCGCCCATGCCTCCGCGCAGACGGACCACCCAGTGCGTCAATCTTCCTGGGGATGGGGCGAGGTGTTCCTGGACACTATCGTGGTTTGCACGGTTACGGCGCTTTCTATCATTTTGACGGGCAGCTATGTAAAGTATTCCAGTGTCACCAGCGCTCAGTTGACAACTATCGCATTCCGTGAAGTATACGGCGGCGTTGGCAGCGCATTTATGGCCTGCGCAATTTCGGTGTTTGCCTGGACGACGATTGTTGGTATGTATTATAGCTGTGCAAAGTCGGTCAATTATGCGTTCGGAGATACTCTGTGGAACAAAAGAGTCACTCCGTTTTATATGATTTATTTTCTTTTGCCAGCGGTTGCTTTTTTCAAGGTGGATGCCACCGCGCTGTGGGCAGCGACAGATATTCTCAGCGCCTGCTATGTGATCGTCACGCTGATTTTTATTTATGGCAAGCACAAGGAGATTTTCCGGCTGTTCAACGACTTTTGGGATCGGTTCCTTCCTGCTTTAAAACGAGGGGAGAAGCCCGCAAAAGTGTCTTATGAAACGGTGGAGCAAAAAAAGTCACCAGTATAAATTTAAAAATGTTTTTAGAAATCAGGCGCCGCGGATGATTTTAATTCATCCGCGGCGCGTTTTCAAAAGGCCATACAAATTTAAAAACAATTTCAGACCAGCTGTTTCCGCTCGTTAAAAAATCCCCGGTAAGCGAGAAAACAAGCCAGAAAAGAAGAAATTGCAGTGGTGGAAAGCATCATAAATGTCACCATGATCTGGTAGCGGATGGCCATCAGCGGAGAGGTCCCGGCCAGGATCAGTCCTGTCATCATGCCGGGGAGCGAAACAATTCCCAAAGTCTTTGTGGAATCGATCGTCGGCACCATCCCGGTGCGGATGGAATCCCGCAGGATTTCGATGGAAGACGCTAGAATATCCGCGCCCAAGGCAAGTTTTTCCTCCACTTCGCTCCTTTTACTTTTAAAATCGGCGGAAAGCTGCCTGTAACACAGACCGATGGCTACCATGGCGTTGCTGATGAGCATTCCGCCGATCGGGATCACCTGGTTTGCCTTATATTGGATGGCACCGGACAGGATTAGAACGGACATCGTAATACCCGTCCCAATCAAAATAGCAAAAAAGGAAATAGGGATTCCGTTTTGAATATCTTTTCCCCGCTTGGCTGTATTGTAGGCCGCGTTAAAGGTCATCAAAAGAAGAATCAGCGTTGTGACGGCCGGGTTTTGCAGCCCGAAAACGTATTCTAGGATGTAACCGACGGCAAAGAGCTGAATCACCGCCCGGACCACGCTGATGAGAGTCTCTTTTTCCAGCTTTAACTTTTGAAAATAGGAAAACAACAGGGAAACCAGCACCAGAGAAGATGCCAGCAGCAGAGAAGTGTTGCTGATATGGGCTCCGCTCATTGAATCGCCTCCAGGGACTTTAACCGACCGTTTTCTATCGTCAGCAGCTGATTGGCGTATTTCCGGCTCTGGGCTTCGCTGTGGGTTACCCACAGGACCGTGACGCCCCTCCGGTTCCAGTTTAAAATCGCTTTTTCAACCAAACCGGTATTTTCTGCATCGAGGGCGGAGGTGACCTCGTCCAGCAACAAGATATCCGGTTTGAAGAGCATGGTCCGGGTAAGAGCGATCCTCTGCTTTTCTCCGCCGGACAAATTTTTAACTTCCTGATGAATGCAGCTTTTGTCCAGATTGAAATCGGACAAAAGAGCGGCAATTCGGCCGGTATCTGTTTTCTGATTCCGGATCCGGTAGGGGAAGGAGAGATTGTCTTCGACAGTAGTTCCCCAGAGGATCGGTTCCTGAAAGCAGTAACTGATTTTTTTCCGCAGTTCTGTCGGGGGCTCTTCTAAAATATTTTTGCCGTTAAAGAAAATGGCGCCTTCGGTCGGACTGATCAGATTGCAGCAGAGGCGCAAAAATGTGCTTTTCCCGCTTCCGGAAGAACCGACGATGGAAACATAATCCCCCGCTTCAAATGAAACGGAAAGATTTTTCAGAATCGTTTTTCCACCGTGCGTATATGATACGTTTTGAAATTCCAACTGTGACAAAGCCCTTCACACCTCAAATCACCGGCTCAATTTTAAGTTTCAAATTTCCGCTTGGGAGTTCGAAGCGGAAAGGATGGTGGCACCGCCGACCACCGTGTCGCCGCGGTACAGCACGACTGCCTGGCCGGGGGTGACTGCCCGCTGCGGCTCTTCAAAATCCACCCTGATTTTTCCGCCGCCCAGCGCAGTCACCGCCGCCGCCCGTTCTTTCTGGCGGTACCGGGTCCGCGCCGTGACGCGGAGCGGTGCTTCCAAGGAAGGGTAGGCAATCAGGTTGAATCCGTCCGCAGTAAGGGAAGAAGAATACAAATCCCGCTCCGTGCTGAGCGTCACGGTGTTTTCCGCAACGGATTTTTCCCTGACATACAGCGGTTCTCCGGCGGAAATCCCAAGCCCCTTCCGCTGCCCGATAGTGTAGTGGATCAGCCCCCGGTGCGTCCCAAGGACTTTTCCGTCCTTGCTGAGAAAGTTGCCGCTTGGATAGTGTTTTCCGGTATACCGCTGAATAAACGCGGCGTAATCGCCGTCCGGCACAAAGCAGATATCCTGGCTGTCGTGCTTGTGCGCGTTCAGAAATCCCTGCTTTTCCGCGATTGCACGGACTTCCGTTTTCCGCAGTTCCCCAAGAGGGAATAAGGTATGAGCAAGCTGCTTCTGCGTCAGGGAATAAAGCACATAGCTTTGATCTTTGCTTTCGTCCAGAGCCTTTTTCAGCAGATACCGCCCTGAGGATTCCTCTCGCTCAATGCGTGCATAGTGACCGGTCGCGATGAAATCACAGTCCAGTTCCCGGGCGCGGTGAAAAAGCTTTTCAAATTTTAGATAGCGGTTACATTCGATGCAGGGGTTCGGCGTAGCGCCGCTTTCATAGGCGGCGATAAAGCGCCGGATGACTTTTTCCTCAAAGTCCGCCGTGAAGTTAAAAACATGATAGGGAATGCCGATGCGGTGAGCAACGCTCCGCGCGTCCTCAATATCATCCAGGCTGCAGCAGGTATTGGTCCTCTTTTGCCCGGCAATCTCGTTTTCATACAGCTTCATGGTTACGCCGATACAATCATATCCCTGCTGTTTCAGCAGGAAAGCGGCGACGCTGGAATCAACTCCGCCGCTCATGGCAACCAGAACGCGTTTCATGGATTTTCCTCCTTTCGCAGTCTGGATACGGCGGAGGATACGGCGGAGAGAATCCGCTCGATTTCCTCCGGCGTGTTGGTTTCGCTGAGCGACAGGCGCAGCGATCCGCGCGCGAGCCGATCCGGCACGCCCATGCTGCGGAGCACATGGCTTGGCTCCAGCGCACCGGCGGAACAGGCGGAACCGGCGGAAGCACTGATTCCGGCGGAATCCAGCAGAAAAAGCAGCGCCTCGGATTCAACCCGCTCGAAGCAGCAGTTTACAATTCCCGGCAGCCGGTGCGTGCGGTTCCCGACCGGGTGCGCGCCGTCAATTCGTTCCAGCCCGGAAAGCAGCTGCTCGCGCAGCCGGGAAACGTAGGCCGCATTTTCCGCAAGCCTGCCGCAGCTTTCAGACAGCGCGGCTGCCATTCCGACAATCCCCGGCACGTTTTCCGTGCCGGCCCGGGCACCCCGTTCCTGCCCTCCGCCGCGGATCAGGGAAACGGGCGGGAGATCTCTGCAAAGATAGAGTGCGCCGACCCCTTTCGGACCATGAAACTTGTGTGCCGACAGGGAGAGCAGGTCGATATTCATAGCCGCCGTGTCAATCGGAATATGCCCCGCCGCCTGCACCGCATCCGTGTGGAAAAAAACGCCGCGCCGGCGGCAGAGCTTTCCGACTTCCGTAATCGGCTGGATGGTTCCCACTTCATTGTTGGCTATCATGAGACTGACCAGACATGTTTCGGTTCGGATCGCCGATTCAACCTGTTCTGCTTGGATCATTCCGTCGGAGGATGGGGCGAGAAGGGTTACCTCAAACCCATTTTTCTGAAGAAACGCCAGGGTGCGCAGAACCGCGGGATGTTCGAATGCGGAGGAGACCAGATGACGGCGCCCGTGAGCCGCGCCCCAGACGGCGGCCGAAAGCAGGGCCTGGTTGTCCGCTTCGCTGCCGCCGGAAGTGAAATAGAGGTCCCTTGCCCTGCAGTTCAGCAGACGGGCCATGGCCTCTCTGGCAGAAAGCAGCGCTTCGGATGCCTGCGCACCGTCTGCGTGGGCGCTGGAAGGATTGCCGAACCGATCCGTAAGGAAAGGCATCATGGCATCCAGCGCTGTTTTGCTGAGCTTTGTCGTTGCCGCATTGTCGGCGTAAATTCTGGTCATGCCGGACTTCCTTTCATTAAGGTTTGTATTGCTGAAAACAAAAAAATACCCGGGACATGCTGCACCTGCCGTCCCGGTTGTAAATTAAAAAATCTTTCTGAGACAGAACTTTTTTATTTTCCGGTGCCTCTGATTCGGCTGGACCTGGAAATTCTATTTTTTTAGTATAGCCTTCTGCATCTCGTTTGTCAAATCCATTCTTCGGCGGGTGCAAGCTCCCGCCTTTTATGGGGTGCGGTATGGGATTCCAGCGGGGAAAATCCTGCCGCAGGCAATCTTTTCCCCCGAATTTCCGGAAGGCTGAGTTGTAAAATCATCCGGCGAGGCGTGAATCACCACGGTGCGGCCGACCACTTCCCGCACCGTGAACCGATCGGTGAGAAATGCCATGAAAGCATTTCCCCGGTTGCCGAATAAGGGGGGCAGGTCGCCGGCATGAGCCGGGTGAGGGCAGCCCTTTGGATTGTAGTGCCCGCCGGTGTCTGCGAAAGGATCTTCGCTGGACCCGGAACAGGAGCGGCCCTCATGAATATGGAACCCAAAGATATCGGGGGCGCATGGCCCGTCCCCGGTGGGAAGGCCGTGGATCTGCGCGAGGAGCACCACCCCGTCAGGGGTCTGGTAAAATGAGACGGAACCGTGTATGCTGGAATAATCCGGGTTTCCGGCAACAATGGCTCTGGCATCCGGCGTCCGCCTCAGAAGATTTTGAAAACGATTTCTTCCAAACTGTGGCAAAAAAACCACCTCCCTAGCCATCCTATGCGAAAGAGAATTAATTGGCGCAGAGCGAATCGGCGTGGAAAATCCTGTATGCTTGGAAAATATCCCCTTTACAAATGAGAAGAATAGGAAGATAATAAAATTGTTGGGCGGCCGTCTGGCAGAGCTGCTTTTAAACAGTCTTAAGAATGCAAAAGGGAAGGCGGGTATCCCCGCCGGATTCGGAAAAAGAGTGACGTTCCGTTAATCTTTTCCATTTTGGCAATCTTTTATAGGTTGCAGGAGGCAGAAAAATGAACATATTGGTTATCAGTGGAAGTCCGCGAAAAAACGGAAACACAGAAATTATGGTGGAAGCGTTTGTAAAAGGGGCGCGTGCAAGCGGAAATACGGTTACGGTCAAGAAGATGAGTGAACTTACCGTTGCGCCGTGCAAGGATTGTGAATATTGTTTCAGCCATGACGGCATTTGCACTCAGCATGACGGGATGACTGAAATCCTTGCAGCAGTCGATCGGGCGGATATGATGGTGTTCGCTTCTCCAATTTATTGGTTTAATGTAAGCGCGCAGTTAAAAGCGGTCATCGACCGGCTTTATGCCCGCGCCAAAAAGGGGTTTAACCCGACCTGCGCGGGGCTGCTGCTCGATTCCGGTTCGCCCAATGTTTATGAAGGAGCGATTGCGGCCTATAAAGGGATGCTACATTTTCTCCACTGGAGAGACAGGGGCATTGTCACCATCAGCGGAATGGAGTCAAAAGGCTTGATGAGCCGTTCTCCTGATTTGCAGAAAGTGGAAGATTTCGGCAGAAGTCTTCATTAAAAGCATCAGCATTTCTTCGCTCTGTCAAGACACGCTCACCGGGGCACCTTTTTAAGGCGCCCTTTTTTTATGCAGCTTTTCATTTTCTTAATCCAAACTCATGAGAATCACCGCTTATCAGCTGCAAAGAATTGTTTCCGGTACATTTTCACTTCCGTTCATCTGACAGCCGGTTATGGCTTGTGGCATTATGACGTCAGTCCCGAAATGGCGGTAGGGGCTGTACCGTGATACAGTTCCTTTGCTAGATAGGACGTTTGTCGTTGTCAAATATAAAATATATAAAAAAGGAGGCCATGCCATTTGGCATGACCTTTGAGTCCTTTATGCTCTAATAGGATTGAACCCTCAAAAAAGAGTGCACCTCTATAAAAAACGGGAGTCTTGAATTTTTCATTCAAAACTCCCGCAGCCCGCATAAACACTGGCTTTAAAGGCCATGCATCTATATTGGGCAAATGTTTTGGAGCGGGAGACGAGATTCGAACTCGCGACA
>DHDF01000124.1:0-170 GCA_002399225.1 bacterium UBA4883
GCTTTTGCTTTGGCAATGCAGTCCTTCAGCCGGGAATTGGCCTCCGGGTCCGGCCCGCCGCCCTGTTTGACCGCTACGGCCAGCTCACGGCCGATTTTTGTGAAAACCTTGGCTTTGGCGCCGTCGGTTTTTTCTTTTTTCCTTTTAATATTATTCCACTTTGAATGGCC
>DHDF01000124.1:305-676 GCA_002399225.1 bacterium UBA4883
ATATTATTCCACTTTGAATGGCCCGACATAAAATAAGTCCTCCAAACTTAAAATAGCACTTGTTTTTCATCATAGCACAGTTTTCAGGGATTGGCAAGCGCAGCAGGCGCGTCCGGTCAAATCAGGGTGCCGCCGTCACAGTAGGAGCAAAGCAACATATCGCCGGCTTCCGTAAAGAGCCGCGGTAGATAGCGCTCCGTCTGGGTGATGCATTTGGGGTTAGAGCAGTGATTCGGGTGTGTGGAACGCGGGGCCCTCTTCCGCTCCGGCCTTCCCTGGCTTTGAAGGATGGTCAGGATCAGGGCCATCCTCGCATACATGCCATAAACCGTCTGGTGAAAATAAGATGCGCGCGGGTCGTCGTCCACTTC
>DHDF01000124.1:854-1016 GCA_002399225.1 bacterium UBA4883
GCGCGCGGGTCGTCGTCCACTTCAACCGCGATCTCATCCACCCGGGGCAGCGGATGCAAAATCCGCAGATCCGGCTTTGCGCTGCGCAGCTTTGCACGGTCCAGTACAAAAACACCCTTTTGCTTTTCATACGCTTCGCGGCTGGAAAAGCGCTCCTGCTGG
>DHDF01000124.1:1249-1656 GCA_002399225.1 bacterium UBA4883
GCGGGTCATATACAGCACGTCCAGAGTCGGCAGCACCTGCTCCAGGTTTTCCGCGATGGTGCAGGGGCAGCCCGCGGCATCCATCACATCCTGCACATATTTCGGCAGCGCCAGGTCTGGGGTGGAAATCAGCACAAAGGAAGAGCCTGGAAAGTGTGTCATGGTTCGAATCAGCGAATGGACGGTCCTGCCGTTTTTCAGATCTCCGCACAGACCGATCTTCAGATGATCCAACCTGCCCTTTTCATTATATAAGGTGACCAGATCCGCCAAAGTCTGCGACGGGTGAAGATGCCCGCCGTCCCCCGCGTTAATAATCGGCGACTTCGAATACAGCGACGCGGCGGCAGCGGCCCCTTCACACGGATGGCGAATGACGACCAAATCCGCGTATCCGCTGACAACCG
>DHDF01000124.1:1842-5125 GCA_002399225.1 bacterium UBA4883
GTTCTGAGGGTTGTCAAACCCGACAACCTCACCGCCCAGGCGGTACATGGCCGTCTGAAAAGACATTTTGGTTCGCGTGGAAGGTTCATAAAATAAAGTCGCCATGATTTTTCCGCGGCAGGATTCCCGGTACGCCCATGGATTCTTTCGAATCTTGTTGGCAAGATCAATCAATTCCATAATTTCCTTTGTCGACAGCTGATCCAGGTCGATTAAATCATAAAGCTGCATCCAAAATCACCTCATATTTAGTTTGTTCCGAATAATATTTTACCATTGCATTGGCAAAAGCACAAGGTGAGCCCCTCTATTATTTGGGAGTTGAAAAAGATTTTCTTGACAGATCCGCTTCGATTGAACTAGAATAAATTGTTAATACAGAAATGACTTTGGAGAAATGGCAGGGCGTTGCAATGAAAATTGGATTAGACGTTGGCTCCACCACAATAAAATGTATTGTCATGGACGAAGCCGGCAATATTTTGTACCGTTCCTATCAACGGCATTACTCAAAAATCATCGAAAAAATGACAGAGCTGCTTGAAAAAGTCCGCCGCGAATTTCATCTGGATGAAACGGCGAAACTAACCGTTTCCGGTTCGGCCGGAATGGGGATTTCTCAAACCTGCGGCCTGCCGTTTGTTCAGGAAGTTTATGCCACCCGTATCGCGGTAGGCCGACTGATTCCGGACGCCGACGTGATTATTGAACTTGGCGGAGAAGATGCCAAAATTCTTTTTCTTTCCGGAGGGCTGGAAGTCCGCATGAACGGCTCCTGCGCGGGAGGCACAGGAGCCTTCATTGACCAGATGGCAACTCTTCTGAACGTTTCGCTGGACGAGATGGACCGGCTCGCCTCTCAATATGAAAAGATCTACACGATTGCGTCCCGCTGCGGCGTATTTGCAAAATCGGATATTCAGCCTCTTCTGAATCAGGGAGCCCGTCTCACGGACATTTCCGCCAGCATTTTCGCCGCCGTTGCAAACCAGACGATTGCAGGGCTTGCACAGGGCCGGCCCATCCGAGGCAAAGTGATCTACCTCGGCGGACCGCTGACTTTTCTGCCCCAGCTGCGCAGCAGCTTCGACCGCGCCCTGAAGGTAACCGGCATCTGCCCAGAGGATTCCCTCTACTATGTTGCAATCGGCGCAGCATACTGCGGCGCGATGGAGATCAACCTTGGGGAAGCACTGGAGCGGATTCAAAAATACGGCTCCACAGGCAGTTTTCTTTCCATCCCCCCCTTGTTTCAAGGCAAAGAGGAATATGAGGAATTCTGTCGGAGGCATGACCAGTGCAAGGCCCCGCGTGGGGAGATCAAGACCTACCGAGGAGATGTCTATCTGGGCGTCGATGCGGGCTCCACTACGGTGAAAGCCGTTCTGCTCGGCAAAGGCGGAGAAATTCTCGACTCCATTTATCGAAATAATTCCGGCAACCCGGTTCCGATCATCCGGGACTATCTGCTCAATGTTGATCGTTCCTACCCGAATCTCCATATCGCGCGGAGCGCGGTTACGGGCTATGGGGAAGAACTGCTGAAAAACGCGTTCGGCATTGATTTTGGCATTGTGGAAACCGTTGCTCATTTTACCGCCGCAAAGCATTTTCGGCCGAATGTGGATTTTGTCATCGACATCGGCGGGCAGGATATCAAATGTTTCAAAATCCGCAACGGCGCCATTGACAACATTTTCCTCAACGAGGCCTGTTCCTCCGGCTGCGGCTCGTTTTTGCAGACGTTTGCCAACACGCTCGGCTATGACATCGCGGATTTTGCAAAGCTCGGCCTGTTTGCCAAGCATCCGGTGGATCTCGGTTCCCGCTGCACCGTGTTCATGAACTCCCAAGTCAAGCAGGCCCAGAAGGACGGGGCAACGACGGAGGATATTTCCGCCGGTCTTTCGGTCAGTGTGGTGAAGAACGCGATTTACAAGGTGATCCGTGCCCCCAGCGCCGCCGACCTCGGCCAAAACATTGTCGTTCAGGGTGGAACATTCCTCAACGACGCGGTGCTGCGGGTCTTTGAAAAAGAACTCGGCGTGGAAGTGACCCGCCCGGATATTTCCGGCCTGATGGGCGCTTACGGTGCAGCGCTGTACGCCATGGGAAAACCGGCGGTCAAAAGCGCCTTGATCGGTCCGGAAGAACTGGAGCACTTCAAGCACGTGGTGAAGGTCACCAACTGCGGTCTGTGCAGCAACCACTGCCGTCTGACCGTCAACATTTTCGGTGGAAACCGTCGCTTTATCGGGGGGAACCGTTGCGAAAAGCCGGTTACCAAACGGAACTCGAAAAATGAGCTGAATATGGTTGCCTACAAAATGGAGCTTCTTTCCTCCTACCGCACGTCATCGCCGGGGAAACGGGGAAAAATCGGAATCCCGATGGGCTTGAACCTGTATGAATTGCTTCCGTTCTGGCACCGGTTCTTCACTTCTCTCGGATTTGAGGTGGTCATTTCACCGCTGTCGGATCGGGAACTGTATCTGAACGGCCAGGGGACCATTCCTTCCGACACCGTCTGCTTCCCGGCCAAACTGATGCACGGGCATACGCAGGCCCTGATTGACGCCGGGCTTCACACGATTTTCTATCCCTGCATGTCGTATAATTTTGACGAGGGCATTTCCGATAACCATTACAACTGCCCGGTAGTCGCCTATTATCCGGAAGTAATCGCGGCAAACATGAGCGGGCTGGCCGGGCACAATTTCATCCACGATTACGTCGGAATTCACCGCAAGCACGACTTTCCAATTAAGATGCATAAGATTCTGCAAAAGAGTTTCCCGGAGATTACTCTCCGCGAAGTCAGGCACGCTGCCAAAGCTGCATATGAGGAATATGACCGCTATATGGACAGGGTCCGTCAAAAGGGTGATGAGATGATTCAGGAGGCAGAACGCGAGCATATGCCGATCATTATCTTAAGCGGCAGGCCGTACCATCTGGACCCTGAGGTTAACCACGGGATTGACAAGCTGATCGTCAGCCTGGGCGCAGCGGTTATCACGGAAGATGTTGTCAGCCAAAAAGCCGGCAAAGTCCATACGAAAGTGCTGAACCAGTGGACTTACCACGCCAGGCTGTACGCCGCGGCAAAATATGTCTGCTCCCACCCGGATATGAATCTGGTTCAGCTGGTTTCGTTCGGCTGCGGGGTCGATGCCATTACAGCCGATGAAGTCCGCAGGATTCTGGAAGAGGGCAATAAAATCTACACGCAGATCAAGATTGATGAAATCACAAACCTCGGCGCGGTAAAAATCAGGCTGCG
>DHDF01000053.1:0-1958 GCA_002399225.1 bacterium UBA4883
GCACCGTCTGCGGCGGCGGCCGCTATGACGGCCTGGTGGAGGAAATGGGAGGCAAGCCGACCCCCGCGCTGGGGTTCGGCCTCGGTCTTGAGCGGCTGCTGCTGATCATGGGGGCGCAAAAGGTCGAATTTCCTCAGCCGCAGATCTGCGAGCTGTACATCGCCTCCGTCGGCGAGGCGGCGCAGCGCGAGGCGTTCCGCCTGGCACAGGGAATGCGGGAATGTTCCATCGCTGCCGCCTTCGACGAGGTGGGCCGCAGCCTGAACGCCCAGATGAAATTTGCCAACAAGCTCGGCGCGCAGTTTACGCTGGTGCTGGGCGACGACGAACGGAAAAGCGGCATGGGCGTGATTAAAAATATGAAAACCGGAGAAAAAACGAAAGTTAATCTGAACAACGACCTCGAAGGGCAGTTTGCCTCGATCAGCTCACAGGCGGAGGATGCGGAGGAACACTCGTTTTAATCGGAATGGAAAATTAAATAAAAATATGAATCAAAACAGAATGGGGAATGAAATTATGCCGGAATCAATGATAGGATTGAAACGGACCGATTACTGCGGGGAGCTGCGCGCGCCGGACTGCGGCCGGGAAGTGACCGTCTGCGGCTGGGTGCAGCGGCAGCGCGACCTGGGCCAACTGATCTTTATCGATCTGCGTGACCGCACGGGAATTGTTCAGCTTGCGTTCGGGGACAAAACCGACCGTGAAGTTTTTCAGAAGGCGTTTTCCGCGCGTGCGGAGTTTGTTTTGGCGGCGCGCGGCACAGTGCGGGAGCGCTCGGCGAAAAATCCGGATCTTCCGACCGGCGATATTGAAATCGATGTCGCGGAGCTGCGCATTCTCGCAAAGAGCGAAACCCCGCCGTTTGCCATTGAGAATCAGACCGACGTCAAAGAGGATCTCCGCCTGAAATACCGCTATCTGGACCTGAGAAGGCCGGAGATGCAGAAAAACATCATCGAAAGGCACCGTATTGTCAAGGCAGCGCGCGACTATTTTGACGAAAACGGTTTCCTCGAGATTGAGACGCCGGATCTCATTAAGTCCACACCGGAAGGCGCACGCGACTACCTGGTGCCCTCCCGCATGTTCCCGGGCAGCTTTTTCGCGCTGCCGCAGTCCCCGCAGCTTTATAAGCAGATTTTGATGCTTTCCGGTTTCGACCGCTACATGCAGGTGGCCCGCTGTTTCCGCGACGAGGATCTGCGCGCCGACCGGCAGCCGGAGTTTACGCAAATCGACTTCGAGATGTCCTTTGTTACGCAGGATGACGTGATGGCCATCGCGGAGGGATTTATCAAAGACGTCTATAAGAAAGTTCTGGATATCGAGATTCCGACTCCGCTGCGCCGCATGACCTGGCATGAGGCGATGAACCGTTTCGGTTCCGACAAGCCGGATTTGCGCTTTTCGATGGAACTGACCGACCTGAGCGAGGTCCTGAAAGGGACGCAGTTCCGCGTGTTCGCGGGCGCACTTTCGGCGGGCGGCAGCGTGCGCGGCATTAATCTGAAAGGCAAGGCGGATGCCCTGAGCCGCAAGGAGATCGACAAACTCGGCGAATGGGTAAAGGCCTATGGTGCGAAAGGCCTTGCATGGACGCGCCTCGCTTCCGGCAAAGAGACTTCCTCCTATGAAAAGTTTCTCGCGCCTGAAGAGGCGGCGGCGGTGCGCAAAGCACTCGGCGCACAGCCGGGCGACGTGCTGTTCCTGGTCGCGGACGGGAAGAACAAAGCGGTGTATGATTCCCTCGGGGCGCTGCGCAAAGAGCTGGCCGGCCGGTTCGGGCTGATCAATGACTCCAAACCATGCCTGCTGTGGATAACGGACTTCCCGCTGTTTGAGTACAGTGACGAAGAGGGTCGCTATGTCGCGATGCACCATCCGTTTACCATGCCGCGCGAAGAGGATCTGGAGAAGCTGGAATCCGACCCCGGCAGCGTGCTGGCCATCGC
>DHDF01000053.1:2189-4717 GCA_002399225.1 bacterium UBA4883
AAACGCATGTTCCGCGCGCTCGGCTTTACCGATGAGCAGGCGCAGAAGCGGTTCGGCTTTTTGATCAATGCGTTCCGCTACGGGGCTCCACCGCACGGCGGCATGGCGTTCGGACTGGATCGCCTGGTGATGCTGATGCTTGGCCGCGACAGCATCCGCGACGTCATCGCATTCCCAAAAGTCGCGTCTTCCGCAGAGCTGATGAGCAATGCCCCGGACGAGGTCGATTCGAAGCAGCTTGAAGAGCTTGGAATTTCCATTTTGCCAAAAAAATAAACCAAAATCTTCTGCTCCCGAAGAGCTTTAAAAACTGAATTCTTCGGGGGCTTTTCCTTAAAATTCAGCCAGCCGGACCGGCGGAAAGGAGGCGCGTGAATGAATAAAATCAATTACAAAAAGAAAATGCTGGAGATTGTCTCCGGATTCGGGGACCGGGTGCCGACCCTGCTGTTGCACGATTGCTGCGCCCCTTGCCTGAGCAGTGTTCTGGAGCAGATGGCCCCCCTCTTTCAGGTGACGGTATTTTTTTACGATCCGAATATCCTGCCGGAGGACGAGTACAAAAAGCGCCTTGCGGAGGTGAAGCGGCTGCTTTCCGAGATGCCGCTGCAGCACCCTGTCAACTTTATTGAGGGGCGGTACAATGTGCGGCAGTTTTATAAGCTTTCCCGCGGTTTGGAGCAGGAGCCGGAAGGCGGGGAGCGCTGTATGCGCTGCTACCGCCTGCGGCTGGAGGAAACCGCAAAATATGCCAAAGCGGGCGGCTATGACTTCTTTACGACGACTTTAACGGTCAGCCCGTATAAAAACGAGCAGAAGCTCAATGAAATTGGGCTGGAACTTGCAAAAAGCTATGAAGTGCCGTTTCTGCCGTCCGATTTTAAAAAGAACGGCGGGTATCAGCGTTCCATTGAACTTTCCCGTATTTACGGGCTGTACCGGCAGGACTTCTGCGGGTGTCCGTTTTCCAAAGAGGCGGCGCGAAAGAAGCGCGCGGAGCCGAAAAGGGCCGGCTTTCACGGTCGGCGCACAACAGAATCAAATCAATCGTGACACGGTTTTGAATCGATGAGAGAAGGGCCTTTCCGTTTCAGGAAGGCCCTTTGCTTTTTCAGCATACGGAAATTGCAAGGGGGATCAAAATGAAAAAATTTTTGTCGGTTTTTACCGCACTTCTGATTTTGGCAGCGCAGGCGGGATGCTCCCATCCCCCGGCAGGCGGCGGCAGCGCGGTCTCTTCCCGGTCGGTCAGTTCTGAATCCGCCTCTTCCCAGATCGGCCTGAAGCCGGGCGAAGCCGTAAAGGTCAGCGGAGAGAACCGTGATTTTGAACTGAACGGCATTAATTTTTTGAATGACACGTCGGGCTGGATGATTCAGAATCAGTATGACAGCGGCTCCGATTCTTACCGGTCGCAGCTTGTCGCAACCTCAGACGGCGGAAAAAACTGGAACAAAGTGGGACAAAACAGCCGGGAGCTGGACACCGTCTGTTTTGTCAGCGCAAAAGAGGGCTGGGCGGTCTCTCAGAAGACATCCCGCGCCGCCAGCGCCGATGTGACAAAACTGGTCCGGTACTCCGTTCTGCATACCTCGGACGGCGGCGCAAGCTGGGCCGTGCAGTGGCAGAGCGGAACCGACGAGTCCGAAACCAAACCCGCTTTATGGGCGGAAAAATCCGCTGCGTTTGCGCTGGCTGGAAGCCGGATGCTTCAGACAAACGACGGTGGGAAAAGCTGGAAGGCCGTCGCGTTCGGCGGCCGGGATTTCACGCCGGTCCAGATGAATTTCAGCAATGCTCAGACCGGATGGGCCGCCGGTGTTAACGGCAAGAAAAATCTTCTGTCCGTTTTTCATACCTCGGACGGCGGAAAAAGCTGGAACCGGCAGTTTCAGAAAAAAATGGACAGCGGAGCGGCGGGCTGCGCCGGAATAGATTTCCTGAATGATCGGGAAGGCTGGTTCTTGACCTCCGACCTGGCCACTTGGAACGGGGAGCTGTACCATACGGCGGACGGCGGTCTGCACTGGGAAAAGACCGGAGAGGTCAAAAGCGTCCGTCCAACCCCGGAAGGGCTTGATTTCACCGACTCCAAAACCGGCTGGATTCCGCTTGACGTCGGCGCGGGGCCGATCAACGGCGGGCTGATGGTCACGCGCGACGGCGGCAAAAGCTTTCAGATTTTCGGGGCTTCGGATCAGGAAGACGCGGAGGAATCCCAGGCGGTCATCAGCGCGCGTCAAATCGTGTTCCGCACCAAAACGCTTGGGTGGGCGGTTGGAATGAGCATGAATTACGGGGATTATCTGCTGCGCACGGGCGACGGCGGAAAGACCTGGAGCCAGGTCTTTCCCGAACCGGAGCCGGTCGTCGACTTTTCGTTCAGCACCGATAAGATCGGGTTTGGAATCGGGCGGCTTTCCGACCTGAACGCGCTTTTAAAGACGGAAAACGGCGGCCAAAGCTGGAAAACGGTGACAAGCTTTTCCGGGAAGTATCTGCCGGACAGCGTGTCTTTCCTCCATGAA
>DHDF01000043.1:0-210 GCA_002399225.1 bacterium UBA4883
GATCGCGGCGGATATGAAGGTTCATAAGGGTATGTCATTTATGTCAAAAGAGCCATCGAAATCCATGGCTGAAATGCAAGAGGTGATTCAGGGCGAAGCAATTACAGATCCGTATATCTTTATGAATAATGACGCAGCGCTTGAGCAGAACCGCAATATCATGTTTATTGCCAACGTGTTTGCTTACACGTTTATCATTATGATTTCGCT
>DHDF01000043.1:419-10012 GCA_002399225.1 bacterium UBA4883
GAACTTGCCATGCTCCGCTCTGTAGGAATGTCCGATCGTAAATTCAACAAAATGATGCGCTTTGAGTGTGCCTTTTATGGTATGAAAGCATTGATTGTCGGGCTTCCTTTGTCATTCATTTTCTGCTGGCTTATCTACAAAGGAATGACGCTCGGAGAGGACAGCATTGATTTCGTGCTTCCGTGGGCCAGTATCGGAATCAGCGTGATCAGCGTGCTTCTTATCATTTTTGTTACCATGATGTATGCCGTCAGAAAGATTAAAAAAGAAAACATCATTGACGCGCTGCGGGACGACATGGACTGACTCAAAGCCGTCCCAAAGGCCATTGGCATTGAAATTTCAGAGTCCTTCTTATAGTGAAAAATATTTATATTTCTAAACGAGGCTTTTTCTATGATTGAAGCCGCCATTCATAAAGACAATACGTATGTTATTTTATATCAAAAATTTGCTCCCCTGAATTCTTTCCAGAGGGGTCCGTTGCTTTCAATGTTACGGGAGTCTTTGTATCACTGAGCTCATATGCCACGGCATTTTCAACTGTACCGCCTTTTTTAATTTCATGGGACTGGGTATCCAAAAATTTATCATCAGGAAGGCTGCCAATATTAAGTTCATTTACAGAATTCGGATCGTTGTCCTGAATCGCTTTAAATGACATCAACCAAGCGTTATTCGGATCTAATTCTTTTCCGGATATATTTGTGGCTTTATACCAAAAGGCGATCACAGGTTTTTCACCATACTCGTTTCCCTTTTTCCCCGGGGCGATTACTTTGTATTTGGTGATTTCAATTTTGAGGTCATCCGTTGTCAAAATATTGTTTTTAAATTTTGAAGCGGACAGTGATGAATTTGACTTATCGCCTGATTCCGATGATGCGGAAGAGTTTGAGTTGCTGAATGATTTTGAAATTTCTTTTCCAGCTGATACAAATCCGGAGAGAAATACATCCGAAAGATCATCATTTATTTTATCAATATACCATTTCTTATCGATTTTTACACAATTTATTTTTATTGTCTTTGTAGTGAAAGTTTCTTTTGCGGTTTTCATCTTATCTGTCATAATCTGGGCTATTTCTTTGGAAGAATTGCTTGAACTTTGTGTGCCGGAGAAGGCTTCTCCAAATGCTTTTACCATATAGTCTGAAACGGCATCCCTTAAAATTGGGGAGCCATCGACATATTTACAGTCCACGGTAATCGTAGCAGTGGAGTCTTTCACGTCGCTTCCCTTAATATGGTAAGTAATCTTTTTAGCATTACCTTTCAGATAATCCATACAATATTTCTCAAGTTCAGCTTCGCCGCTGTCAGAAGAGGTACCTGATGAGCTGCTTCCAGAACTTACATTTTTAGGATTTACAAATGAACTCATTTTTGCAGTGTCAAAATTTTTCCCTGCTTCAAAATAGCCTTTCACCGTATCTTCTGGTTTTGGTGCGCTTTGGCACGCAACTAAGCCGATCATAAGCAATACAGAAAAAAGGCAGCACAAATATTTTCGCATAATTTTCATCGTATATTTCTCCTCTGCTTGTTTTATATTTCTATAATATCACTTTTTTTACTCTATGAAAACAGGCGGCGCCAAAAGCCTTCTGATTTTCATGTAGAACTACCCTGCATCTATTTTCCTCGTTATGATCGTCTTCACCTCTTTCATAGGATACCTGTGTAAGTTTTATAAATTCACACCGTCCGTGCTGATTTTTTTAGCAGAACTAAATTTGGTCCGGACACTATCCGGATACTATAAATGTATGATGCACTTATGTCCTGAGGATTTCGTGATATGCTAATAAAGTAAAATGTTTAGCTAAAGAAAAGAAAACGAGGAATTATTGTAATGCAATTTAGTGAAATGAACCTAATCCCGGAAATTCTGCGTGCGGTTGAAGAAATTGGATATACTCAGGCAACCGATATACAAATCGATGCGATTCCCGCATTGCTGGAAGGCAAAGATTTCATCGGACGTTCCAATACGGGGACCGGGAAAACTGCCGCGTTTGGAATACCCGTTGTTCAGATGGTTGCTCAAAGCAACCAGGAAAAAGGGCAGATCCTGATTTTGAGCCCTACGCGTGAACTTGCGATGCAAACCGGCACAGAGGTGCGAAAATTTTCAAAATACCTGCAAAATATCAAGGTGGCGGTGATTTGCGGCGGGGAGCCAATGCCGCCGCAGATTCGTCAGCTGCGTACGGCGCAGATTATTGTAGGAACACCGGGCCGTATCATGGATCATATGCGCCGCAGGACACTGTCATTGGAAAATCTAAAAACGGTTATCCTCGATGAAGCGGATGAAATGCTGGACATGGGTTTCGTTGAAGACATTCAAACGATTCTCAGGCAGGCGCCGGAAAAAAGACAAACCGTTTTGTTCAGTGCGACGATGCCGCCTGCAATTCTGAAGATCACAAAAGAATTTCAAACCGACCCGCAGATGATCACAACAGACAAAGGGCAAAAGACAGTTGCTAATATTGCTCAATTTTACTGCAACGTTCCAAGGCTTGATAAAACGGATGCATTAAAGCTGCTGCTTGCGTACCATCGGCCCAAACGGGCTCTGATTTTTTGCAATACGAAAAAGACGGTGGAGGAACTCTGCGTGCAGCTTAAGGAGAGCGGCTTTCAGGCAGCCGGCCTCCATGGCGATCTAAAGCAAAGTCAGCGCAACCAGGTGATGAGCGACTTTAAAAACGGTCATACCGGCATTCTGATTGCAACCGATGTGGCAGCCCGCGGAATTGATGTCGAGGATGTGGATGCCGTGTTCAATTACGATATCCCCGATCAAGATGAATATTATATTCACCGCATTGGGCGTACCGGGCGTGCAGGTAAGGCGGGGGCATCTTACACTTTAGCGGCAAGCCGGACTCAGCTTAGAAGATTGCATTCTCTGGAAAAATTTATGAATTCTAAGATTGAGGAAGCACCCGTCCCCAATATGAATGACATTCGGGAGAGGCACCTGAAAAAATTCAGAGGAAGCATCAAACAACTCCTTGACGAAAACAGCGATTCGGAGTGGGCATCCTTTATTGACGAGCTGGAGCAGAGCGGATACGACGCTAAAAAAGTTGCGGCGGTTCTCTGCAAAATCATCTATGAAAAAGACAAAAGTCTTAGGACTCTCAAAAATGTCCAAAGAGTTGAACCGCATCCTTCGGAAGAAGGGAAAACCCGATTGAAGATCGATATCGGTACGGACAGCAAAATAAACGCCGATTATATCATTGGCACGATCGTGGAAACTACCGGATTGCCCATCAGCGCGATCGGGGACATGAAACTTTACAGGGACCATTCCATTGTGGAAATGGAAGCGGCTCAGGCCGATTTAGTTTTGAACAAGATGAACGGATACCGAATGAAACGGCGTACCATTCACATTAGCAAGCTGAAAGGCAAAAAATCTGGCCCACATGCGTTTGAATCCAGACGGCGTACCAACGGCAAAAAGCGCTTTAACGCCGGTTCCGGGCACCAATACCACGGCAAAAGCAAATGACACGCTGGTAATCGTGAAGGCTTTATAAAATTTTCTCTGCGCTTTTAAGTTATATTTTATAAATGAAAATGCAGATATGCTTGAAAAGATACCTTGTGTTGCCCTCCGTCATGCATAATTTGAAAGAGCGACTCAACAAACTTGCAAAATCGGAAATGATCGTGTATAATTTCTAAAAACGAAGGCGTTCAAGACCGGGCCAGTCTTGAACGCCTTCTTATGATTTCTTTTCATTCGCAGTATGAAAAGGTCAGCGGCAGGAATGAAAAACAAAATGGAAGGCACATGATGTTCCACTGTCTCATTTTCTTACTGAAACGGAAAGAGAAAATCTGCAATTCGTCAGAAGTTCTCTTCTGAAACGCTTTCAGAAGAAAAGAAGACGGAAAGCAGATGAAAAGAAGAGAAATGGAGTTTCAAGTTATGGAAGCAAACAAGAAACGTCAAAAAGCACTTGGCCTGACGGTTTTCTTGGTACTCCTCGCCATCTCGATAATCGTCTTTATCGCGGATGAGGCTGCCAAGAGTATTGCAGATCCGACCGGCGCCTTGACATCGTCATCTCAAAGGTACCCATCCAGACCGTTGTGGATACGGCGAGGAAAGTCTTTATACCGGTCACATCGGCGATGGTAAGATCTTCGTTTACAGCGTTGAGAATGTCGTCAAAATCCGTACAGGCGAAGAAGGTTACGACGCTCTTCAGGGTGACGACTAAACCGGATAAAGAAAAATTATAGCAGAGCCCGCCGCCTTTTAGGCGGCGGGCTCTGCCCCTTTATGTTTGTGCTGGGATTTATTGCAGTTTTCTTTTCAAGTTGCTCTGCCCGATATGGATGAATTCTGAGCGTAAGTTTCCCTGAAATGCGAAAAAGGCAATCTGTAGAGTGCAAGGTAAAAGAAAGCCGCTACGATTATCCCACAGATCACGTCAAAAATAGCATGCTGCTTGATCAGCACGGTGGACAGGCAGATCAGCACGGTTATAGAGGAAGAGACCGCCCTGCCATATTTTTTTGAAGAAAACGCTTCGGAATGCTGTAAAGCGGTGTTCGCGGCGATCGAATCGATCACATGGAGGCTGGGGCATACATTTGTGGGCGGGTCGATCATATAAATCCCTTTCACCAGCAGAGAAAACGGATCGGTTGAATGAAGAACGGGCCTGAGATCCTGAGCGTTTGGAAAGAGGGTGAACATTAAATTTGCGACGGCCATGCCCCCAAAGAGAAAAACAAACAGCTTGTAAAAATCTCTTTTTGAATGGAGCCCGACATAAATCACCCCATAGGGGACAAAAACGAACCACGTCAGATATGGGATCACAAATTCCTTGATAAAAGGAATTTTCCGGTCAAACTGCGTTTGAGTCATGTACTGCGGAATGAGCGTCAGCTCCAAATATTGAAACCAGATTTGCAGAGGAATCAATAAAAGAAGCAGATAGAAGTATTTATGTTGCGATATAAAGATGTGGATTTTTTTCACACGATGTCCTCCAATCTCATCAATTGGAAGAAATCAACGTCCGCACTGCTGCTTCAAACGCGGATTTCTTTCTTTTTTATATTCTGTAAGGCCGAAACCGTCTTTCGCTTTTCTGATTACGGCCTTATCTCTCTAATAATCTAACGATCTAACGCCGGAAAACCCGTCATCGGTTTTGTCCCGCCGCATGGCGGCTGCTTTTAGTCCGTGTAAATAAATTGCAGATCGTCGAAAAGCAGATCGGTCTTATAGTTTTGAGACGGCTTTAAGATCCGCTCCGTGTTGGAAAAATACAGGGAGCTGAAAACAATCGGCATCCGCCAGTCCGGCGGAATTTTCGCTTCAAGGTATTTCCAGCCGATCCAGTCCATGCTGTCCGTCAGCACCAGAGATTTCGTCTGCGCTTCGCTTTTCTTCCGATAGCCTCCGGCGCAGTCCGTGTAAAAACACGCGCCCAGCATGCAGCTTTTATTGTCGCTGATCCCGTCGTGGTTTTCATCTCCGCTGTAAACCCACACTCCGAATTTTTTCGGCATGGCTCTTGCGGTAAATTTGTATTCCATCACGGACCGTTCCTGCTCGTTCCATTTACCGTGGCCCGCATAATCTTTGCTGGTGTCCCAAAATGGGATCAGGCTGGCGGTCCCGTTTGATGTTCGCTTCTGGTTACTGTCGTCCCACGCCCACAGGGAGGTGTCATAAGTCAGCCGGAGACTGCGTCTGCCGTCCCTGACCCGGTTATGCGGAGAGCCTTTTGTTTCCAGCCCCAGCATATTGCTTTTCCCGCCGTATTGGGTCTTCTTTCCGTACAGATAACTGCCGGCAGAGTATCCTTCAATCGGAAACTGTTCAAAATTGTCGATTGTCTGCCCCTTCAGCCCGACGATTACCGAGACCGAATCGGTTTTGCCGCCGAAAGTTCCGGAAATTTTTGCCGTGCCGCCGGAGGCCGTCACGGACAGCAGGCCGTTTTTCAGCGAGCCCACTTTGGAATTCGACAGCGACCAATGCACGGCGGAAGGGTCAATCAGAACCTCCTGATTCTCAGCATCGTACGCATGCATGGAAAATTGTTTTTTTTCACCCTTCTGGACGGCGACCGCACCGGTTTCGCAGAGCCCGATCGATTTCATGGCATTCCCATCCACGACCCGGACCTTCGCCGTGCCGGAGACTTTTCCCGCGGTTGCGGTGACCGTATCCTGGCAGGGCGCACCGGGCGCCGTGTAAGTTCCATTTTGGTCGATCTTGCCCTTTTCCGCTTTCCAGGCAACAGGGTGTCCCTGCAAAGAAACCTGATTGCCATACTGGTCCGTCAGCCTGGCGGAAAACTTGGTATGGGACCCTTTGTAAAGCGAGGTGCTTTTGTCGACAAGGACCTGCCCGATTACACCGGTCGGTTTTGCGTCGCTGACAAACAGCAGAGAATTGGTTACGGTTCTGGAACTGCCATCACTCGGAAAGTTGACCGTCGTGAGTCCGTCGCTGCCGGCGCGGCGCGCAATCATTTCCGAGGAGCCGCCTCCGTCCATATTGATTACGTCCGAACACTGCAAATTCTGAAGCATGTAGTTGGCGATGTCTTTCATGGTGGAGCCTTTGCCCGCACTGAAATAGGTGCCGGGTTTGTCGATGACGATCACTTGCAACGCTCCGTCTTTGGTCAGACCGATCACGGTCCGGGCATTTTGGTCGGTCCCGACTTTATCGACAACCGCGTGATTCAGCGCCCCATCCTTTGCCAAAAGCTGAAAACTGTTTACGGCGGTTACGGCGTCGTCCTGCAATGTGCCGTGGCTGTTCAGCGTGCCGTCCCGGTTTTCGGTATAAGACCCCGAATACAGATGGCAGAGATAAGAAACGTCCATGCCTTTTGCGAGACCTCGGACCTCCGCGGCTTTCGCGCCATACCCGGCGTAAACAATGCAGTCGTTCGGAATGGAAAAGCCCGCCGCGGAATATAAGGCGATCACTTTCCCGGTGTATTCGGTTCCCGGGCGCAGACGGCCGCCAAACCCTTTGATTCGAATCAGAGCATACGCCTGTTCGGCCGGCGCTTTTCCCGCACCGTTGACCATCTTATGACTGAGCGTGAGACTGCTTGTAAAAATGCGAGTGGAGTTCGCCGAAGAGCGATATCCGGCCGGGCCCATGAAATGATTTCGGTTGATGAAATCGGCTTCGGCCTGATAGTTCGTCCCGATGCGGATGGTGCCGCCCACCCGCAGAGCGCCGATATGAGGTTTCTCGGAGCGGTCCACCCAAAAAGCAGGCGGATCCACCGTGTACTGGTTATACGGCTGGCTGGTGATGATATCTCCGTTTTGGACCATGATTCCGCGGTTGCTGCCGTAATCCATGTCGAAGGAATCAGCGTTGATTCCGGCGACGACCCGGTTTCCGCGCGAAATTTCACGCTGGGTTTGGCCGCCAATGGTTTCGAACGCGTTGACCGTATCCTGCGCCTTTCCGGAAATGATGTGAAGATCCTTTGTCCCGGGAGTGACGGCAAGGTGATGAAAACGCACCCGGTACCCCGACACGCCCGCGTAGTTCTGGATGTCCTCTTCCGTATAATGGATTCCCTGCGCCAAATTTTCATCTGCGAGAAGTACTTTGTCCTCCTTTACAGCGGCATGAGGGCCTGGGACAAAAGAAAGACAGGAAAACGCAAAAGCTAAAACGAGCAGCAGAGAAAGAGATTGTTTCATTCGTTTTTGATTGCCTGGCAATGGACCACATTCCTTTCTGATTTAAGAGAAACCAAATTCTCCTTTTCTTCTCATCAATCTGTTTTTAAAGTACCTATATTCTCCAATAATTAATAACAGTATATTCGGACAGGCAATTATTGTCAATTGTTTTCCAACCTTGAGGGTGTCCCTAATGTTTTGCCGCATGCGCGAGAAACTCCTGCAGCTTAGGTCCATTGCGGACGGGGGAACCGTGGGAGGGGCACAGCCATTCGAACTGCAAGCGCCTGAGCGAAGCGAGTGATTCCATCGCTTGCTCCTGGTCCCAGTTCATAAGCGCGGGAAAGGTGCGGAAGCGGCCAAGCACGAACTTAAACAGGTCTCCGGTGAAAACGACATCGCGGATTTGAAAAACAGTATGCCCCGGCGTATGGCCGGGCGCATGCAAAACGCTGATGTCTCGATAGGGCCAATCGGTGCCGTAGAGATGGGTGATCGTCGGCTTTTGCGGCCTTACGAGCATTTCAATCCAATGTTTTACCCCGGGGCGCTTTTTTTCACCGGTAATGTAAGGAACATCTTCCGCCGGCGCCCAGAGCTCGGCACCGGTCGCTTCCTGTAACTGCTTTGCATTTCCAATATGGTCAACATCGTGGTGAGTGAGCAGAATCGCCTGAATCTCACGGGCGGAGATGCCAAGGCTTTGGAGTTCTGTCAGAATTTTTCCGGCAAGACCGGGCATTCCCGTGTCAATTAAAACTATTTGCTTTGTCAGAACCAGAAAAGCATGGCTGCCCTTTGTCGTTTCCAACTGAACGACAGTTTCGTTGATCTTCACAATTGCTTTTCCTTCTTTCCAGATAAGCAATGTACCGACAAAAATTCGGGAGGGGTGTTTCTTTTAGCTAGCCGGAAAATATTTTTCGAAAACTACATTACAGCCATAATAAACTAATTAAATTAGTTTGTCAATCTCTCCATTGCAAAAGAGCGTAAAAAAGTGCTTTCCCTTTAAACTGCACCGGATGAAATAGACAAGGAAAAGAAGAGCGGATGAAGTCGGCCGGAAGTTTAAGGCCTTTCCAGATGCTTTGGCAGAGGGAAAGGCCGTTTTACTTTGCTGGATTCAGTGAGCTTTTTAATTTACTTGTCCGCCGTGGGTAAATAATTTGGTATTATAATACTTGTAAAGGAATTACTATGGGAAAGTATGGGAGGCAAGGAAAATGACAGTCAAGGATCTCAAACAACTGGATAAACAGTTAAGAAAGATATCGAATCCGTTTGGAACCGGGTTTTCTGTCTTGCGCGCTTTTACGGAAGAGTTTGCAAAAGGACAGAATTTATCCACCGATGACGTAGTTCGGCAGTATATCGCATGGAAGCAGAAAAAATAGCCGCTCAATGAGTTCAGCTTCCCGTCCATTGGAATAGTACCAAAGTAATTTATCCGTGCTATTCTTGATCTGCTAAAAAATAACCGTCTGGTCCACCCAAAAACCGACCGGTTATTTTTTCGCTTTTTCGTCAATCTATCCGGGAATTGCCAAAAATATGACTTTCTTTCTTAAATTTTGCATCTTTACAAATCGTGGTAAATTCGATATACTGAAACCATTATATTTAAGAACACAAAAATACAGGTGATGAGGCTCACCGTAATGCATTTTGTGCTGACGGCTTCTGCTTGAAAAACTGAGAGCAAAGCCGTGCTTTTTTTTGAAAAGGATGGTGTCTCTGTGAATGCAAGCCGATTCCTGATTGTAGGTATGGGCGGCTTTTTTGGCGCGGCTCTGCGATATCTGATTTCCTGCACGGCTTCAAAAGTCCGAAATGGGTTTCCTCTGGGGACGCTGATTGTCAATCTGATCGGCGGGGTC
>DHDF01000043.1:10156-21716 GCA_002399225.1 bacterium UBA4883
GGCGGGTTCATTATGGGGTTTATCATGGAAGCCGCTTCCGGTTCCTGGCCTGTTTCGGATAAAATGAAAATGTTTTTAACCACTGGCATGATGGGTGGGCTGACCACCTTTTCAACATTCAGCTATGAAACGGTTGCCCTCTTTTCAAACGGATGTTATTGGCAGGGTGCGCTGAATGTAGGGGTCAATCTGACTTTTTCTTTGCTGGCCTGCTGGGCCGGCAAATCCGTTGCACAGTTCATTTGACCCGGCTGCAAAAGGTCGGCCGGGGGTTCCGGCAACGTGAAAAATATTAGGGAATGGAGCGATTCTTTTGGCAAAGGATCAACGGCAACGCTCCGGACGGAAAAGAGCAGAGCGGTGTCTTATTTTACTCATTTTTCTCGGCGCGGTTTCCGGCGGCGTTTTTTTGCTCCGGGGAACACTGTTTACAAAAGTGATGAAAGTGCAGAAAAAGACTGCTCAGCAACCATCGTCCAGTTCGAGAGTTTCCACTTTTAAAACTGTCTCTTCCGCTTCCCCCAAAAAGGGGCCTGAAATGGACGGCCGGCAACCCGCACAGCCGGCGGCAAAGCATATGATTTCTGTAGCTCGGCTCAGTTCGAAAAATCATCTGCCAACCGGGTGTGAATTGGTTGGAGCCATGATGCTGGTGAATTATTTCGGCTATCCTACCACCACAGATGAGATTGCCCGCAGAACGCCGAAATCGACTTTGCTCCGCGACGGAGACAACGTGTATGGCATGAGCCCCAATCAGGCGTTTATCGGGGATCCTCATTTGAAAGACGGCTTGGGATGCTATGCTCCGGTTGTAACGGCGGTTGTGGATTCCTATTTCTGGGAGGGAGGAAAAGACAAGGCGGTCAATCTGACCGGCACCGCCCTGAAAACTCTTGCGCAGAATTACATCGCGAAGGATTTTCCCGTTCTGATCTGGGCAACGGAAGATATGAGAGAGCCGAGCCCGGGCCGGAGCTGGATTCTGGCGGATACCAACCAGTCGTTCCAGTGGATCAGCGGTGAACACTGTCTTTTGATGATCGGCTATGATCCGAACAAATATTATTTTGATGATCCAAGCGATCCGACCCAAATAAAAAGTTATGACAAATCCCTGGTGGAAGAACGTTACCGTGCGTTGGGGAAACAAGCCGTCGGGGTCTGCCCCGTTTCAGCCAGGCAGGCCTGATATATTCGCGGGAGACGCTGTTTAGTCTTGCGGTTTGAAAAAAATTGCGATAGAATATAAGGAC
The DNA here is from genome assembly GCA_002399225.1 of bacterium UBA4883. Taxonomy (GTDB): domain Bacteria; phylum Bacillota; class Clostridia; order Oscillospirales; family Acutalibacteraceae; genus Caproicibacter. Next base: position 11,413 of record DHDF01000043.1, read on the forward strand.
GGTTATCAATTTTATGGACATGCTTTAGGGCGCTGGATTAGGCAGTTGCACGATGTAGCCCCGGCATGGAAGATCTCGCTTGCTTTACAACCATTGAATTTATGAAAGAGGAGGTAATTTGTGATGATGTGGAATGACAACCTTAAAATCGGCGTTCCGCTGATCGATCAGGAACATAAGGAACTGTGTGGCAGGATCGACAAACTGCTGGCCGCCTGCAATCAGGGGCATGGTAAGGATGAACTGCTCGATACGATCAGTTTTCTGGAAGGTTATACTATTAAGCATTTTAACGATGAAGAGAAGCTTCAGCGCGCAAGTACTTATCCCAAAGTGGCAGAACATAAGAAGCTTCATGAGTTCTTTAAGGGCAAAATCTCAGAGCTGAAAAATGAAATCGAAATGAACGGCGTCAATATTGCCACAATTTCAAAGACCAATTACTTTTTGATGGACTGGCTGATCAACCATATCCAGAAAGTGGATTCCGAACTGGCGCAGTACATAAAATGAGACGGCGCTTTGGACTGACTTTCTTTAATTTTACTGAATGGAGATGCGCGTTTTGAATTTTCTTTCAATGCCAAAGCCGGAACTGGAGCGCGTTTATCAAGAATTGCTGGAACGTTACCGCCATTTTCAGGGTCAACACCTTGATCTGAATATGGCGCGGGGAAAACCGTCGAAAGCGCAGCTAAAACTGTCCGAGAAAATGCTGGACCTGGTCAATTCTTCTTCTACCCTGGATTCGGAAAACGGAGAGGACTGCCGGAACTATGGAGTCCCGCTTGGCCTTGCAGAGATGCGGCGGCTGATGGCCGGGATGATGGAAGTCCCAGCGGAAAATGTCATCATCGGCGGAAATGCCAGCCTGAACATGATGTTTGACACCGTTGCCTGCGGCATGACGCACGGCTTTTCCGGCTGCGCGCCGTGGCTCGAGCAGAAGAACCGAAAATTTCTTTGCCCGTCACCCGGTTATGACCGGCATTTTGGAGTGACGGAGTATTTTGGTTTTGATCTGATCACCATTCCGATGACGGAAAATGGCCCTGATATGGATGCGGTTGAGCAATGGGTTAAGGACCCTTCCGTCAAGGGCATTTGGTGTGTCCCGAAGTATCAGAATCCGACCGGCATCACTTTTTCCGACGATACCGTGCGCCGCTTTGCGGCATTGAAGCCGGCAGCGAAGGATTTCCGGATTTTCTGGGACAACGCTTACTGCGTTCATGATCTGACGGAAACTCCCGAACATTTGCTGAGCCTCTGGAGCGAATGTGCAAGAGAGGAAAATCAAAATCTGGCGTTTTTCTTCGCTTCAACCAGCAAAATTACTTTCCCGGGGGCGGGCATTGCCGCCATGGCTGCGGGCAATGATGACTTTGCAGAACTGAAAAAGCGCTATTCTTATCAGACCATCGGCCCTGATAAGCTCAATCAGCTTCGCCATGTCCGTTTTCTGAAGGATATGGATGGAATTCATGCCCAGATGGCCCGCCACCGGGCGATCCTGGCGCCAAAATTCACAGCCGTGCTGCAAAAACTGGAAAGTGAACTTTCCGGCAAGAGCGTAGCTTCCTGGACAAAACCGAAAGGCGGCTATTTTATCAGCGTTGATGTCATGGAAGGCTGCGCAAAGCGCGTGGTGGAGCTCTGCGGCGGAGCGGGAGTCAAACTGACCGGCGCCGGGGCCACCTTCCCCTACGGCAAGGATCCGAAAGACCGCAACATCCGGGTGGCGCCGTCGTTCCCGCCAGTCGAAGAACTGAAACAAGCAATGGATTTGTTCTGTATCTGCATCCAGCTGGCTGCGGCGGAAAAGCTTTTGAAGTCGTAAAAGAGTTTTTCCATTTTCTTTTCCGGAATTTGGAAAGGGTTGCAGCTCCTGGGGGAGGGGACAGAGTCCCTCCCCTATTTTTATGCGGAGCCACAGCGGTTTATGCCCTGAATTGATTGACAATTTGGAGTTACCACAATATAATTAGTGTTGTACGTCTGCGAAATTCGCGGAAAACCAACATATTGGAGGATTCACGCATGAAGCGAGTACCAAAACCGGTGTTTTTCATCGTTGCCCTCCTCATCCTACTTTTGGCCTTTACTTCCATTTTTGGAATCAGCGGGCAAAACGGGGATAATCCGACCACTTATATCAAAGGGGTTAAGGATATCCGGTGGGGGATCGATATTAACGGCGGTGTGGAGACGACCTTCTCGCCGGCCACGAAGACAAAAGCGACAAAAGAACAAATGGATTCGGCGGAATCAATCATTAAACTTCGGATGGTTAATAACAATATCACCGATTACGAGGTTTATACCGATTATAATCATGACCGGATCATCGTTCGTTTTCCGTGGAAAAGCGACGAGAAGACTTTTGACCCGCAAAAGGCCATCAATGAACTGTCTGCAACAGCTCTGGTCACTTTCCGAGAAGGAAGGGAATGCAGCACCCAGACAACCGGCTCCGACGGTCAGCCGGTTTACCAGAACCCGAAGGGCGTAACGGCTTCCGACATTATTTTGCAGGGCAATGACGTGAAGAGCGCCAAACCGGAGCTGACGCAGAACAACACAACCGGAAAGGCTACCTATCAGATTGCCCTGCAGCTTAGTGACAGCGGAACCAAAAAATTTGCCGTGGCGACCAAGCGGCTGAAGAACCAGACCATTTCCATTTGGATGGACAATACCATGATTTCCTGGCCGACGGTGGACGATGTGATCACGGACGGCAACTGCGTGATCAATTCTCCGAACGGCTTTTCAGCGTCGGATGCGTCTGCTCTTGCAAACAAGATCAATGCCGGCGCGTTGCCGTTTAAGCTGACAACCACCAGCCTGAACAGCATCAATCCGACCCTTGGAAGATCCTCCCTGAGCGCTATGAAGCTTGCGGGAATCATCGCATTTGCGCTGGTTGCGCTGTTTATGATTTTTGTCTTCCGGCTTCAGGGCTTGGTCGCGGATATTTCTCTTTTGGGCCAAGTCGCGCTGATGTTTGCGGCAATTTCAGGGTATTTTCCATTTGTCCACAGTTTTACCATGACTTTGCCCGGCATTGCCGGTATCATTCTTTCCATCGGCATGGGCGTCGATGCCAATATCATCGCGGCCACGCGCATCCGGGAAGAGCTTTGGGCCGGCAAAACTCTGGACTTGGCCATCGCAAACGGCAACAAGCACAGCTTTTCTGCAATCTTTGACGGCAACATCACCACGGCGATTGTGGCGATTATCCTGATGCTTGTCTTTGGTCCAAGCAACATCCTGTCCGCAATCTTCGGCGTGTCGACCACGGGCACCATTTATTCGTTCGGTTACACTCTGCTGGTCGGTATCATTTCGAACTTTGTGTTCGGCGTGTTCACGACAAGATTGATGACAAAATCCATTTCCGGTTTCAGGTTTGCCCGGAGTAAATGGTTGTATGGGGGGCCGAAGGAATGAAAACTTTTCACATGAAATTTTATGAAAATCGAAAGATTTTCTTTTCAATTTCCCTAGCAATTATCGCGATCGGCCTGATTTTCAATGCAATTTTCGGCGTCAGACTGGATATCAACTTTAAGGGCGGCGCCATGATTAAATACTCCTATATGGGCGAGATCGAACCGGCAAAAGTGGAGAGCATTGTCCACAAAACGGTGGGTCGCACGGTTTCTGCAACGGTCAGTAAAAATATTAAATCCGCTTCCAGTGGCCAGACGCTGGATAATGTGACGCTCTCTTTCGCCGGAACGGATTCTCTTTCCGTAGCAAATCAGCAGGCCATTCAGAAATCCCTGGATCAGGTTTACCCCAATGCCAATTTCCAGATCGTTGAATCAAGCTCGGTGAACCCAACCATGGGGCGCAGCTTTTTCCTCAAATGCCTGGTGGCGGTTTTGATCGCTTTCCTGCTGCTGGATATCTATATTGCAATCCGGTTTCGCAGGATCGGCGGTACGGCAGCGTCGGTTTTTGCCATCGTCGCTCTGCTACATGATGTGGCAATGGTGTATTTCACCTTTGTGATTTTCCGGCTGCCGCTCGATGCCAATTTCATCGCGGTGGTACTGACTATCCTCGGTTATTCGCTGAACGACACCATTGTCGTGTATGACCGTATCCGAGAGAACCGCAGGCTGCTGGGCCTGAAAGCCGGTTACGGCGGTTTGGTCAATATCAGTATCAACCAGACTTTTACCCGTTCGGTTTACACGTCCGGTACCACCTTCCTCTCTGTTGCGGTGGTGTTTATCGTTGCTAATTTTTATCACTTGAACAGTGTTACGACCTTTGCGCTGCCCATGATGATTGGTGTGTTAAGCGGTGCTTATTCTTCCATCTGTATCGCAGGTCCCCTCTATGTCATGTGGGAGCAGCATAAAGTGAAGGTAAGAGCTGCGGCGCTGCCGGAAAAGCATGAGAAAGCACAGCTTTCCGAACCGGTTTCCGCTGCGAAGCCTGCCTCTGAAACGACGGCGAAAAAAGAACCGGAAAAAGAGACGGCAGTGAAACAAGAGACTCCAAAGCAGGGCGGCAAGCCAAAGCAGGCTGCAAAGCCCAGACCAAAGTCCAAGGGCAAGCAAAAATCAAAGGGAAAAAAGAAAAAACGCTAAACGGATGCGGGCCGGTGCAGAGGATGCACCGGCCTTCTTCGTCCGGTGAAGTCCAGTGCTGGCCCGGAACTTTCAAAAACCGATTGCTTCACTATTTTTAACGAACTGCTTTAAAGTTTTCCGCTTTTGAGATATAATATTTCTATACCCAACGAGAAAGCTGGTTAGAAAGCATGTCTGCAAAATATACTGTGCCGCTCTCTAAAGTGATGAAAGAACTGTCTTTGGATGTCATCAGCATGCCGTGCAATCCGGATAATATTTTGATTTCATCCATGGATGTCAACCGGCCCGGTTTGGAACTGAATGGCTTTTATGATTATTATGACACCAGCAGGATTGTTATTTTCGGCAACGCGGAGTCGGCTTTTTTGCATTCCATTTCTTCACAGAAGAGAAGGGATGTTCTCGGTGCGATCTTTTCTAAAAAGCCGCCGGCCGCCATTATTGCGCGCGGTCTGAAACCGGTGCCGGAACTGCTGGAGGCAACCCGTAAAAACAAGGTGCCGCTGCTCAGCACGCATGAAACGACCTCAAGCCTAGTGGCCGCGCTTGTTTCTTTCATGAATGTAGAACTGGCACCGCGCATCACACGTCATGGGGTTTTAGTGGAAGTGTATGGCGAAGGGATCCTTCTGGTTGGTGACAGCGGGGTCGGAAAAAGCGAAACAGCGATCGAGCTAATCAAGCGCGGCCACCGCTTGATTGCCGACGATGCAGTGATTATCCGCCGCGTTTCCGCAAAGTCCCTGGTCGGTGAAGCGCCGGACAATATCAAGCATTTTATCGAACTCAGGGGCATAGGTATTATCAACGCACGGAGAATTTTCGGTATGGGCGCGGTAAAAGTGTCTGAAAAAATCGATATGGTCATTAATCTGGAAATCTGGGATAACCAGAAAATCTATGACCGCATGGGCATAGATAATGAATACACTGAGATTTTGGGGATTAAGGTCCCCGTTTTGACCATTCCCGTAAAACCTGGCAGAAATCTTGCCGTTATCGTCGAAGTTGCTGCTATGAACAACCGGCAGAAACGTATGGGGTACAACGCGGCAGAAGAACTGCTTAAAAATTTGGGAATGGATCTTTCCGCCATACAAGAAACGGAAAAAAAACGCGATCTTAATTTTTAGAAAGGCAGAAATCATGAATCTAATTGCAGATACCCATACCCATACGCTGGCCTCTACCCATGCTTACTGTACACTGATGGAAATGGTCCATGCGGCAGCCCAAAAAAAACTGTTTGCCATAGCGATTACCGATCATGGTGCCACTATGCCGGGGGCGCCGGGCCGTTGGTATTTTCGCAACTTAAAAGTGCTGCCGCGGGAAATGGAGGGTGTCCTGATCCTTCGGGGGGAAGAGACCAACGTCACTGATTTTGAAGGCGGAACCGATCTGAACGCGGAGGATCTCCCCAGCCTGGACTGGGTTGTGGCCTCCATACACGAGGTTACCATGCGGGACAAAGCCCCGACAGTGGAAAAAGTGACCGATGCATGGCTGCAGATTGCCGAAAATCCTTCTGTCCGCGTCATTGGCCACAGTGGCTCCGAACAGTACCGTTATGATTATGAAAAGGTGTTGCCCGTGTTTGCAAAAAATGGGAAACTGGTGGAACTGAATGAATCTACTTTTAAGGGCAGGAGCCGGTCTGTTCCGAACTGCACCAAAATCATGAAACTCTGCAAAAAATACGGCGTTCCAATTATTGTAAATTCAGATGCCCATTTTTCGACTCAGGTGGGATGTTTTCCACGGTCTATGCAGCTTTTGGAGGAAATCGGGTTTCCGGAAGAGCTGATTGTGAATTCCAGTGTGGATCGGTTCTGCGCTTATCTGAGACGATACACCGGTGTGTTTTCAAATTCCAATTGAACGGAGGACGAGCTATTGGATTCTTTGGAAGAGCTGGAACGGTCGGCGAGGGAACTTGGATGCGGAGTCTATCAAAATGAGCCGATGGACCGCCATACCACCTTTCGAATTGGCGGACCGGCGGATCTGTTCCTTGTGGTGCGTGAGAAGGCCGCGCTTCGGGAAATATGCAAAAGGGCCTGGAAGCTTGGCGTTCAGATTTTCCCGCTTGGAAACGGTTCCAATCTGCTGGTCAGCGACGCGGGAATCCGGGGAACCGTTGTTTCCCTGGGCGGGGAGTTCCAGAAGGTTGCATTGTGCGGAGCAACGGAATTGGAGTGCGGCGCAGCGGCATCCTTGGCGAAAGTATGCAAATTTGCTCAAAGCCGCGCTCTGAGCGGGATGGAATTTGCCTGGGGAATTCCCGGGTCTATGGGCGGTGCCGCTTTCATGAACGCCGGCGCCTATGACCATTCCCTGCAGGAGACTGTTGCCGCATGCAACCATGTTACGCTGCAGGGAGAAGCGGGCATCCTGCGGGGGAAAGAGTTGCAGTATGGCTACCGCAGAAGCGCCTATTCAGAGAATGGGTGCATGATCACTTCCATCCGCCTGAAGCTGAGGCGGGGGGATCCAGAACAGATTTCTTCCGAGATGAAGGAACTGTATGAGCGCAGAAAACGAAAACAGCCGCTGGAACTGCCCAGTGCCGGGAGTATTTTTAAACGGCCGCCTGGGCATTACGCGGGTACCCTGATTGAGCAATGCGGCCTGAAAGGCCGGCAAGTCGGTGGGGCGATGGTCAGCGAAAAGCATGCCGGATTCATTGTGAACGCGGGCGGCGCTACCTGCCGGGACGTGCTGAAGCTGATTGAGCTGATTCAAGAAACCGTTTTCCGGGAAACCGGGATCCGGCTGGAATGTGAAGTGAAAAAAGTTGGCTGATACTTCGGAAAATTCGATGGAATTTTTAATTGTAACGGGGCTGTCTGGCGCGGGAAAATCCCGCGCGATGGACGCACTGGAAGATATCGGCTTCTATTGTGCGGACAATATTCCTCCCAAATTGATTCCTACCTTTTATGAGCTTACCCGTCAGGCAAAGGGAACCCTGCCGCGGGTGGCGGTCGTGACGGATATCCGCGGCGGGGATATGTTTTCCAGTTTGCTGGAAACGCTGGATCAGATGATCGCCGACGGAAAGGACTATAAGATTCTGTTTCTGGACGCAAATGATTATGTCCTAGTCAACCGCTTTAAGGAAACGCGGCGCAAACATCCCCTGGCAGACAACTGCCTCGGTTCGCTGGAGCAGGCGGTTCGCCTGGAGCGCGATGTGCTCCGCCCTGTGAAAGAACGGGCCAATTATGTCATCGATACCTCTCTGCTTTCCCCGGCTCAGCTGAAAAAGCGGATTTCCGGGCTGTTTCTGGGGGACGCTTCCGATGCCCTTTTTATTCACTGCGTTTCCTTCGGGTTTAAATATGGGGTTCCCGCTGAGTCGGATCTCGTTTTCGATGTTCGATGCCTGCCGAATCCTTATTATGTGGAAAAACTGAAAAATCTGACGGGGCTTGACAAACCGGTCCGCGACTATGTGATGAAATGGGACCAGACAAAAGGATTTATCCGCCGGTTCCTTGACTTGATCGACTATACGATCCCGCTTTACTGCAGCGAAGGCAAAAGCCAGCTTGTCATCGCCATCGGCTGCACGGGCGGGCATCACCGCTCGGTTGCGATCGCGGAGCTTTTGTACAACCACCTGCTGCAGCAGGATCTGCGGACAAGCGTCAATCACCGGGATATCCAAAAACAGTGAGGGGCGGGGAAAGCTATGTCGTTTTCTTCAGAGACCAAGCGGGAACTTTGCCGTATTCAGGAGGAAGACTGCTGCCGGAAAGCGGAGTGTTACGGCCTCCTGCTTTTTGGGAGGAGCTTTTCGGCGCACTCCGTTTCCCTGACGACGGAAAGCCGTGAAACGGCCCGCCGTGCGGCGGAACTGACGGCCCGGGTAACGGGTGTTTCTATGGACGCCTCCATTTCTCCGCTGCGCCGCGGGGACCGCGGATATACCTATTCGGTTTTTGTTCCGGGAGCCAATCAGGTCGAACAGGTGCTGCGCCGGCTTGGCCATACGGGAATGGAGATCAGCCTGCGGGTGAATTATGCCAATCTGGAAAACGACTGCTGCCGTTCCGCTTTCCTGCGGGGCGTGTTTCTGTCCTGCGGGACGGTGACGGATCCCGCGCGGGATTATCGCATGGAATTTGTGGTGCCTTACAGAAATCTGGCAAGGGATCTTACGGCTTTTCTGAAGGATCTTTTTGAACTGGATATCACTCCCGGCATGATGAACCGAAAGGGTTCGTTTGTCGTGTATCTCAAGGGCGGCGAGCATGTTGCGGATCTTTTGACTTTCCTCGGCGCGGGCGGCGCTGCCATGAAGCTGATTCAGATCCGTATGCTGAAAGAGGTTCGCAATGAAGTCAACCGCAAGACAAATTTTGAAGCGGCGAATTTGGAAAAGACCGCTTCCGCCGCCGCAGGCCAGCTAATTGCACTGGAAAAGATCTTGGCGTGCGGCGGCATGTCAATTTTGCCGGAGGAACTGCGGCCGCTGGCGCTGCTGCGCTATCAGAACCCGGATTTGTCCCTGCGGGAGCTGGGGAGGAAGCTGAATCCGCCGCTCAGCCGGTCGGGAGTCAACCACAGGCTGCAAAGAATTGTGGACTTTGCACAGGGGCTGCCGCGGCCCGCAGAAAAAAATTCGGAAGGCTCTTAAACACGCCGGTGGGAATCTGTAAAAGAAGGGAGTGATTTTTTGTTCATTCATCTGCATGTGCACAGTGAATACAGCCTGCTGGACGGAGCCTGCCGCATTGAACAGCTGGTCGATACCGCGGCAAAGCGCGGGGCGCCGGCGGTTGCCGTCACGGATCACGGCGTGATGTACGGCGCAGTGGATTTCTATAAGGCGGCGAAGAAGCGCGGAGTCAAACCGATTATCGGCTGCGAGGTCTATGTGGCCCAGCGGACGCGCTTTGACCGGGTGCATGGCCTGGACTCGGAAAACAGGCACCTGGTTCTGCTTTGTGAAAACAACACGGGGTATCAAAATCTGATTGCGCTGGTGTCCCGCTCTTGGACAGAAGGTTTTTATTTTAAACCGCGCGTCGATTTTGAACTGCTAGAACAGTACCATGAAGGTCTGATCGCCCTTTCCGCGTGTCTTGCCGGCGAGATCCCGCGCGACCTGACGGCAGGGGATTATGACGGGGCGAAAGCCGCCGCGCTGCGCTATGATAAAATTTTCGGAAGAGGAAATTTTTATCTGGAATTACAGGATCACGGCCTGCGCGAGCAGAAGATGATCAACCCTTCTATCCGGCAGATTTCGAAGGAAACGGGCATCCCGCTGGTCCTGACCAATGACTGTCACTACATTCGCAAGGAAGACAGCGCGATGCACCATGTCCTGCTTTGCATCCAGACCAATCACACCGTTGAAGATAAAAACGGATTCGGGTTTGGAAGCGATCAGTTCTATTTTAAAACGGAAGAGGAAATGCGCGCGCTGTTCCCGGATTGCCCGGAGGCGGCGGACAACACCGTGAAAATCGCAGAGCGCTGTCATGTGGAATTCGAATTTGGGAAAACAAAGCTTCCGCGGTTTGAAACGCCGAACGGGCAGGAGAATGTCGCTTATTTCCGCGAAAAATGCTATCAGGGTCTTCACAGGCACTATGGGGAGCATCCGGACAAAAGCATTTGCGACCGGCTGGAGTACGAACTGGATACCATTGAAAAAATGGGCTATGTCAATTA
>DHDF01000066.1:0-7863 GCA_002399225.1 bacterium UBA4883
TCCGCCGAGCGCAAAGAGGAAAAGAACGAAGACCAGAAAAACTATGTACGTAGAGAAAGAAAATACGGCGCGCTCAGCCGCAGCTTCAACCTTGAGGGAATCAAGGCGGACGATATCTCCGCAAGTTATCAGGACGGCGTTCTGACTCTCGACCTGCCGAAGGTCGTTGAGACCAAGCCCGAAGTTCGTAAAATTGAGATTAAATAATACAAATAGTATTTGATTGAAACGCTTGATCAGCGGGTCTTTCCGCAGAGTTTTATGGAACTGTGAAAAAACTTTGAAGGAGGTTTTCAGTATGAGTATGTTTGATTTGGTTCCTTTTGAAAACAGGTTCAACAGTATCTTTGACACATTCGACCGGATGCTGAACAACAGCTTCTTTGGCGGAACCGGAGCAGAGTGCGCCCCCTGCAGGACTGACATTCTGGATAAAGGTGACAAGTTTGTGCTGAAGGCCGACCTGCCCGGATTTCGAAAAGAAGAGATCAATATTGCTGTCAACGGCGGCAGGCTGGAACTGACTGCCGAACACAAAGAGGAATCCGACGGCGACCAGAAGAATTATGTCCGCCACGAAAGAAGGTACAGCGCTTTCAGCCGCAGTTTCGGCCTGCAGGGGATTGATGCCGACAAGATCAGCGCCAATTACCAGGACGGCTTGCTGACTCTGGAGCTTCCGAAACGGGCCGAGGCAACACCGGAATCCCATAAAATTCAAGTGCAATAAATACAAGTTGCATAAAAAGAAGGAGGATGCTTCCGCATCCTCCCTTTTTTATATCCTATTATAAGCTGTCATATCAGTTAGAAAACTTTAGATTTTACTTTTACACATAATCTGTGATCTCTGCGGCAGCCGTTTTCGTCAAACGTCTTTTTCAGCGCCCGCTCCGTCGGAAAAATCGAGAGGCACAGGATTACGACTTGAACACCGATCACCCACAGGGACACTGTATCCCTTCCATAAAAATTTTCTCCTGAATTTGCGGCAGCTAATTGACAATGCTCCGGCCGCTGCAAAAATCAAAGACTGAGAAGTTATGATTCTGAAAGAAACAGCGGAACAAACTGAAAGGTTGTGCAATCGACCAGGCCACGATCCGTCAGCCGAAGCTCCGGCAGGCAGGCCAGCGAAATCAGCGCCATCGTCATAAACGGAGAAACCATTTGACAGCCGATCTGCTGCCAGGCCTTCCCCAGATTTTCGACGATTTTGCTCATTTCCTCCAGCGGCTTGTTGTTCATCAGGCCGGCGATCGGCAGCGGGACCGTGCCGAGCACCTTGCCGTTCTGTACGGCCGTCATGCCGCCTCCGCAGGAAACCAGCGTGTTGGCGGCCAGTGCCATATCCGCGTCATTGGTACCGATCACCAGCAGATTGTGTGCGTCGTGCGCAACCGTGGAAGCCATCGCACCGCACTGGATGCCGAATCCTTTGACAAAGCCGAAACCGACCTTTCCGGTCGCATGGTGGCGCTCAAAGACCGCCGTTTTCAAAACATCCTGCGCCGGATCAGACTCCACCATGCCATTGATTACCTTAAGTTTTGCATGGCGTTCATAGGAACCCACCCGGGCGGGAATTACCTCTATCACGCGGGCGGTGACTTCGTCTCCGCTTGCCGGAATGTGAAAGGAATCCGGCGTGATCGCGTCGCGGAGGTGCATGGAATTCATCGCCCATTCCGGGTAGGAGTACGGCTCCATCGGAACCGTCATGGCTCCGTTTTCCGCAACCACTTTCCCGTCGATCAGCACTTTTGTCACATTCAGCTTTTTAAGGTCGCCGATCAAAACGATATCCGCGCATTTTCCTGGCGCAATGGAGCCGAGGTCCTGATCCATCTGGAAACACTGAGCACAGTTGATCGTCACCATCTGGATCGCCGTGACGACGTCAATCCCCTCTTCCACCGCGCGGCGCACAATATGATCCAGATGGCCGTTGTTCTTCAGGGTGTAGGGATGCGTGTCGTCGGAGACCATGACGGCAAACCGGGTGTCGACTTGGTGCTGCGTGATGCTCTTTGCCACTTCATGCAGGTCGTGCCACGCGGAGCCCTCCCGGAACATGGAGTACATGCCAAGGCGCATTTTGATCAGCGCGTCTTCCATGCGGGTCGATTCATGGCAGCAGCGCACCCCGGAGGCGATATAGGCGTTCAGCCCTTTCCCGGTTTCCGGCATGGAATAGTGCCCCGTTACGATTTTTCCCGCTTTCAGGGTTTCCGCAATCTCGTCATGCGTCTGGTCCGACGAGGAAAGGACGCCGGGGAAGTTCATCATTTCACCCAGGCCGACCGTTTCCTTCCACTTCATGGTTTCTGCGATGTCTTCCGGGCCGATCGCCGAGCCTGTGTCCTCAAAGCCCGGCACTGCTGGCACGCAGGACGGTGTCGTCAGCATCGCCTTCAGCGGGGTCCGCTTTGCGTCCTCCATCATGCACTGTACGCCGCGCAGGCCGAGGACGTTGCAGATTTCGTGCGGATCCATATAAATTCCGGTGGTTCCGTGCGGCACCACCGCTTTGGCGTATTCCCCCACCCCCATCATGGAGGACTCCACATGGATATGCCCATCCAGGAATCCAGGGGCGATGTACTGCCCGTTCGCTTCGATCACTTCGGTGCCTTTTCCGATGCAGTGCTTTGCATCCCCCACCAGCGCGATCCTTCCGCATGAAATGGCAATATCCGTATGGGGCAGAATCTCACCGGTGCAGACATTGACCAGCCGGGCGTCGCGGATCACCGTCTGAGCCGGCTCCCGCCCTTCGGCAACCGCCGCAAGGGTTTTACTGCATTCCCAAAGCGGAGAACGGCAAAAATGATTGATCATATCGGACCTCCTTGTTGGATTGTTCAAGTAACCTGTTTGCAAAATGATTATTCCTAAGTGTAGCATATATTTTTGGAAAACGGAAGTCTGCGCCCCGCTATTTCAGCAGTTCCATTCCGCCCATTACAACGATCATCAGAAACAGCACCGGCGAAAGAACTTTTTCCAGCTTGTTCTTGTCGAACCGCTTGAGGAGAAGGGGGCCAACAAAGGCCCCGCATACCGTGCCGATCGTCAAAAGTCCGACCAGCTGCCAGTCGATTGTTCCAACGCCGAGATGCGTGGCAAACCCGGTGACGGCGATGCCCAGCAGAACCAGCACCGAAGTGCCGACTGTCTCCAGTGCCGGGCACCCCAGAATCATCAGCCCCGCGATGATCGGGCCGCCGCCGCTCAGGCCAACCAGCCCGGACATTATCCCGCCAATCAGACCAAAGCAGACCGCTTTGATGATATTTGACTTCGAGTTGTTCTGATCAGTCCCCTGCCCGCCATTTTTTCCCCGTCTTTTCTTGAGGAAGGAAACCAGCATCTGCACGGCCAGCAGCAGCAGAATCAGCCCGGTCAGCTTATTATAAAGGCTTTCCGGCAGAAAGCCTGAGCACAGGGAACCTAGGATGGAGCCAGCCACGCCGCCCGCCAGCATGGTCAGCCCAAAGCGCCGGTTGACATTTCCGGCCTTCCAATGGCTGAACGTCCCTACTGCAGTAGTCGGAATGGTGGTTGCCAGCGATGTAGATGCCGCAATTCCGGGTGGTATATTGAAGAAAGCGGTTAAAATTCCAACATAAACGGCGCCCCCGCCGCCTCCGAACGAAATAATTAAAAGACCAACGATAAACCCCACTAAGGGAAGAGCAATCACACTGGACATTGTCAACTTTCCTCCTTGAAACTCAAAGTCGAAATCAGGCGCGAAACCATCTGCCGATAGCTTTCTTCCGCATCTGCTTCGGGATCCCGGAAAAATCCGGCCTCTTCCAGAGAGACAAAGCCGTGCAGCGCGCCACGGAACCCGCGGACAAAATGGATGGTCTCCGCCTTGTTGTAATGGTACGGTTGCATCACCTGGTACAGGATTCGGACCACCGCATGACCGCCTTCCTGCACATGAGTGTCATCATAATCCGGAAATCGTAGGATCGCCTTGTAAAGCTCCGGATTTTTCTTTTCAAATTCCCGGTATGCCATGGCAATTGCCATCAGCGCCTCTCCTTTCGAGCGACCGACCGCAGCGCTTCGCACGTCTTCTTCCAGCCTGCTGATGGCTATTCTGGCAATTCCAAGAGACAATTCCCGTACGCCGCTCAGGTGATTGTACAGGGACGGCGATTTTACCCCCAACCTCTCCGCTACCTGAAGCAAGGTGACATTCTCGATTCCCTTTTCTTCCGCCAGTTCTGCTGCGGTATTCAGAATGGTCTGTGTATCCAACCCCTTTTTCATACTTCTTTCATTCCTTTTTAAATGATAGCGTATTTATATTATACTAATCATATTAGTTTGTCAACAGTTTGAGCCTATTCTTTTCAAACATAAGCCGCCGTCTGGCAGCGCTGACAAATGGTTTCCGGCGATTTTTATGTAAAATTGGTCGGGGCAAAACTGCTCCGGAAGATCCTGCGGTTAGCATCCGGATCTTTCGAGGCATATTCCGGAACGGGTTACCGGTGACTGCTTTTCGTCTTTTACTTCCGGATGGTCAGCCGTTTTTCAGTCCCGTTTTTCAGTCTTTTGATGTTTTCCCTGTGCTTCCAGACCACCATGGAAGCGATCAGCAGGGAAAACAAAGTCGTAATCCAGACATAAGACAGCGGTACAGCCGCACGGGCCTTGTAATCCTGGAAATACAAAAAAAGAAAATTTGCGATTGGAAACGAAACGGCCGCAAGAACGGAGCCGAGTGACACAATTTTAGAAAAAAGAAAAGCCACAAGAAAGACGCCGATTGCAATGACAAAAAGGCGCCAATCCAACACCAGCAGCACCGCCGCAGAGGACAGCACCCCTTTGCCGCCTCGAAACCCAAAATAAAGCGGATAAACGTGGCCAAGCATACAGAAAAAGCCGGCCACATAGGCACCGTATTGGACACAATAAGACGGCATCCCGGCTGCGGCGCCGAAATACTGAAACACACCCCTGCCGATACAGACAGAAGCAATTCCTTTAGCAGAGTCAAAAATCAGCGTCAGGACTCCCGCTTTCATGCCGACGGAACGAAGCACGTTGGTCAGGCCGGCGTTTCCGCTGCCCAGCGTTCGGATATCGGTATTGTGATAAAGTTTTTTGGTAAAAATGATCGAAAAGCTGATGCTTCCCAATAGATAAGACATCACTGCAACGATCAGAAACGGCGCAGCGATGGAAAAGTCAGGCATGACGTTCCCCTCCGTTTTAAATCTTTCCCCGCAAACGGCTGCGCTTTCATGCGCTAATCCTGCCGGTGTTGAAAGCCATGCAATTATCATAGCACCACTATTCTGGATTTTCAAGGCGCTGTTTCGATTGGTTTTTAAGAGTCAGCCGGTAGAACAACCGGTCAGAGAAATCACTGAAAGCTTTAAAAAGTGAGCTGCGTTTCTTTGAGGGAAACCATCTTCCGGTTGGTCACGCGGTCTGTTTTTTTCAGGGATCCTGTCAGCAGAGGCGAACGCGGGTTATGATTTTCACTGTTTTTCCGCTCGGCTTCCCCGCCTGCGCAGGCGTAGCAGTACCGGCAGCCATGGCGGCAGGTGTCATAGGCACCGATGTCAAGGCTTTGGGCACAGCCGCAGCCGGGGCGCCGGCTGCGGTCCAACGGTACACGGAGCGGGCAGCCGGTCAGGCGTTCCACCCTGATTCGGTCGATGCAGTGGGCATGTTCAATACCAAATTGGGAAAGATCGATCGATTCTGCGCAGGTTTTCAGCGTGATTTCGTGTTCAAGCGCAATCTTTGCAAAACCGGCTGCGACTCTTTCCATCTCTTCCGGTGAAATTTTCCGCGTCAGATCCGGGGCGCGGCGGTCGGTTTTCCGGTAGCGATCCACAAAGCTGAAAATGCACTCCTCCGTGAACGGTCCGATTTGATCACACAGCCTGCGGAAAGCCTGAAAGTGCCACTCCGGCGTCATCCGCTCCGTCAAAATCACGGGGTCGTACCTCCAGACGACGCGCTCCCTGCCGACCGCCCGGCTGAGCCGCAGAAAGGTTTTTACCAGAAAGCTTTTTTCCGGAAGATTACATTCAATATCCCTGCCATAGGGATTCAGCGTAAACTGGAAGTAGAATTCGTACCCCATTTTCCGGATTTCTTCCAGCCTGCTCAGCATGGGAGCGGGGTCTTTGGTCCAGAAAACAATACAGTCCACCGTTTTCGGTGAAAGCGCAATCTGAGACACCTGCGCGGGATTCACAGGATTGCGGACCAGGACCGTCCCCTCTTTCAGCCGGTGGAAAAGCCAGTCCGAATAAAAAGCGGGAAGGTCGGTCCTTCTGCTTGCAGACAAGATCATACTGCCTCCATAAAAGAAGCCGCCCCGGGCGCTTTCGGCCCGGGGCGGTCCGTGTTTATATCTTATCCATCAACTTAAAATGTTCCGCAACTTTTTTCAGTTCCCCCAGCGTGGTAATTTCGACATTGGACTCCAAAATCCGGTTTTTGATTTTAATGGGTAAAGACTCGAAATACTCCCGCAGATCCGGGTTACTGTCATAAAACGATTTCATGTTCCGCACCTCCGCGATTACGGATTCAGGCACCCCTGTGAGAATCATTGGCCGTAAAGGTTTCAACAAACAGCTTTAGAGACGCTGCCGAGTCGATCTCGCCAGCGTGCTTTTTCACCTCATCCCTCGTGTAGGGAGGAAGCGTGTCAAAATACTGTTTTGCCTGCGGGTCCGATTCCAATAAGCACCCAAGCTGATCCGCCATAATTTTCACCCCTGAAGTATTATGCGCAGACGGGCGGAACTTAACATGTTAATTTTTAGCAGGAAGATTCTTTTAAAAATTTGCCGAGATCCGGCAGAGAAGCTTCGCAGTCCTGAATGCCCATTTCAAAAATCCGGTTCAGCGTCTCCGGGTCCTTTTCATAGCGGCTGGCAACAATCGGGTGGCTGGGCCGTATGACAAAGGCTTTTCCGGCCTTTTCCTGTCTGCGGCAAACATCCAGTTCATTATTATAAGTTTCCGGCCGTTTCATCATCGCATCGACAAAGCAGGGGTAATCCCCATACTTTACATGGAGAACAGACCGGGGAAATTCCGGTTTTGGGTTCTTTCGGTAAGACTTGTCACGGGTCAGTACAACCACATTGCGTTCATTTCCATCGAAAATAGAGCGCTCCAGCGGAATCGGCATACTGCACCCTCCGTCCAGCAACTCATAGCCCAGGTAGGAAACAATATTGGCAATCAGCGGCAGAGAGCAGGAAGCCTGCACCGCCGTCATATTCTCGTCAAGCTGAGATTTGTCAAAGAAGACGGCCTGCCCGGTCCGAAGATCCGTCGCTCCAACTTTGATCTGCACCGGCGAATCAAAAAACGTTTTGTAATCAAAATGCAGAATGGAATGGAGCATCTCCCCAAAGATAAAATCAAATCCAAACAAGGAACCGGTTTTTTGCAGATTGTCAACGCTGATATAGCGCTCATCGGTCGAATATTGGATCATGGCGCGCCCGAGTTCCCTGGTACTTTGCCGGCTGATATAGCTCAGCGCGTTGATTGCACCCGCGGATATGCCATAGACACAGGGAAAATCAATGTTATTTTCCATCAGTACCGTCAGGGCACCTGCAGTGTACCATCCCCGCATGCCGCCGCCTTCCAGCACAAGACCAATCGACATGATGGATCACCCTCCTATTTGTTTTTATTATAAGTTAATTATACCTCCAAAACAAGCTTTTCCAAAAATTTAGATTTTTTTAAAAATTACTTGATTTTCGACACGGTATGCGCTATAATAGACAAGCGCCTTAAAAATGGATGTTTAGCTCAGCTGGCTAGAGCGTTCGCTTGACGTGCGAAAGGTCA
>DHDF01000066.1:8026-18101 GCA_002399225.1 bacterium UBA4883
TCGAGTCCTGTAACGTCCACCATCTAAACCCGCATGGTTGCTGGAAAAATTCAGTATCCATGCGGGTTATTTTTTCCCCATCGTTAGCCTTTCTCGCCCGTTTTGCGCCAATAGGGCAATTTCATCAGGTCATGAATGGGATGCTCATGAATTTGTGAAAATTTCCCGAAACGGCGGCGGCCATGGCATGTATGAAATCGGCTACGGCTCTTTCAAAATCCGGACGATCTCCCCCATTGCTTCCTTTCCTTCCGGAAAAAAAGGCATCATCGGATAACAGTGGCATAATCCCTGCCCGACATGCATGTGA
Organism: bacterium UBA4883; assembly: GCA_002399225.1. Classification (GTDB taxonomy): domain Bacteria; phylum Bacillota; class Clostridia; order Oscillospirales; family Acutalibacteraceae; genus Caproicibacter. The sequence continues at coordinate 8,337 of DHDF01000066.1, forward strand.
TAGGAAACCCCGTATTTTTTACAAGCTGCGGCAAAAGGCTCCGCTTCGGCGTAAAGGATCTCATCACTGCCATAGTAGAAATGGATTTCCGGCAAACCTTTAAAGTTCCCGCAAATGCCGGAAAGCATGTACTGCGGAACCTCTTTTCCATGCGCCATCGGCCCTTTGATCGTGGACATAAAAGCAGAATCGACCATGATATCCTTTTGGGACAGCTTTTTCATTTTAGCGCGTTCTTCCTCTGTAAGCGGAACGCATCCCGGGGAACAGGCGATGATCCGCCGGGGCATCGGCAACGGATGCGGCTGCACATTGTTGTAAAGGCATACCCCAATGGCAAGGGCTGCACCGGAGGAGAAGCCGACAATCGAGAGATTCCCGGCATTGTAGCTCTCTGCCATCTTCCGATACACCTCGTACACCATTCGGTAGGTATCTTCAATGCTGGAATCCAGACACAACGGATAATAGGGAAACCAGACATCCGATTCGCACATCTTGCCAAGCCTGCAGGCAATTTTCAAGTCGCCGGGGTCGGAACCGAGGAGCATTCCTCCTCCATACAGAAAGAGAACGGCGCGAGCCGCCCGTCTTTTCTGCGTTTCAATTTTCAGGCAGTGAAACCGTCCGAAAATCATCTCGTCGTCATACCGGTATTTCGAATCCTTAGGCATTCGAAAGCACCGATGCCGGTTCAATCTTCGCACCTTTTGCAACAGTTTATCTTCCGGGAGAGTAAAAGCTTTTTTAATTTCACTGATCTGTAGCGCGATTTTAAAAAGCTGGAAACGAACACTCATCTGATCGCCTCTTTTTCTTTCGGTTAATCGTCTGTCGGCGGCTTTTGTGGGCCAGCAGACCAATCCAATCCTTTCCTAGAGAATGCATTGCGGAGGCTTCCGGGTCGCAAGAATTTCTTGAATTGGTTAGCGTATGCTAACACGTTGTATTATAGCATATTCTTTTAGGAAAGAAAACCATATGATTGATATTTCCCCTTCCCAAATTCAAAAAGCGGAGAACTTCCACGAAACTAGCCTATCTTGCTACAAAACCTCTTTCGAAGATCAAGAGTCCCTATGTCGCGGACACAGATTTCCCGAGCCCGGTGGAAGTGACGGAAGCGCTCCGCAAGCGTGTCGAGATGAATCATTACGGATACCCTTATATCGACTCTGCTTTTGAAAAAAGCATCAATTCTAAACTCATTCTGTATGCAAATCAAGCCGGATTGGCGTTCGGCTTATTACTGAATAAGCTGAATATTGTAGAATGCCACGCCGTTAGAATGTCGGACTGCGGGTTAAAACTGTTTCAAAAAAGCGGAATTCGATTTGACTATGAAAAGCTGATCCCCTTGGTAAAATCGTCAAAGGATGAAAACAAGGTCTGTCCTATTGAAAAATTTTTATCAGAACATTCAAATCCGGAAGAGCAGTGGAAATTTTTAAAAGACCGCTTTCAGGAGGAACATGAGTTTCATGACTCTTGCAAACGATAGGATTTTTTGACTGACTTTCCGAAAAGATCTACAAAATGGGCATTGAAGAGCTTCCTGTCACAGTTTCCCTCTGTGTAGGAAGCTCTTTTTATATTTCCAAAATATTGGATAATCCCCTTACCGAGTTTTTGGAGCCATTCTTGCCATTGCAAAGCTATGTGCAAATTGTCTAGAATTGCAAATACTATTTAACCATTTCGACGGTTGACTTTATGATGACAACGTTTTATGCTATTAAAGTATTCTGAGTTAATAAAGGAGGCTTTCCAATGCGCTGTGCGGAACTGACCGGTTGTAACCGTATGCTTTCTGCCTGTGCGGAAGAAGGCTCCTCTTTTTATGCCTATTACTGGTTTTACTTTTACTTTTTTACAAGCAAAAGTTCATAGGCATACGCTCAAAAAACGAAATAGCCTCAGCTATCTGCATGAAGTGGCGGCTCGTTTTAAGCGGGCCGCCACTTTTGTTTTTGGGGCCACCAGGGAAAGGGGGAACACGTTGCAGGGCCGGCCGCGCCGCCGTCAGAGCAGAGAAAACGCCGGAATCAGAGCCGGGGAGAGTCAAAAAATCAAAATAAAGGAGCGGATCTGTTTTGAATTACCTTGAACGTGCACAGGAACTAAAAGACACACTGCTGGAGGACCGCCAGACCATTCACCAGTTTGCCGAGACAGGATTTGATTTGCCGAAAACTTCGTCTTACGTTGCAAAAAAGCTGCGTGAATACGGCTGTCAGCCACAGCAGGTCGGCCGCTGCGGCGTTTCCTGCACCGTGGGCCACGGCGGAAAAACAATTCTCCTGCGGGCGGACATGGATGCTCTGCCGATGGCGGAAGAAAGCGGCCTGCCGTTTGCGGCAAAAAACGGGCACTGCCATTCCTGCGGCCACGATATTCATACCGCCATGCTGCTCTGCGCGGCAAAAATGCTGAAGGAGCGGGAAAATGAACTGAAAGGAACCGTCAAGTTCATGTTTCAGCCTGCCGAAGAGCTTCTGAGCGGCGCGAAAGATATGATCGCAGCCGGAATTTTGGAAAATCCGACCGTTGACGCTGCGGTTGGCATGCATATTTTCTCCGGCCTTCCGTTCAGCCGCTCCGGTCATATCCTGTATCACTGCGGGCCGGTAATGAATTCCGGAGACACGGTGCGCGTGCGGATCACAGGCCTTGCCGCACACGGTTCCATGCCGTTTCAGGGGGTGGACGCAATCAATATCGCCGCACATCTCACGCTCGCTCTTCAAGAGATTATCTCCCGTGAAATCCCTGCCCAAAAGGAAGCCGTCGTTCTGGTTGGCACCATTTCGGGCGGCGCGTCGCCGAATACCGTGGCAGGCGAGGCGGAACTGGGCGTTACCCTGCGTGCGGAGAGCATGGAACTGCGCAATTTCCTTTTAAAACGTGTCAAAGAGATTTCAGAGGCTACGGCGGCTGTCTACCGCGGCAGCGCCTCGGTCAATGTGGAAGTTTCCGTTCCGCCGCTTTATAACGAACCCGAACTGACAAAAGAGATTGCCGGCTATGCCGCGAATCTTCTTCCGCAGGGGACGGTGGAGGAAATCCCGAAACTGAACGGCGGGGAAGACTTTACTTACGTTGCGCAAAAAGTGCCGGCCGCTTTCCTGATTCTCGGCGGAGGCTCCATCGACGAGGGCTACAAGTATTCACAGCATAACCCGAAAATTCGTTTCAACGAAACTGCGTTTCCTGCCGGAGCGGCGATGCTGGCACACTGTGCGGAGGCATGGCTTGAGCATAACCAATAAAGGTATGCCGCGGGGCTAGGCCCCGCAATGTTCCTCCGGACAATCAATTAGAAAGAGAGTGAAATGAATGAACAGTCTGCTGGCGGTTTTCATCATTTTCCTGGTGTTCTTCCTGGGAGATGCTGTCGCGACCAAAACAAAAGCCCTGGTTTCCATGCTGTTTTTCGGTGCAATCGTTTTTATGGTCGCGTTCTGGTGCGGCCTGCCCAAGACCATTTTTAAAGATTCCGGCCTGCTGGCCTTTGCGTCCATCACCATTGGAATGTTTCTCGCAAACATCGGTACGACCATCAACGTGCGTGACTTTGTCAGCGAATGGAAGACCGTTGTTGTCGTCCTGCTTTCCACATGCGCAATCGCGCTCAGCGTCTATTTTATCGGCAAAAACTTTATGGATCAGTATTATGCGCTTTCGGGCGCGCCCGTCCTCGCGGGCGGCATGGTGGCCTACCTGATCATGAAGGATGTCGCAAAGGCGCTGTCACGCCCTGACGTAGCCGTATTTGCCATGCTGGTTCTGATCTTTCAAATGTTTGTCGGGCTGCCTATTGCAAGCACCCTGCTGAAAAAAGAAGCGCGCAGCGTTCAGAAAAGCTACCGGGCGGGTACGCTTCAGCTTCAGGAATCGATGCCGAAAGATGGAACGCCAAAACGCAGACTGATTCCGTCGCTTCCGTCAAAGTATGATACGCCGAACTTTGCCCTCTGCAAGCTGGCCCTGATCGCCTATCTTTCCAGCGTTTTAGGGTCGCTGACCGGGGTTACGCAGCTCATCTTTGCACTGCTTTTCGGTGTGCTTGCCCGTCAAGTCGGTTTTCTGGAGGAAAATGCGCTGGTAAAATGCAACGGCTTTGCCTTTGTCCTGGCCGGCGCGGTCATTTCCGTGTGGGCCAGCCTTCCGGCGGCAACTCCTTCGATGGTCCTGTCTATGCTGTTCCCTCTGATTTTGGTCCTGGTCATCGGCGTCGTTGCCGGCTGTATCGTAGCCGTACTGGCGGGCCGGCTGATCCATTTCAGCTGGGAAATGTCCATTTGCATGGCGGTCACGGCCCTGTTTGGTTTTCCGGGAACTTACCAGATCCCCGTGGAGGTTGCGAGGGCTGTCGGTGAGACGCCGGAAGAGACCAAGGCGATTCAAGACGCGATTATGCCGAAAATGATTATCGCAGGTGTCGTTTCCGTTTCCATCGTATCCGGCCTTTTGGCCGGCATCATGGCAAAATGGATTTGAGCTTTTCCGCCTGACCCGGTTTTGGGACAGGCTCGACCGACTTTTTTCAAAACAACAGATTGATTTCCCCTGCTCTTAAGCGGGGCTGGCTGAAAAACATCAGGGAATTGCAGTCAGCTCTGTTTAAGGGCTTTTTTTAGTCTGACAGCAGTTTTTTACCCCCTTTTCAAAGCTCCAGTTTACGTTTCATACCATCTTTGGCATTGAGGACGAAAAACAGTTTAAAAATCCACAGATCTTTGATGATTTCAATGATTGACTTTAGCAAAACATCAATTTATACTAATAAAGTATTTATGATTTTGTAAGGGGGCTCTCAAATGCGCAGCATGGAAGAAAAGCAGTTTAATGCCAAACTCTGCGTCCGCATCATTATTGAGGGCGTCATTACCTATGCCCTGTTGCTGGTCCTACCGCTGGTAGTACTGCTGCTAAATACCGGATGAAGTGAATAGGCATACGCTCATAAAACGAAATAACCCGTTGATCCATATTACATGGCGGCTCGTTTTTAAGCGAGCCGCCATTTTGTTTTGGGAACAGAGAGGAGGAAGAACAGCGCGCAAGCCGGCTGCACAGAGGGGACCCGTCCAACCGGTCAAAAGAGGAAAGAGAAATCAGGAGAAAAATGAAGCGGCGCAGCCGGACGTGCCGGCACACAGCACACAGGCATGACCGGAAGGACCATCGCCGGCGAAACCAATCGGGGTTTCCTGCATGAGTCATATGCCCCGGATCATCTTTGGAAAGAGAGTTGAAAACAATGAACAGTCTGTTGGCAGTCTTAATCATATTTTTTGTGTTTTTCCTGGGGGACGTTGTTGCTACCAAAACAAAAGCCGTCGTTTCCATGTTGTTTTTCGGTGCGGTTGTCTTTATCGTCGCATTTTGGTGCGGCCTGCCGGGCACCATTTTTAAAGATTCCGGCCTGCTGGCCTTTTCGTCCATCACAATCGGAATGCTTCTTGCGCACATTGGCACAACCATCAATGTACGTGATTTTATCAGCGAGTGGAAGACTGTTGTCATTGTTCTGATTTCCACATGCGCAATCGCGCTTGGCGTTTACTTTATCGGCCAGCATTTTATGGACCGCTACTATGCGCTTTCGGGCGCACCCGTCCTCGCCGGCGGCATGGTTGCTTTCCTTGTTATGAAAGAGGTTGCGGCAACGCTGTCGCGCCCGGACGTAACCGTATTTGCCATGCTGGTTCTGATCTTCCAGATGTTCGTCGGGATGCCCATTGCGAGCACTCTGCTGAAGAAAGAAGCGCGCAATGTGCAGAAAAGCTATCGGGACGGAACGCTTCGTCTTGAGATGCCGGAGCAGGAGAAGAAAGTGCAGAAGCACACCCTGATTCCGCCTCTTCCCGCAAAATACAACACGGCAAGTTTTACCCTCTGCAAGCTGGCGCTGATTGCCTATCTGGCCTATCTGCTGGGAAAATGGACGGGAATCACGCAGTTAATCTATGCGCTGCTGCTCGGCGTACTCGCACGTGAAATCGGTTTTCTGGAAGAAAACGCGCTGGTTAAGTGCAATGGTTTCTCTTTCGTTCTGGCCAGCACCATTGTAGCCGTCTGGTCAAGTTTGCCGTCCGCAACCCCTAAGATGTTGCTGTCCATGCTGCCACCGCTCATTCTGGTTATGGTCATCGGCGTTGTTTCAGGCGGTGTCGTAGCCGTGCTGGTGGGCCGGTTGATTCATTTCAGCTGGGAAATGTCCATCTGTATGGCGGTCACGGCTCTGTTTGGCTTCCCCGGGACCTATCAAATTCCTGTGGAGGTCGCAAAGGCTGTCGGTGAAACACCGGAGGAGACCGAAGCAATTCAGAACGAAATTATGCCGAAGATGATTATTGCGGGTGTTGTTTCCGTTTCCATCGTATCCGGTCTTCTGGCCGGACTTATGGCAAAGTGGATTTGAATTTTCTCTGCTTCAGATAAAAAGTTCCGGAAGGACCCGCCTGACGTGCTGAGCGACAGGCGGGGTCCTTCTTTATGGCCGCAAATCAGGGTACCGGAAAAACTGCCGTCATATATTTGATACACTCCGCAGGTTGGACTTCTCGACTGCAAAATACAGATGAAATTCATTCAGGTTTACTGCCTCACCTGCTTCATGGAGAGGGAGATGCGTTTCTTTTGGGGATCCACGGCCAGAACCATGACTTTTACAATATCTCCGACGGACACCACTTGCGAGGGGTGACGGATGAATTTATTTGCCAGCTCCGAGATGTGTACCAGCCCGTCCTGATGGATGCCGATATCGACAAACGCCCCAAAATCAATCACGTTGCGCACGGTGCCGGTAAGAATCATGCCGGGCCGAAGGTCTTTTAGATCCAGAACGTCTGTGCGCAGGATTGGAGCGGGAAGTTCATCACGGGGATCCCGTCCGGGTTTTACCAGCTCATTCACAATATCTCTGAGGGTGGGGATGCCTGCTTCACATTTCTCCGCGGCCTGCTTTTCCCCATAAGCCTTTAACTGCGCGGGAAGCTCAGAAAGCTTCCCGTTTGCCACGTCGCCGAGTTGATACCCGCACAGCCGGAGCAGCTTTTCGGCCGCTTTGTAGCTTTCGGGATGGACGCCCGTGTGATCCAGCACGGATTTGCTTTCAGGAACACGCAGAAACCCCGCGCACTGCTCGTAGGCCTTCGGCCCCAGCTTAGGGACTTTTAAAAGCTGTTTTCTCGAGGTGAACACGCCGTGTTCTTCGCGGTAGGCCACAATGTTTTTCGCAGTCGTGGCGTTCAGACCGGAGACCCGCTGAAGAAGCGAGGCTGAAGCGGTGTTAAGATCAATGCCGACGGCGTTGACGCAGTCCTCCACCACACTGGCAAGCGATTCGTCAAGCCGTTTCTGCGGCATATCATGCTGATACTGTCCCACGCCGATGGCCTTGGGGTCGATCTTAACAAGCTCGGCCAGCGGGTCCTGCATTCTGCGGGCGATCGAGATGGCGGAGCGCAAATTTACGTCGTATTGAGGAAACTCCTCCGCCGCAAGCTTGGAAGCGGAATATACCGACGCCCCCGCTTCATTGACGATCATGTAGCGGACGCCGGGCATTTTTGCAATCAGTTCGCACGTCATCTGTTCCGTTTCGCGGGAAGCGGTTCCGTTGCCAATGGCGATATGCTCGACGCTGTGCTTCTGGATGAGTCCTGTCAAAGCTGCAATCGCTTCGTTTTTCTGGCGTTCCCCATAGGTCGGGTACACCACGGCGGTATCCAGCACTTTGCCTGTGCCGTCCACCACGGCAACCTTGCATCCGTTGCGGTAGCCTGGGTCAAGCCCCATGGTGACGCGGCCCTTGACCGGCGGCTGCATCAAAAGAGGCTTTAGGTTGAGCGCAAAGTTATGAATGGCGCCCTCCGAGGCGGCATCAGTGAGCCGGCCGCGCATTTCCCTCTCCATGGAGGGAAAGAGCAGGCGGTCATAACCGTCCTCCGCCGCTCTGCGGACAAAATCCGCCGCTTTTGATCCGGCCTTTCCGACCTTATTCCACATCAGGCCCAGTGCCAAGTCCCTGTCGAGCTCCACCGTAACTTTGAGGTAGCCCTCTTTTTCGCCGCGGTTTATCGCCAGGATCTGATACCCTTGCAGCCGTGAAATCGGCTGGCTGAACTTATAGTAAAGACTGTAGGTTGAATCCTCATCCTTTGCCGCCGTTGAGCGCAATGTGCCTTTTTTCAGGATCAGTTCCCGCAGAAGCCGTCGGATGTCCGCACTGTCCGAAACGATCTCCGCTATTATGTCCGACGCGCCGGCAAGCACGTCGTCTGCGCTCGCGACGCCCTTTTCCGCATCGATATATTCTGCGGCAAGTTTTCTGATATCCGGCAGATCCCCGGACTGTCCGAAGAGCGTTTTCGCCACGGCTCAAGGCCCTTTTCTTTTGCAATCGTTGCGCGGGTGCGGCGTTTCTGTTTGTACGGGCGGTAAATGTCCTCTACCTCTGCCAGCGTTTGCGCGGCGTCTATCTCCGACGACAGCGCCTCCGTCAGTTTGCCCTGCGCAGTAATGGAATTTTTAACTTCTTCGCGGCGGGCTGCAAGGCTGCGAAGATAAGAAAGCCGGTCCATCAGCTTACGGAGGACCGTGTCGTCCATCGCTCCGTGCATTTCCTTGCGGTAACGGGCGATGAACGGAATGGTATTCCCTCCGTCGACGAGGTCTATGACGTTTTTTACATGCTCTTCGCTTTGGCCCAGTTCTCCTGCAAGTATCTTTACAATGTTCTCCATAGGGTCTCCTTCATAACGGCTGAAATTCCGGTTTCCCGGTTTGCTCATCACCTGCCGGCGGGTTAAAATTCACCTCTCCGTAAGCGCAGACGTCCGCGAATGTCTTGACTCGGGACTGACTTTCCTCATGGATTCCTATCTGCTTTTCCATCCATACCATGTGATACCAGCGATTAAATTTGTATCCGCAGTTATGAAACTGTCCGACCATCTGAAAGCCCATCTTATGATGAAAAGCTACACTGTCTTTTGTCAGATACCTGTCCTCTTCTTCCGGATAGGCGATGCACGCATTGAGGTTAAGAATTCCTTGTGCTTTCAGCGCTGTTTCCAGCGCATCGTACAACTTGCGGCCGATTCCCAGCCGCCTCTGATTTTTCTTCACGTAAATAGTCGTTTCGACTGACCAGTCATAAGCCGCTCTTTCGTGAAACGCGCCGGCATAGGTATAGCCAAGCGCTTCTCCATTCAATTCCGCAACCAAATACGGGTACCTTTGCAAAATATGCTGAATACGTTTTTTAAACTCGTCTTCGGAAGGAACTTGATATTCGAAAGTAACGGCGGTGGTTTCAACGTACGGGGCATAGATTGACAAAAGCGCCCGTGCGTCTTCTGCTTTTGCGATTCGAATTTTTATTTTTTTATCCATAGTCAATTTCCTTCTTGTTGTTTCTATCAAAATCCATTCCGTTTCCGTCGTACCATCCGGAAACACTTGCTGCTTAAACTTAAAAATAATATTTTTCTCATTATAAACCTGCGGAATATTGAAAACAATTCAAGCAGGCCGGGAAAGAAAGAAATATCGGCCTGCTTTCCGGCGCAGAAATTCCTTTTTCTTCCACAACTCTCCCGCTTTTCCTTGACTATCTTCCAAAAAGCGGTATAATTATCTTGTAGGGCACAAAAGAAAAGGTGCAATGCAGAAACAGGTGCTGGAACACCTGTCTCCTGCATACGGAGAATAGAGCTCCATACGCAACCGAATCATCGGCACATTGCGGTT
>DHDF01000066.1:18232-20519 GCA_002399225.1 bacterium UBA4883
CTCCATACGCAACCGAATCATCGGCACATTGCGGTTCTTATTATACTGCCTGTCGCGTTTTTTGTACAGGGGGTGCTTATTTGGATTTTGCAAAATGCTTCTGGACGCTGTATATGGATTTTTAAATCCATATCCGGCGTTTTTTTGTGCCCTGCGGCGGCCGGGAACCGGCGGGAATGTCTTGCTTCCCTTTTGCCTGCCGGCCACGGCCGGCCTTATTTTGTTTGTGAAAAGGGGTTTTCCCCTCTCCCCGATTTTCAGTGGGATAAAGATGTCAAGCATCAGCACGATGCAGTTGATAAACGTATTGTTTTCTAAATTCGGTTCTGTCATATTTTTTGGTTTTCTATAACTAACTTAATGTTATGATAGCGCAATCGTAATGCTCATTCAACTATATCTTTTCTATTGCTTTCCAATATTTTTTCTGCCGGCGTCAGTTTTGGGTCGTCAATCCCAAGCTGGCGGCGCAGCCCTCTGCCACATGATTTTGCGTGTTTCTGTCCAATCGGGCGGGAAAGGTCTACGCTGCCGGTAATTGCCCAGCGGCCTCCCACCAGTCAGACCGCCGACCAGATTGTTGGGTTGGAGAGGAGCAGAATTATGGAGTCTTTAGACCGGATTTTGACCTATTTAGGCCACTTGACAGCGAATTCTTTCCATTTTATAATACCTTATGGAACCGTACTTTTTAAGATCCGCTGAAACGGCGGATTTTTCACGGCGCATTAGTTAGTTAATGCTAACTCATGCGCACAAGAATTCTTTGATATTCTCAAAAAATGATTGGTACTGATCCATCGATGGTTGCTAGAAGCCTCTCGTCTCAGCGATTTCATGATACCAAAGTGCAAACGGAAAAAGGAGATCTTCGAATGAAACATGAAGAAATCAGGCAGGCCTATCAGATGCTGGGGCAGGAAGCGACCGCATACGATGGGATGATCACCTGTTCTACGTTTTTCGGCAAAACGATATGCAAACTGGTCTGGGATATGAACAAGGAGGAAAGCGACCGCTATCTTCAACTGGCGCTTTCCGGAATCCCTGAAGACTTTTCCGGGAAACTTCTGGAAGTTCCCGTGGGAACGGGTGTGATTACCATGCCGGTGTACCGGAAGCTGAAAAGTGCGGATGTAACCTGTTTGGACTATTCGGCGGAAATGATGGAAACGGCGCGGAAACGGGCGTCAAAGATGGGATTGCCGCACGTCCGATTTCTGCGGGGAGACGTCGGCGCGCTTCCTTTTGAGGACGGGAGCTTCGATATCATATTGTCCCTGAACGGTTTCCATGCTTTTCCGGACAAAGATGCGGCTTACCGGGAAACCTTCCGGGTGCTGAAACCCGGCGGTGTTTTCTGCGGCTGTTTTTACATTTGTGGGGAAACAAAGCGCACCGACTGGTTTATTCGGCATTTCTATGAACCGAAAGGCTTTTTCACCCCGCCGTTCGAGACGAAAAGCAGCCTGAAACAGCGGCTGGAAAGTCTTTACGCCGATGCGGCTCTCCATACGGTAAAGTCGATGGCCTGCTTTTGCTGCTGTAAGGAGAAAACAAAATGCTGAAACGTTTATTTCTGTTTCCGGCCGAACGTTAAAATCAGTTATACATTCCGTTCTGAGCCATATAGTTATAAATTTGTTCGCCGTGCTGCTGTTCTTCTTTTTGAATATGATTCAGAAAAGGCGCCTGATAAAGTGCCTTGATTCCGAAAGCATTCTCCATCGGGCTGCGGTGCTGCTTTTACTTTATAGTGGAGCGCGGCGCTCTGAAATTTATGGTCTTGAATGGAAAGATGTTAATATGGATAAAATGCAGATTTCTATTAAAAAAGTTTGGAAACGCGGAAAAGACGGAAAATTTAATAATTATTCTTGTAAGAATAAAGCCTCTGAACGTGTCATTGCTTTGCCAGACTGCTGCAGAACAATTTTTACAGAGTTTCGACTGTATCAAAACTCGCAACGCTTAAGGTGTGGTGACTATTGGAAAGACTCTCCTGCTGTCTTTTTAAACAAAGATGGAAGTCACGCTTCCCCGGACGAACTGACCACCTGGTTCCGCAAAGTTTGCCGAAAGAATGGCTTCCCTGAAAGCGTTCACGTCCATACCCTTGCGGCATACATCGGCAACCCTGCAAATTGAATCGCATCAAAGCATCCGAGCCGTATCGGCAAGACTAGGGCATAGCCAGACCAGCACAACCATGAATATTTACAGCTACGCAATACAATCAGCGGATGCCACTGCTGCGGAAATTATGGTAGTGTCAAGAGAAGTTCGC
>DHDF01000027.1:0-4998 GCA_002399225.1 bacterium UBA4883
TCCCAGTCGCAGGAAGAGCCGAGTTTCTTCAGTTGTTCCACAATTCTGCCGCCGTATTTCCGCTTCCATGCCCAGGCGCGCTTTAAAAACGCTTCGCGGCCGATCATCTCTTTCGTCAGGCCTTCTTTGCGCATGGCCTCAACGATCTTCGCCTCCGTGGCAATGGCGGCATGGTCGGTGCCAGGCAGCCAAAGGGCGCTGTATCCCTGCATTCTGTGGTAGCGGATCAGAATGTCCTGCAAAGTGCTGTCCAGAGCATGTCCCATATGAAGCTGCCCCGTGATGTTCGGCGGCGGCATAACGATCGTATACGGCTTTTTCTTCGGGTCGCGTTCCGCATGGAAAAATCCGCCGGATAGCCAGAAATCATATATCCGGTCCTCCACTTCCTGTGGATCGTAAGTTTTTGCCAGTTCCCTGCTCATAATACTTTCCTCCAATTGGCCTACCGTGCGGGTTCAGCCGGATCATTTGTTACAGATACAGAATTTTTGGCGGGTTATCCTCCTGCCGGGACCGGAAGGGTGTGCCCGCCCAAAATTGTGCAGTCAATCAAGACTGAAAGACAAAGGCAAAGCGGAACGTCTTCCGGCTTTGAAATTTCCACGGCATAGCAGTTGCCGGATTGCTCCCAGCATCTTCCATGCGTCATGACAGTCTGAGAAGCCTCGTCCAAAAGATCAAACGACCGCGTAAGCAGGCTGCCGCGGAAATACCAGCGTTTTCCTCTGATGCGGACCGGTTGCCGGGAAACCGGGCTACCAATGGTGACCAGAAGCCTTTTTTTGCCGGCCAAAACTGAATACCGCGAAACCCCGGAGAGCCGCACGCCAGAGCTTCTTCCGGCCAGACGGTGTTCCTTGTCGAATAAAAAGAACTGATTTCCGAAGGGAGTGGTTTTTCCCGTCACTTCGTAAACCCGGTGTCCGCCGGGGTCCCGGATAGCGAAAAGACAACGGGGACCTCCAAGAGGCTTTAAGTAAAACTGCAAGTGGACTCCCCCTTTGCGGACGATAATCTTTTGTTTATCATACCATTTTTCACGGTATGCGGCAACTGTAAGACCGCAATGAAAGGGGCAGAAAAAAAATTTTCATGATCTGCCGTAAAAAAATGCCGGAGCTTCCGCCCCGGTAGAGACATGTCAATTTTTTTCAGTATCTGTCCCTGCTCTCTCCCCATCTGAAAGGATCGGGATGCGTTTAGTGTGCGACATGGAAAATGCAATATTTGTCGCATGATCCGCAATTCTCTCCAAATTGATCAGAAGGTCGTTAAAAAGCGCGCTGGATTCCGCGTTGCATTGTCCGTTGGTCAGCCTTCGAATATGGTTTTCTTTCAGCTTTTCGGTACGGCTGTCGATGGTCTCTTCCGTATTGTTTACCTTAAAAGACAGCTCCGCATCGTTGCTGCCTTTAAAGAACAGCTGAAAGGAATCGTCCAGAATTGTGACGATCAAGTTTTGCATCCCATGCAGCTCGCCGGACGCAACGCTGCTGAGCGAAGCCTTTCCGTCAATAATAATCTGCGCCTGCTCGCCGATATTTTCGCTGTGATCCCCGATCCGCTCCACATCGTTCACCACATGAAACAAGGCGCCGACGATTTCCCGGTCGTTGTCCTCCAGTTCCAGGGCATTAATCCGAATCAGATAAGAAGTGATTCTCCGGTTCAAAAAGTTGATGACACTTTCATTTTCCGCCAGCTCTTTGAGCTTAGCCGGATCCTGATGGAACAAAGCGTCCATGGAATTTAGAAAATTAGTTTTGGCCAGATCCGCCATGCGGCCGACTTCCTTTAAAAGCTGAGTGACGGCAACCGGCGGCGTGTTCAGAATACGGGAGTCCAGATATTTCAGACTCATTGCCTGCGTGTGGCTGTCCTCACCGGGAATGATCTTATAGGCGATGCGGATCAGCACGTTGCTCATCGGCAGAAGGATCGCCGTAGTAACCACGTTAAAGATAATATGGACTAGGAAAATCTGGAACAGAACATTCCCGGGAGACATCCGCTGCACCATCTCGGTAAACGGCGTCAGAATGGTGATGACGGTAAACATCGTCGCCCCAATCACATTGAACGTCAAATGTACTACGGCGGTCCGCTTGGCGGTTTTGCTGGTGCCGATGGAAGAAAGCATCGCAGTGACGCAGGTGCCGATGTTCAGTCCGAAAATGACAAAGACCACGGATTTCAAACTGACTGCGCCGGAGAGGGCCAGCGACTGAAGGACGCCGATCGTGGCCGAAGAACTCTGGATCACCGCAGTGAAGATCATACCGGCCAAAAGGCCGATCAAAGGATTTTGAAAATTTGTAATGATATTGGCGAATACCGGAGACTGCCCCAGCGGCTTCATCGACGAACTCATGGTAGACATGCCGAGAAACAGGATGCCAAAGCCCGCAATGATCTGACCGACATGTTTCCCGTTGCTCTTCTTTGCAAACATGATCATTCCGACGCCGATAAAAACCGCGACGGGGGCAATTGCCATAAAGTTGATCGCCGTGATCAGCCCCGTCACCGTCGTGCCGACATTGGCCCCCATAATAATGCCGACAGCCTGAGATAAATTCATAATGCCGGCATTGACAAAGCCAACCACCATTACCGTCGTTGCGGAGGAACTCTGAATCACGGCTGTAACCGCAAATCCAAGCGCAGCCCCCATGTACTTGTTCGTTGTCAGCCGTTCCGCCATATCTTTGATTCGGGAACCTGCGGCAAGCTCCAGAGATTCGCCCATCAGTTTCATCCCATAAAGAAACAGCCCCAGCCCGCCGAGCAGCATCAAAATATTATCCAGCGTCATAAATTCTCCTGCCAATCCTGTTTTTTCTCACTTCGGCCATTTTTTTCAATCCGTTCTGTTCTACCTTCCATGAGCCGCCCCCTTTTGTAACAATTCTGTAAATTTTATAAAAACCATGTTAAATAATATTACGAAAAACAGGTCGAAATATTCCAATGCTGAAATAATGCGAATCAAAGGATATTTTCCGGCTTTAACATCCGCTAAAAAAGTTTTTAAAGAATGTCATTTTGAAACTTCAATTCCGTCTTTCCGCCCTTCCGTGATATCTTTTGCGGTATAAGTGGTATAATGAGAAAAAACGATCCGGAGGAAATCATGCAACGGTTTTTTCAGCAGGCCGGATTTTGCAAAAGGCTCCGGCTTCTCATCTTTTTCCCGGCAGGACTGCTTCTGACTGCCTGCGCCGCTTGGAACCCTGCTTTTGCAGAATGGTATGCAACCGGAATTTATGCCGCGCTGTCAAGCGCGGTCAACCGAATCACCGGTCTTGTTCCGCTTTCGATTGCGGAGCTTTTCGTGATTTTGTTTTTTCTGCTGATCTTGGCGGCCGTTTTGGGGATTGCCGCCGGTCTGATCCGCAGAAAAGGTAAGCGCCCGTTTTTTGTAAGGAAATCTCTCATCAATCTCGCTGCCTTTCTCAGCATTGTCTATTTTCTGTTTACCGTCACCTGCGGGATTAATTACTACCGTTACCCGTTTGCCAAAACCTGCGGGCTGAAAGTGCAGCCATCCTCCAAATCGGAGCTGGAGGAGCTTTGCACTTCCCTGGTTTCGGAGATTGACCGGCTGCGCCCCGGACTTAAAACGAACCGTCAGGGTATCATGGAGCTGCGCCAAAACGACCTCCATTCGACGGCGCGCGAAGCGATGCAGTCTTATGACCAAATGCAGCAGGATTATCCTTTGCTGCGCTCCGGCTACAGTGCACCGAAGCTTGTTCATTTTTCCCGCATCATGTCACGCTGCGAAATCACCGGCGTCTTCTTTCCATTTACGATGGAAGCCAATGTCAACACCGACGTGCCGGAGTATACCATTCCCGTCACCATGTGTCATGAGCTTTCCCATCTGCGCGGGTACATGCGAGAGGACGAAGCCAACTTCATCGGCTACCTGGTCTGCCGGAAAAGCAGCGACCCCGATTTCCGCTATTCCGGCGATATGCTGGCATTTACCTATGCTTCCAACGCACTTTTTTCCGTGGACGCCGAGGCCACCGATCAGATAGATTCCCGGCTTGTCCCGGGCGCCTGTCACGATCTGGCCTATAACTCGGAATATTGGGAGCAGTTTCAGGGCCCGGTGGCCCAGGCCTCCAGCAGTGTCAATGACCATTATCTGAAAGCAAACAGGCAGAGCGACGGGGTAAACAGCTATGGCAGAATGGTGGATTTACTTCTGGCAAAGCAACGCGCGGAGAAGCAAAAAGCGGCAAAACAGTAAGGTCGAAATTTGATACGCTGTTCGTATGCACCTCACTTTCCCGCCGGGATGCCGCGTCCGTCTTCTCACAAAACATGTAAAAAGGTCCTGCCTTCCTCGTTCTAAGAAGGCAGGACCTTTTGTAAAGTAAAAAATCGGTTAGTCCGTCATCAGCCCACAGATCTGGTTGGAAAATGCAACCGGGTCCTCAATCGGTGCGCCCTCAATCAGCAGCGCCTGATTGTAAAGCAAGGAAGTGTAAGTTTTCAGCTTCTCCTTGTCGGTGCCAAACAGCTTGGTAAGCCTCTCAAAGACCGGATGGTTCGCGTTGATTTCCAGCACGCGCTGCGCCTGAACCTTCTCTTTTTCCGTGTTTGGCAGGGAATTGAGGACCTTTTCCATCTCCATAGAAATTGCTCCGCTGGTGGAAAGACAAACCGGATGGGTTTTCAGCTTATTGGAAAGCACCACCGCCTTGACTTTGCCGTCCAGCGCATCTTTCATGAAGGAAAGCATGTCTTTGTTTTCCGCCACTTTTTGGGCGGCCTCTTTTTTCTCTTCTTCCGTTTCCAAGTCAAGATCGTCGGCAGAAACCGATTTGAATTCCTTTTCCTGATATTTTGCCAGCACGCGGATCGCAAATTCGTCAATCGGGTCGGTAAGATACAGAATTTCATATCCATGGTCTTTGACAGCTTCCGTCTGAGGCAGCAAAGAAACTTTTTGCACCGATTCACCGCAGGCATAATAGATAT
>DHDF01000027.1:5119-5430 GCA_002399225.1 bacterium UBA4883
GCATAATAGATATATTTTTGATCCTCTCTCATACGGCCCGCATATTCTGCCAAAGTAGAATATTTGTCACCGGCCGAAGTATGGAACAGGAGAAGATCCTTGAGGACGTCTTTGTGCGCCCCAAAGTCCTGATAAACCCCGTATTTCAGCTGCAAACCGAAGTTCTGGAAGAACTTTTCATAATCTTCCCGATTGTTTTTCAGCATGGATTCCAGCTCGGACTGAATTTTTTTCTCAACCCGGGTGGCGATGAGTTTTAGCCTTCTGTCATGCTGAAGCACTTCTCTGGAAATGTTCAGCGAAAGGTCCTG
>DHDF01000027.1:5567-7297 GCA_002399225.1 bacterium UBA4883
AGGTCCTGGGAATCGACCAGGCCGCGGACAAAGCTGAAATAATCCGGCAGAAGGTCTGCGCATTTATCCATAATCAAAACGCCGTTGGAATAAAGCTGAAGTCCTTTTTCATATTCCTTTGTATAAAAATCATAGGGCGCGCGCGCCGGCAGATACAGCAGTGCATGGAATGTGACGGCTCCCTCGGTGTACATATGAATCACCCTTGCAGGGTCCTCATAGTCCATAAATTTGTCCTTATAGAACTGGTTGTACTGCTCTTTGGTGATTTCGTTTTTGTTTTTGCGCCACAGTGGGACCATACTGTTGAGCGTTTCTTCTTCGGTGTAGGTCTCATACTCATCCTTGCTGCCCTCTTTCAGGCGGCTCTTTTCTACATTCATGCGGATCGGGTAACGGATGTAATCGGAATATTTTTTCACCAGGCTCTTCAGCGTATAGGAATCCAGATATTCGCTGTATTTTTCATCATCGGTATCCGGCTTGATCTCCAGGATAATATCCGAGCCGCAGGTCTCCCTTTTTTCACATGGTTCCACCGTGTAGCCTTCCGTTCCGTTAGACTCCCACCGGCTGGTCTCTTCGCTGCCGAACGGACGGCTGATGACGGAAACATGGTCGCTAACCATAAACGCAGAATAAAATCCGACGCCGAACTGGCCGATAATCTCGATGTCCGATTTCTTTTCACATTCGTTCTTAAAATCGAGCGATCCGCTTTTGGCAATGGTGCCAAGATTGTTTTCCAGTTCTTCTTTCGTCATGCCGCAACCGTTGTCTGAAATGGTCAGCGTGCGCTTTTCCTTGTCCGGGACGATCCGGATTACAAAGTCATCGCGGTTAAGGCCTGTGTTTTCCTCCGACAGCGCTTTATAATAAAGTTTGTCGATGGCATCGCTTGCATTGGAAATCAATTCGCGGAGGAAAATCTCCCTGTGAGTGTAAATAGAATGAATCATTAAATCCAAAAGGTGTTTGGATTCCGCCTGAAACGGTTTCAGCGGCATAAACAAATCCCGTCCTTTGCAAAAAAGAATTAGCACTCAATCAGTTCAAGTGCTAATTCTTATTTTATTCTATCGCGATGAAAATTTCAAGAGGACAAATTGTTAAATTTTTGTATCATGTTTCCGGTCGATTGGAACATAATCGTGATCCACCGTGATAACAGGGTAACAATTTCCCGGTAATTTTCTGATCTTTTCCGATATTGCCCTCACCAACTCGTCATCTTTCATCGGGAATTCAAAAGAAACGCAGACGTCAAAGACAAGATTAGCATGCGTCGGGCCCCAGACCACCCGGAAATCGTGCATTCCGATTCCCTGTGAAATTTCCGATATGATTTGGCTGACCTGTTGCCGGAGTTCATTGGTTTTCGGGTCATTCGTCAGAATGGGGTCCATATGAATAACAAGATGAAGGTCCTTGTTCTCCAGAAAATCGCGTTCGATGTTGTCAATGATATCATGGCTGAGCAAAACATCTCGTTCCGCAGGTACCTCGCAGTGCACGGTGGCAAAGCAGCGCCCCGGCCCATAATTGTGGACATTCAGGTCGTGAATGCCGAGAATGCCGTCATAAGAGCTGATGGTGTGGTAGATATCGTCTACCAGTTCCCGGGACGGAGCTTCACCAAGCAGCGGGTTGCTGGTTTTGCGGATCAGCTGAAAGCCGGTCAGCATGATCATGAAAGCCACGACAAGGCCCATGTAGCCGTCCAGATTAAA
>DHDF01000027.1:7424-27928 GCA_002399225.1 bacterium UBA4883
CGGTCAGTCGGGTCAGAACAGCCCCCACCAGAACCACAGAAGTGGCAAACACATCGTTCAGGCTGTCCGCCGCCGTGGCGGAGATGGTCTCGGAAGAAATAGTCTTTCCCACCCGGCGGTAAAACGCGCCCTGCCAGGCTTTGAGCAAAATGGAACCCATCAGCACGGCCACAACAACCGCACTGAATTCGGTCTGCTCCGGGTTCAGAATCTTCTGAAAGGAGGTTTGGGCGAACTGGAACCCCGTTACAAAAATGACCAGGGAAACAATCAGCCCGCTGATATATTCGATTCTGGCATGGCCATAGGGGTGGGCGGAATCGGCCGGTTTCGCAGCCATCTTAAAGCCGACCAAGGTCACAAGGGAAGAAACGGAATCGGTCAAATTGTTCACAGCATCCGCCGTGACGGAAATACTGTGAAACAGAGTTCCTGCAATCATCTTGCCGGCAAAAAGGATCAGATTTGTCACGACACCGACCATGCCGGAAAATTTACCGTAACATTCCCGCACCCGCGGATTGTCGATTTCTTTGTAATTTCTGACAAACAGCCGAATTAAAAAACGTGTCATGCCATTTTTCACCTCCGAGCAGGCAATATGAAACTATGAAATTCAGGCGGGGAATATGCCCCGCCATCTTTTTTAAAACACACCATGAAGCCAAATCCTTTCTATCAAAAAAGGGAACCGCTCAGCAGTTCCTTTCATGTCAACATGATATGATGATTTTGGAAAGTTCAAAGCATATTTTTCTTATGTAAAAGCCAGTAAACAATCAGAATGCAACCTGCGGAAAGGGCAATTGGAAACCAAAAATTCGGGAATGGAATTCCGGCGACATTCATCCCATACGCCCCGGTAATGATGGCCGGCACAGAGAACAGCAACGTGATCGAGGCCAAGACTTTCATGACTATATTCAAATTGTTCGAGATGACAGAGGCAAAAGCATCCATCGTCCCCGACAAAATGTTCAAATAAATATTCGACATCTCAATCGCCTGTTTGACTTCGATCAGGACATCTTCCAAAAGATCCTGATCTTCGTCATAAAGCTTGATCACCCTGCCGCGCATGATTTTTTCCAGCGTGATCTCATTGCCTTTGAGCGAAGAGGAAAAATAGACAAGGGACTTTTCAATATCCAGCAGCTGCAAAAGCTCTGAATTTTTCATGGAGACCCTCAGTTCCATTTCCACGGTATTGCTAATCTTATCGATTTGTTTTAAATACTGAAGGTACCGGTTGGCCACGCGGAGCATAATATGCAGCAAAAACCGGGTCTTCAGGTTGGTTCGCACACCTTTGACAAGCCCGCGTGCAAATTCATCCACCACCGAATTGTCCCGGATGGAAACCGTAATCACATTTTTTTCCGTCAGGATCAGGCCCATTGGCATCGTGGAATAAAGCAGGCTTTTTCCCTCTTCTTGTTCCACAACCGGAATATCAATCACGACCAGTGTATTATTGCCTTCGTTGTCAATGTGGGAAGATTCTTCTTCGTCCATCGCAGCGCGAAAAAAATCCGGCTCAATTTCAAAGTCCGCAATCAGGCTTTCAATTTCACGGTCGTCCGGAGCAACACAGTTGATCCAGCAGCCAGGCTCACATGCCTCGATCTGTGTCATGCGCCCGTCTACCGTTTTGTAATAGGACAGCATTGTGCTCATCTCCTCTATGAAATTTTCTTCGCGGCTTCCCGCAAGGGTCAGGATTCACAATGCCACCCCCTTTTGAATTCAAATTTCTTTTCCATGAGCTATTATAGCACAGAAACCAGAGATTGCAAGAGAAAGCGATAAATAAAGTCCTATATTTCCGTACTGGTTGAAAAACAACTTTAGATGACTTATTTGATCGATTTTAACTAAATTATCTAAAAATTCAGATTGATCTCCCCGTATTTTGCCCTTCTAAAAGATTTTTCCTCTTTCATGAGAAAAATATTCGCCGAGTCGGTGGAATTCCGATGGGTGCCTAAGGCCCTTTATCCACCACTGGACTCTTCTTCCGGGGGGAAAAGCAAACGGAAAGAAATACGCTTTGAAGCGGCTTTACAAGCTGCTTCAAAGCGTATTTCTTCGAAGAGTCATTGCGTGACAGCACTGTCTTTCATAATTTCCGTATCCACCCTTTGCAGAAACGGAACTTTTCAGGACTTTCGGTTAAAAATCTGCATGATGTCGGTAAAATCATCGTCATCCACCGAATTGTTATCATGGGATGCGGCTTTCTCTTTGGTCTTTGCCGTTTTCTTTCCCTCTGTTTCCACCGCAGGCTGTTCCGTGCCGGAAGTGGGAAAACCCGTTGCAATGACGGTTACGCTCATCTCATCATCCATATCTTCATCAAACGCGGCCCCCCAAATGATATTCGCATCCTCATGGGCCTGTGAAGCAATCATGGAAGAAGCCGTTTCGATTTCATCCAGACCGATATCAGGAGAAGAAGTAATGTTGATGATCACGCCTTTTGCACCGTTGATGGCGGTTTCCAGCAGCGGGCTGGAAATTGCCATATTTGCGGCTTCCTGCGCCTTGTCTTTGCCAGAGGCACGCCCAACTCCCATATGTGCATAGCCGGCATCCTTCATCACCGCGGTCACATCGGCAAAATCCAGATTGACCAATCCGGGAAGTTTGATCAGATCCGAAATGCTCTGCACTCCCTGCCGCAGGACATCGTCCGCAATGGAAAACGCATTCAGCAGAGTGATGCGCTGTTCGCTGACCAGTTTTAAACGCTCATTCGGAATGACGACAAGAGAATCCACATGCTCCCGAAGAGCCGTGATTCCGTTTTCGGCCTGCTCCATGCGGCGGCGCCCTTCAAATTCGAAAGGCTTTGTGACGATTCCGACCGTGAGAACCCCCATATCGTGTGCAATTTCAGCAACGATCGGTGCGGCGCCGGTACCGGTGCCGCCGCCCATACCCGCCGTGACAAAGACCATGTCGCTTCCGCGGATAGCTGCCGCGATGGCCTCACGGCTTTCATCAGCGGCCTTTTGGCCCATCTCAGGTTTCGAACCGGCACCCTTGCCGTGCGTCACCTTCTCACCGATCTGAATTTTCTGCGTGGCTTTGGAACGGTACAAAGCCTGCCGGTCCGTATTAATACTGATAAATTCAACACCCTGCACACCGCTGGCAACCATGCGGTCAATTGCATTGCCGCCGCCGCCACCAACGCCGACGACTTTTATCTGAACGATATTGTCAAAGTCGTTTTCAATTTCAAAAGGCATGTGCCGCAATCCCCCTTATGTAAATTCCATTTTAAGTCCTGTCATTTTCGTTCAGGCTCTATCATAAACTCCAGTTCTATGCTGTCTTGATTCATCCCATATTAAAATATTATACACGCTTCCATTTTAATTTCAATAAAATTTTCCTTTTCATTTTAAATAAGACCGCTAAGTTAAATAAAATTGCCAAGATATTCTAGTTCAGGAACTTGTGGAAGGATCAAAGTAAGCGGTATCGTTATCCTCCACAGTGGAAAGATCCAACGTACCCTTTTCTGTTGATTTTATCTTTCCCTTATCGAACAGTTCCTTCGCATAACGGAGTTTATAGTCCAGACTGGAAGACGTTCCAAGGTTCATCGTGATCCGTCCGTCGTAACTCACCAGAATTTTGGAAAGAGAAGAAAAATCCATTCCCGTGATTTGAGTCAGCCCATTGCGCTTTGCGGCGCTCTCCACTGCTTGCAGAGCGGACAACAGCGATGAATTTGAAAACTCTGCCGTGCTTCCGGGCCTTGCGCTTTTCAGTGTGATACCCCGGATCAGCGCGCAGTTCTGCGGCAGCTTGTCCGAAACTTCCAGAACCCTGAAATTCTTTCCGAGGATGGCATACTTTTTCGAATAGGCCACTGCCCCGCAGATCTGCGCTTCCGTTACCTGGATGCTGATTTTTGCCGGGAACTTTCGCTTAACCTGAACGGTGCCGACGTAGGGCAAACGGGTTTGGATGCGTTTTCCCGCATCCTTTACGTTTGTAAGAAAAAGATTTTCCCCTTTCTTAATCCCGCATGCGCTGAGAATTTGCTGCTGAGAATACCGCGAGGTTCCGCTGACCTGGATCGAGTCAATTTTAAAAAGCACGGTAAGGGACAGAACCGCAGCAGCAGCTACAACCGTGAAAAACAGGAAAAGGTAGAAGATCAAAAGGGCCCTGCGCCTGCGGCGCCGTCTGTTTTCAGCGCGGATTCCGGCCCGGGAGGGCATGGGGCCCGCCTGGTTCTTCCGGGCCGGCCTGTATGCTCTGTTTTTTACCGCACATGCTGCATTTTGACTGTTTCTTAGGTCCCTCATGTTCCAATTCCTTTCAGGAGATCATTTTACACACGCCGGATGTCCGCTCCCAGCGAAGCCAGATTCTTTTCAATACATTCATAGCCCCGGTCCAAATGGTGCAGACCCTTCACCTCCGTGATTCCTTGCGCGGCAAGGCCAGCCACAACCAGGGCCGCCCCTCCCCGAAGATCCGAGGCCTCGACCGAAGCGCCGGAAAGATGATCGACTCCCTCCACAACGGCAACACGGCCTTCCACTTTAATATTTGCACCGAGTCGGAGGAGTTCTCCCACATGCTTGTAACGGCTTTCAAAAATGTTTTCAACAAACATGCTGGTACCGTCTGCCACCGTTGTCATCGCCATGACGGGTGCCTGCGCATCCGTCGGAAAGCCCGGGTAGGGCATGGTCCTTACACTTTTAACTCTGCGGAGACGCTGCGGGGCAGCAATGCGAACCGCTTTGTCATACAGATCCATACTGCACCCGCTTTCTTCAAATACCGGTAAAATAGGAGCCAAGTGCTCCGGGATCACGCTGGAAACGGTCAAAGTGCTTCCCGTGATGGCTGCGGCCGTCAGATAGGTTGCCGCCGCAATGCGGTCCGGGATCACCGTGTGTTCACAGCCGATCAGATGGTGGACACCCTCAATGCTGATGGTGCTGCCCCCCGCCCCGCAGATTCTCGCGCCGCAGCGATTCAAAAAATCTGCAAGGTCAGCAATCTCCGGCTCCCGCGCCGCGTTATTGATCACGGTTTTTCCCTGCGCCCGGCAGGCGACAATCATGATATTTTCCGTTGCGCCCACACTGGGAAAGGACAGGTTGATCACAGCACCTTTTAGTCCGTCCGGGACCCGGCAGTCGAGACATCCGTGGTCCTCGTCAATGACCACCCCCATTTTGCGGAGGGAAGAAAGATGCAGGTCAATCGGGCGCGGGCCAAGCTCGCACCCGCCCGGAAGCGACAGAACAGCCCGCTGCAGGCGGCTGACGATAGCCCCGAGGAATATGATGGACGAACGCATTTCGCGCATCAGATTGTCTGGGATTTTGCAAGTGTTTGCGCCGCGCGGGTCAATCACCACATTTCCGGCGGCACGTTCCACTTTGCAGCCGAGATGCCGCAATATCTTAATCGCGGTGTCCACATCCGAAAGTGCGGGGCAGTTATGTAGGACACATTCGCCTTCGCACAAAAGCGATGCAGCCATCAGCGGCAGCGTACTGTTCTTTGCGCCGTGGATCTGCACTTCTCCTTTCAGCTTTTTGGTGCCATGTATCAACAGCTTCGACATAGCAACACCCCCACATAATCTACTTTTATATTATGCCATAGAGGGGATTGCCGTGACGGCTCCGTCATGAGGTGGGCTGGTGCAAAACCTCCTTTATTAACCGGTAAATTCTGTCACAAGAATCCAAGATCGCCATTTTTTTAGCATTTTTTGCAAGAGTTTCTATTTTCCCCGTCTGGGAAAAGAGGGTTTCCACTTTACGGCACAGAGATTCCCCGGTGAGATTTTTTTCTTCTAGGATTTCCGCAGCGCCGCGGTTCACCATCGCCATCGCGTTGTGAAACTGATGGTTTTCCGCAACATTTGGGGACGGAATCAGGATGGACGCCCGCCCGACGGCCTGCAGTTCGCTCAGAGTAATCGCACCGGCGCGGCAGATGACAAGATCCGCCGCGGCGAGGCAATCGGGCATATCATGAATGTACTCTCGGATATCCAGTTCTTTGTGAGCGCTTAAATCGAGTCCCTTTTCCTTCAGCAGGCCAGGAAACCATTTGCCCCACTGGCCATAGCCGTGGATATGCTGAAAGCGCCCGCTTTTTGCACTCCACACCAGAAGATCCGCCATCGCCTCGTTGATTTTCCGCGCGCCCAAACTGCCGCCGAACGAGAGGATCAACGGCCTGGAATCCAGGCCAAGCCTTGCGCGGGCTTCCTTTCGGCCCACGCGGATCACCTCCTGACGGACCGGGTTTCCGGTCAGCACACAGCAGGCGGAAGGACTCAGGTACTTCTGTGCATCCGCGACGGCAAGCATCGTCCGGTTTGCTCGTTTCGACAGCATTTTGTTGGTTACCCCGGGATACGCGTTCTGTTCATGAATGACGGCGGGGATTCCCAGCCGCATCGCTTCCCGGATGACGGGGCCGGAGACATATCCGCCCGTTCCAACGCAGAGATCGGGCTGAAAATCCCGGATAATCCGCCGGGCTTCCGCCGTCGAGGTGAAAAGGTGAAGAACCGTTTTTGCATTTCTTACGATATTTTTCGCACTCAGGCTGCGCTGAAAACCCGAAATGGTGATGCTCTTAAAATCGTAGCCGGCGGAGGGGACCAGGCGCTCTTCCATTCCGCCCTTTGCACCGATATATAAAACCTGCGTTTTCGGCTCGCGTTCTTTTATGTACCCTGCAATGGCAAGGGCTGGATTGATATGGCCGGCGGTTCCGCCGCCGGCAAACAGAACTTTCATGGTAAAACCTCAGACTTCCTATACTTTTTCAATATTTGACGTTCGAGAAATCGACAAAACAATCCCCATTTCAGCCAACAGGATCACAAGCGACGTGCCTCCATAACTGAAAAACGGCAAGCTGATTCCGGTATTCGGAATTGTGTTGGTGACAACGGCGATGTTCAGGATCACCTGAAAGCCGACCTGCACCACGATTCCAATACCGAGCAGCATACCGAATTTATCCTTTGCGCGCAGAGAGATGGTAATGCCTCTCCAGATCAGCATGGCAAAAAGAATAATGATGATCAGAGCGCCGACAAAGCCCAGTTCTTCACAGACAATGGCAAAAACAAAATCATTCTGCGGCTCCGGCAGATATAAAAATTTCTGGCGCGACTGCCCAAGGCCCAGGCCAAGCAATCCGCCGGAGCCGATTGCATACAAGGACTGACGGGTCTGCCAGGTATCCGCAATGATCTGTGAAGTCGCGTTGGAAAAAGGATCCAGCCATGCCGTAATGCGCTCATTGGCATAGGCATACGCTTTGGCAAACAGAACCAGGTAGGCAATGCCGGCACCCATAAGGCTGAACGCGCCGACAAACCAGCGCAGTTTCACCCCGCCGATGAAAAGCATCACCGCACCGAGCAAGGCGATAATGACCGTGGCGGAAACATGCGGTTCCCACATCAGCAGGGCCGCCGTCATTCCAAGGATCAGCGCATAGGGCAAAACGCCGTAAAGAAATGTTCCCATCCGGTTAAAATTTAAAGAAATCAAGTGCGCAAAAATTAAAACGATTGCAAACTTTGCAATCTCGGAAGGCTGAAACTGCCCGATTGGGCCGAGATCGATCCAGCGGTGAACCCCGTTGATTGCCGGCATAAAACGGACCAGTACCAACAGCACATAGGACAGCAGTAAAATTGGAACCGCAAACTCATGCAAATGATGGTAGTCAAAATAGGAGATCACCATCATGAGGATTATGCCCAGGACAGCAAAGACTGCCTGCTTGCTGATAAAAAAATAACTGTTGCCGTTGTGGCGGTAAAATGCGTTTGCATAGCTGGCAGAGAACATCATGATCAGACCGACGATCAGCAACACCAGCACCAGAAACAGGAACGGCAGATCCAGGCCAGCACGTGCGGAAAAAACGCGAAACTTTTTCCGCACTCTTTTTCCATAGGAGGCGGCGTTACGGATTTCACCGGCCGGCCGCTTGCCCGCTTTCCTCGGTGCCGAGGCTGTGGGTGCTGAATTTCGCATCATGAGTTTCCTCCTTTCCCTGTCAGATATTATTTATTATTGAAACATAATCCCATCGCCGAATCTGTCGGTTTCTGCTAAAATCCATAAAACGCCAGCAAAATGGCGATCACACCAAAAAACGCCGTAACGGCGCTGAAGACAAAGCAAATTTTCACTTCGCTCCAGCCACAAAGCTCAAAGTGGTGATGGATTGGGCTCATCTTAAACAGGCGTTTCCCATGGGTCGCCTTAAAATAGCAGACCTGCAACACAACGGACAAAATCTCACAGAGATAGACAATGCCAATCGGAAGAATCAGGATCGGGGCATTTACATCAAATCCCAGCGCACAGACCAGACCGCCCAAGAAGAGGGAACCTGTGTCTCCCATAAACACCTTCGCAGGATTGAAGTTCCAAATCAGGAATCCCAAGCAGCCGCCCGCTGCTGCCGCCGCCACGATCCCGACGGGAATCAGCCGAAAGATTCCGGCAATCACCATAAAGGCCGCCGAAGCAAAAAAAGTAACAGAGGCATTGAGGCCATCAATTCCATCCGTGAAATTGACGGCGTTGACCATGCCGACGATACCGAGGAATGCGAGGATCCAGTACCAGATTCCCAGATTGACACCCCCGGCAAATGGAACCAGCGTGACCGAACCCGCACCGAACCGGTCCAGCGTGTAGAGATAGGCTCCGGCCACAAGAAACTGAAGAATCAGCTTTTGCCGTACGGTAAGACCCAGATTTCTTTTTTTCACCACTTTGATGTAATCGTCAAAAAAGCCGATCAGGCCAAAGCCGCAAGCCATCAACAACCCGCTTACAATTTTGGTCCACAAGGCGAGATTGGACTGCCTAAGTCCGTTCTGATTTCCGTAATAGACGAAAAGACAAACTGCGGAAGCGACAAGGATCCCCGTGATAAAAAGGATCCCCCCCATGGTCGGCGTTCCGTTTTTCTTCCGGTGCCAAGACGGCCCTACATCGCGGATTGTCTGCCCGAAATTCAAACGGTGCAGAAACGGCACCACCCATTTTCCCAGCAGCGCGGTAATCCCAAACGACAGAGTTGCCGCCGCAAAGGTCCACAAATAATTCATGCTCTGATCCATCCTTATTCTGTAAACTGTCCCTCTGGTTTATACATCATTGGTCTTGTGCGGGAAAGCGGCGGGCTCAGCTGATTGAGAGCCTGCAGGATTTCGGCAAACGGGATTCCCGCACCTACGGCCGCGCAGGCTGCCGCCAAAGATTCCTCAACTCCAGCCGGGCTCCCATCGCACAGCCGAACGCGGCCGATGATTCCGAACCCGACCATTTCAAATGCAATCGTTCCATCCGGGGCCGCCCGGATGTTGCGGGCGGTAAAATTAGCGTCGTTTTTAGCCAGCGAATAAGTAATCAATTTTCCGGCTTCTGTAGCCAGGTTAGCCAGTTCCCACTCTGCGACACACACGGGCCAACCGCTGATCTTTTCTCTCGGATCCACGCAGAGGAGCAGCACCGAGCGCACCACCTCCGGCGGGAACGCTTTTCCATACTCAGCCACATAGTAATGTTCCCGGCCACAGAGCCGAAAAATTTGTTTCAGCACAGCCGCCGTGCGGCCCTCCTTTTCAGCCACTGCAACTCCTTTTGCGCACAGGCCCTGCCTCGACGCATTTTCCATGGAATTTTCTCCTCCCGTCCCTTATTATTCCACTGCGCTGGGTTCAATAAACGAAACTGTTACCACCGTGCCAGGCGGCACCTTGGTGCCGGCTGAAATATCCTGCAGCTTGGAAAGCGCATTGGCAGTGTTGGACAGGGTGGCCCCCGTCACACTGAGATTGATTCCGACCGCCGACGCTTTTTCGTTCGCCTGTGCCAGCGAAAGGCCGACAAGATCCGGAACCGTTACCGTTTTCTTTCCGCTCTGCTGGTCGGTAAACAGCACCACACGGCCACCCTTGGGAATACTCTTGCCAGACTCCGGCACCTGGGACACCACGGTGCTGCCACTTCCATAGATCTGAGAGTTCAAACCAGCCTTAAAGATTTTCTGCTTTGCCGCCTCAATGCCCTGACCAGCCACACTTGGCGTCACCGTACCCAACTTTTTTTCTTCTTCCTGGGTATACTTCGGCTCCACGCCGAGGTAAGGAAGAATTTCCGTCATCGTTTTCAGAAAAACCGGGCCGGATACCTGACTTCCGTAATAGCTGCTGCCGTGCGGCTCATCATAAAAGACCAGCATGGCGATTTTCGGATCATCCGCCGGGGCAAAGCCACAGTAGGATGCAATGTACTCTTTGCTTGTTTTAATCTCCTGCTTTTCAGAAGTGCCAGTTTTGCCTGCGATTCGGTAGCCCGGAATATAACCGCTGCTCGCCGTCCCGTTTGTGGCATCCTGCTGCAAAATCATAGACATTCTGTGAGAAATATCTTTTGAGATCACCTGACGTTTTGGCGTCGTATCCGCGGTTTTCACAATATTTCCATTGCTGTCAAGGATCCGATCCACCACATGAGGCCGCACCAGATAACCGCCGTTGGCCACTGCTGCACAGCCGGTGATCATCTGGATCGGGGTAATCGTAAAGCTCTGGCCGAAGGAAGAGATTGCCAGATTCATCGGGGTCAGCTGATTCGTTATAAAATATAGGCTGCGGGATTCTCCCGGCAGATCAACTCCGGTCTTGGTGGTGAAACCAAACGCATCAAAATACTTGTAAAACCGTTCCGGTCCCAAAAGCGCCCCAACCTGCATGAACACAACATTGCTGGATTTGCAGATTCCCTGCGCAAACGTCAAATGGCCAAACCCGCTGCGCTTCCAGTCATGGACTACTTGTTTCGGTCCGAACCGTATATACCCGGGGCAGTTGAACGGTGTATTTTCCGTTACGAGGCCTTCCTCCATCGCCGCCGATCCCGTAATCATCTTAAAAACGGAGCCCGGCTGATAGGTATCGCTCACGCACTTATTGCGCCACTGGGCTTGCTGGGCCTGCTGAAGCGCCTTTGTTTTCGCCGCTCCTTCCGGCATTTTGTCAATGGCAGCCGCTTCCGTTTTGTCAGCGATGGCAAACGGACTGTTCGGGTCAAAATCGCCTTTGACCGACATGGCAATAATGGCACCCGTGTTAACATTCATGATAATCGCGCAGCCACGGTTCTGAACCTTATTATCAATCAAACCTTCTTCCAGATTTTTTTCCAGGATATGCTGGACAACCTCGTCGATTGTCAAGACCAGACTGTGCCCATCCTGTGCGGGCACTTCCTGTTCATAATCGTACTGCATATCCGTTCCGACCGCATTTTTTGCCGTGACCAGCTTCCCGGAAACCCCTGTCAATTCGCTGTCGTATTCCGCTTCCAGCCCATCCAAGCCCTGACTGTCCGTTCCGGTAAAGCCAAGTACCGTGGAAGCCAACGTGCCATAGGGGTAATACCGTTTATAATCTTCTATCAGCCGAATTCCATTCGTAATTCCGTTTTTATTCTTAAATGCAACGATTTTATCTTTAACATCTGATTCCACCTTGCGCTTGATCACATCATAATAAGTTTTCTTTTTGGTATGCTTGAGAATATCATTTTTATCCATATTCAAAATCTGGGAAAGCCCTGTCGCAATCAAGTCGCGGTTCTTGTCTGTGATGTAAGCCGGTTCCAGAACGACCTGCCAGACGGTGGCACTCTGCGCCAGCACCTTCCTGTTCCGGTCATAAATGGTTCCCCGCTGCGCAGTCAAAACCGTATCTTTAACCTGGTTGTCAACGGCGCGCATTTTCAGCGTTTCTCCATCGACAATCTGCAGTCGGATAAGGCTGCAGATCACAGCTCCGAATCCGACAATGATCATCAGCAGCAGAACCAATACCGTTCGATGCCACATTCTTACGGTTGTTCCCTTTGCCATGCCTTGATCCTCCCATAACCTGAAAAAGCCCCAAATCAAAAATGAGAGTCAAGAATTTTTTCTTAACTCTCCCCTTAGCAAATGTTGGAAGGCCCCCACAGGCACTTGATGTGCTATGTAATACTTATTGGTGAATGCCCCGCTTTATGACAGAAAGCGGCGAACGGAACTCACAAGGCGAGAAAGCCACCCATCCCCCTGTGCCGGCAGCAAAACCTGTGTTTTATCCCCACCGGAAAGGGTCACGGTTTCAATTTGCTTGGGATTTACTTTTTCCATTCCAAGCTGATTTTCCGCATAATTTTCCATCGTTTCCAAAGACATCTGAGCCTCTGATTTCATCTTCATCTGCGTATAAACGCTTTGAGCCTCGGTGAGTTGCTTGGTCACACCCCCCAGAGAATCAGAAAGCTCCGCAATCTGGACCTGACCATAAATATAAGCGCCGGCCATGCCCGCAATAATCAAAAATGAAAGGATGGTGGGCAACAGCTTCCAAACGCTGTATTTTGGCCTCCGATTTTCTTCCAGCCGTTCCCGCGGAAGCTCAATGACATTGTTTTTCTGCGCAGGCGCCGGTCGCCGCTCTGTGCGGCGCTTCGGCTCAAACATTCCGAAATCATACGCTGTATTACTGTTTGCCATGATTAATCCGCCCCTTCCGTTTCTTTCAATTTTTTACAAGCCCTGAGCCGGGCACTGTGGCATCTTGGGTTTTCTTCCATTTCTTTTTTCGTCGGCACTAAACCTTTTTTATAAATCAGTTCCGCTTTCGGCTTTCTCCCGCAGATGCATACCGGAAAATCCGGCGGGCAAATGCATCCTGTACACCAGTCGGCCATTCTTTTTTTAACAATGCGGTCTTCCAGCGAGTGAAAAGTGATCACCACAAGGCGGCCGCCGGGCCTTAAAACGGAAAACGCCGCGTCCAGCCCTTCCGACAGCCTGTCCAGTTCCCCGTTCACCTTAATCCGCAGCGCCTGAAAGGTTTTGCGGGCGGGGTGCCCCGGTTTGCGGCGCACCGCCGCCGGAACAGATTCTTTTACAATCTCAGCCAGCTGCAGCGTCGTTTCAATCGGCGCTTTTTCCCTTGCTCGAACAATTCTCACGGCAATCCTTCTGGCGTTGCTCTCTTCCCCATACCTGCGCAGGATCTCTTCGAGTTCCCGCGCAGAAAGCGTATTGACCAGGTCGCGGGCAGAAACCCCTTCGCGGCTCATACGCATATCCAGCGGCGCATCGGTATGATAGGAAAAGCCCCGCTCCGGGTTGTCAAGCTGAAAAGATGAAACGCCGATGTCAAGTAAGACTCCATCCACCGGGAGCAGGCCGAATTTCTCAGCAGCCTTGTCCATCTCTGAAAAATTGGTGCGGTAAACCGTCGCGCAGGGGTATTCTTTCAGCCGGTCGCCCGCCGCCCGAATGGCATCCGGGTCCTGGTCGATTGCCAAAAGTTTTCCGGTGGTCAGACGTTTTGCAATGGCAAGGGAATGGCCTCCGCCGCCCGCCGTACCATCAATATAAATACCGTCCGGCTGAATCTTCAGGCTTTCAATGGTCTCATCAAATAAAACAGGTTTATGGTAAAATTCCATCCCCGCGCCTCTTTACAGTTCCAAAAGATCCATCGCCTCGGCGATGTTATCCTGCGTCAAAGTGGAATTGAAGCTGGTCCAACGGTCCGTATCCCAGATTTCAGCACGATTAGAAGCACCGATAAAAGTGACATCTTTTGTCAGCCCGGCATAGTCCCGCAGAGGCTGCGGCAAAAGGATGCGCCCCTGACGGTCCGGCTGCACCTCCACTGCGCCAGAAAAGAAAAAGCGCTGCAGGCCACGCGCCTTTGAAATCGGCATGGCGCCGATTCTTGCTTCCAGCTTGCTCCATTCCTTCGGTGAAAGGACAAACAGGCACCCATCCAGCCCTTTTGTAACGAAAAAGCCGTTTCCCAGATCCTCGCGGAATCTGGCAGGGACAATTACCCGTCCCTTGAGATCTATGGAATGTTGATACTCTCCAATCAGCATAAACGGTCCTCTTTCTCGGACAAAACGCAAAGATGGAACCACATTCCGCTACTTGCCTCCACCTTTCACCACTTTGCTTAGATTATATCCTAACTGTTACAAAATTGCAACTGATTTTTTCGTTTTCCTTTGTACTTCAAGCGAATCCTTATCAAATATTTTGTATTATTACGATATGACATAAAAAATACGCCACAAGATTTTGTGGCGTAAAATTTTTCCTTTTTTATCAATCTATTCCATTTTTTCCAGATCTTTGAGATGCCCGGATATTTTGACGCGTCCTGCGAAGCTCGGCCAGTACCTGAGCGAGGCCGTCATCCGTACGCTTCATCAGGTCGTCGATATAGTCATTGCTGGCTTTTCGCATCTCTCGGATTTTTGCCTGCGACTGAGTTGTCATTTCAGTTGCCCGTTCCTGCGCCTGGCGGGTGATTTCATTTTGCGCAATCAGGGCCTTCGCCCGCTCCTGTGCAACATGAACAACCGTTTCCGCCTCCCGGCGGGCGTCATCAAGGATCTTGGTCCGATCCGCGACAATTGCCTTCGCCTGGTGAACCTCTTTCGGCATGCTTGCCCGAATCTCGTCCAGGATCTGTTTGACCTCCGCCCCGTCCAGAACCGCGCGGCCATGGCTTAAAGGCAAACTCCATGCTTTATCAACCATTTCATCCAGTTCATCCAGTAAGTCATCCACGCTCATTTTTGCTTTCCTCCCACACATAAACGCTGCTCAATATCCTGCAAAATACATTCCGGAACAAAGTTTGAAATGTCTCCGCCAAAGCTTGCGATCTGCTTCACGCCGCTGGAACTGAGAAACATGTTTTCCGTCGTTGTATTGAGATAAACCGTTTCCAAGTCGGGATTCAGCTTTTTGTTAAAAAGTGCCATCTGAAATTCATACTCAAAATCCGACATAGCGCGCAGCCCTTTCACAATCGCCGTGGCATCCCGAATCCTTGCATAGTCCGCAATCAAGCCGTCAAATCCGACAATTTCCACATCTTTCATGTCCCTCGTGCAGCGTTTCAACATGTTGATGCGCTCTTCTACTGTAAAAGCGGTATGCTTTTCCGGATTGACCAGAACAGCAACAATGGTATGGTCAAAAAGCTTTCTGGCCCGATTGATAATATCCATGTGCCCAAGCGTAACGGGGTCAAAGCTGCCCGGGCAAATCGCTGTTTTCACGACTTATGTCACGTCCTTGTGTTTATATAGAGTCAATGCAATTTTTCCATAACGGTAGGCTTTTCCGCGTATGAAGTCTTCAACCGAATCCGGAAGGGATTCGTCAGTTGGATTCTCACAGACAATGACGCCTCCCGGATTCATATGGCAGGCCACCATCGGAAGCGCACGCTGAAGCAGCCCGGTTCGATAGGGAGGATCCAGAAAAGCCAAGTCAAATGTTTCACAGTCGCCCTCCAGATAAAATGCAAAATCCATATGATGGACCTGGGCACGATCCGAAAGCCCTGTGCTTTCCAGATTTTTCGCCACAACGGCGGCGGGTTCGCTCGCCGCATCGACAAAGACCGCCTCCCGCGCGCCGCGGCTGAGGGCTTCAATGCCCAACTGACCGGAGCCGGCAAACAGGTCCAGCACACGCCTGCCCTCAATCTGAAACTGAACGATGCTGAACAGTGCCTCCTTCACCCGTTCCGGAGTCGGTCGGACGGCTCTGCCCGCACAGACAGACAGCCTTTTTCCTCGGGCAGAACCGGTAATGACTCTCATCTAC
Organism: bacterium UBA4883; assembly: GCA_002399225.1. Classification (GTDB taxonomy): domain Bacteria; phylum Bacillota; class Clostridia; order Oscillospirales; family Acutalibacteraceae; genus Caproicibacter. Next base: position 23,148 of record DHDF01000027.1, read on the forward strand.
TTTCCACCTCACCCATCCAACTTGCTCTTTATTATCCCATGAACCGACTCATCTGTCAATGCAGTCCCGACAGAATTCTTCGCATGGAACGCAAAATAGACCCGTTCGGCCACCGGCTTTGTCATGCCGGGGACCTTGGCAATTTCTTCAGCGTCCGCGCTCCGAAGGGCGGCAATGGTTTGAAAATGCCGTAGCAGTGACTTCGCGCGTGTGGGGCCGACCCCCGCGATTTCCGTCAGGGAAGAGGAAATCGCGGCTTTCTTCCGCGCCTGACGGTGATAACCGATGGCAAACCGGTGCACCTCTTCCTGGATAGAGGAAACCAGCGTGAAGGCGCTCCGGCTGGAATTGATGGCAATTTCTCCACCGTCTTTCGCGATTGCGCGGGTTCGGTGCCTATCGTCTTTCACCATACCGAACAGAGGAATTTGCAGTCCGCTTTCCTCCAGCACGGGGCGCACCGCAGACACCTGCCCCTTTCCTCCGTCAAGAAGGATCAGATCCGGCAGCCGGCCGAATCCCTCGCCGGTGTCTTTCTTTTTCCGGTATTCTTCCAAGCGGCGGGAGATCACCTCCCTGAGGGAAGCGTAGTCGTCCTGCCCCGTCACGGTTCTGATCTTAAACTTGCGGTAGGCCGATCGAAGCGGCCTTCCGTTCTCAAATACGACCATGCCGGCTACGTTTTCCCCGCCGGCCAGATTAGAAATATCATAAGCTTCAATATAAGCAGGGGGTTCCGAAAGGCCGAGCAGATGCGCCAGCTCGTCCAGCGCAGAGGCTTCCCTGCCCGTTCGGCCCATTGTCTGAGCCAGTTGCTCCGCAGCATTGCTGCGGCACATCTGCACCAGCTGAGCCTGCTTCCCCTTTTGCGGAACCACAAGAGTAACTTTTTTCCCCGCTTTTTCGGTCAGCCAGCGAGAAAGTAAAGCTTCGTTTTCACTGGGGCCGTCCAGTGAAACGCGCGGAGGGATTCTGCTGCGCATGGAGTAATACCGCTCCAGGAATTCGCCTCTTGCCTCTTTCGCATCTCCGACCTCTCCTATCAGAAAGGTTTCTCTGTCGCACAGCCTTCCATTCTGAAACCGGAACACTTCAAAGCAGCTTTTTTCCGAACCCTGCGTCAGTGCAATCACATCCTGCTCTTTGATGCGGGAAGCAACCACTTTCTGACGAGCCCCCATCTTCCGGATTGCCGCAATGCGGTCGCGCAGACGGGCCGCACGTTCAAATTCCAGCTTTTCCGCCGCTTCGTTCATTTTTTCCGTCAGGGCGCGAATGCTTTTTGCGCTGCCTCCGCGCAGAAATTCCAAGGCGTCCGCAACAGATTCCCGGTATTCTTCCTCCCTGATTTTTTCGCGGCAGGGTGCACAGCACTGCTTGATATAATAGTAGAGGCAAGGCCGGCCCTTGCCGATGTCCTGGGGGAATTTTCTGCTGCACGACGGCAACCGAAAAATTTTCTGCGCCTCATCCACCGACTGCCGTACCGACCAGGAACTGATATAGGGCCCGATGTACTCCGCACCGTCATCCGCAATTCGCTTTGCCTCCGAAATTCTCGGCCACGGACCGGAGCTGACGCGGATATAATGATAGCCCTTATCGTCCTTCAGAAGGATATTATACTTTGGCGAATACTGCTTAATCAAGCTGCATTCTAGAACCAGAGCCTCGAATTCGCTGTCGGTCAGAATATACTCAAAGGTATCCACATTGGCAACCATGCGGCGGACTTTGGCATCGTGATTTTTTTCCGACCCGAAATACTGGCTAACCCGGTTTTTCAGGGCTTTTGCTTTGCCGACATAAATGATTTTCCCGGTTTTATCATGCATCAGGTAAACGCCGGGGCTCAGCGGAAGACGCATGGCGCGTGTACGGAGTTCTTTTTTGTGTTTTTCCTGCTCGGTCAATACGGTTCCTCTCCTTTTCTTCAGCCTTTTCAAGAGGCCGGCCGTACAAAAAAAGCACCGCTCTCAAGCGGTGCCATATGGTTTAAGCGGATTACTCGGAGAAGCCGGACTGCACCAGCTGCACCAGCCCGTCCACAGCTTTCTGCTCATCGGCCCCGTCCGCAATAATTTTGATGTTGGTCCCCCCGACGATGCCAAGAGAAAGAACACCCAGCAAACTTTTCGCATTGACGCGTCTTTCGTCCTTTTCCACCCAGATGGAAGACTTGAACTCATTTGCCTTTTGAATAAAAAAAGTTGCCGGACGAGCATGCAGACCCACCTGGTTCTGCACCAAGACCTCTTTTACATACATTCTAAATCCACTCCTACACAAAATCATATCCGCGAAGGTATTCGACACCGGTAGATATCCATAATCAGCTATATTATATCACATTTCATGGACCCGTCAATGAAATTTGGAAACTTTGGATTGATTACCCAACGAGGCACATTGTATTTCGCTCTATTTGTGCAATCTGATGGAAATGTTGAAAATTTTTGTTCTGTCTGCCAACGATTGCCACAAAATCAATCTATTTTATCTCGCAGACTTTCCGCACAGGAGTTCAGGAACCGGCGGTCCTCCTCCGTCAGGTCTGCCCTTTTCAGCAGATCCGGTCGTTTTTGGGCCGTTCTCGTCAGCGATTGCTCCCGCCTCCAGCGGCGCACCATCTCATGGTTTCCGCTGAGCAGAATTTCCGGAGCCAAATGCCCGCGCCAGTTGGCCGGACGGGTATACTGCGGGTACTCCAGCAAAGAATGGAAATGGCTCTCTTCCTCATAGCACTCGGCGCTCGACAGAACGTCGGGCACCATGCGGCAGACGGCATCTGCCAGCAAAAGGGCGGGCAGTTCCCCGCCCGTCACCACATAGTCCCCAATGGAAATCTCCTCATCCACATAGGAATCCAGCACACGTTCATCCACGCCTTCATAGTGCCCGCAGAGAAGCACAAGGCCTTCCAGCTTGGAAAGCTCGAAGACTCTGCGCTGCGTCAGAGTCTTTCCTTGCGGAGAAAGATAGACGGTATGCGGTTTTTTCCCGAGATGTGCAATCAGATCATCCATACAAAGGGCAATCGGCTCCGCTTTCAGCAGCATTCCCATCCCGCCGCCAAACGGGGAATCATCGACTGTGCTGTGCTTGTCCGCCGCGTAATTCCGGATTTGATGGCAGCAGACCTGCACTGCTCCCTTTTTACGTGCGCGCCCGATGATGCTTTCTGCCATGACAGCTTCGCACATCTCGGGAAAAAGTGTTAATAAATCAATCCTCATCGTCAAAGATCCCTTTGATCGGCCGAATCAGCATTTTCCCTTTTTCCAGGTCGATTTCCCCGATAAATTCCGGGACCGCCGGGATCAAATAATTTTTATGATCCTGCGCGGTAATCTGATAAACGTCGTTGGCCCCGGTCCGCATGACGCGGCTCAGGGTCCCGTAATAAAGGAAGGTGTCGGCGTCAAAGACTTCAAGGCCAATCAAATCCTGCATGAAATAGTGCCCCTGCGGAAGGGCGGCATCTTCCCGGTTCAGATAAAGAATTTTGTTCCGGTAAGTATCCGCCTTTTCGACGGAATCCACTCCTTCCAGCACCATGAGAAGATTCTCTTTATGGACCCGCGAGGAAACTACCCGGACCCGGGTCTCCCCTTTATTCAGATACAGGGTGGTAAATTTCATCAGAAATTCAGGGGAGTCGCACCAAGGCTCTACGCGGAGTTCCCCTTTTATGCCATGTGTCCCCACAATCTTGCCGGCTTCCAGATATCTCTTTTGCATAACTTCTCCCTAAAATTCATACAGCATTTTCAGATAAAATAGCTGAAAAGGTCTAAAGTACAAATGAAAAAGCCCAATTTTTAGAACTGGCGGTGAATTGGGCTGCTAACAGCAATAAAAATTTTCAAAAGAAAAGACCTCCTTTTTGTATTGATGCTACATCAAAGGAGGTTTCCCTCAAACTAGGTGGCAGCGGGATGCGGAACTTTGCAGCGCAAGTCTCTTTTTATCCAATCGGCAGCACCCTGTCCGGCTGGCACTGAACGCGCAAAACCCCCTGCTCTGCATTTTTAAGTAGCAGGAACACGGCAGAAAGGCTCGGAAAACAGCCCGGCCGCCAAAAAATTTCAGTCGATTTCCACGGCGACTTTGAGGCCCGCACGGGTGGCGGCAGCCCTCATCACAATGCGAATCGCCTTGGCAATCCGTCCCTGCCTGCCAATTACCCTCCCCATATCGTTTTCCGCAACATGAAGATGGTATACGACCGTTCCATCCTCCGATGGCTGATCGGTTTCCACACGGACGAGTTCCGGAGCCTCTACAAGGCCCTGGGCAATGGATAACAGCAGTTCCTCCATGAGAGGCACCTCCTCCGTTTCTTAGAGCACACCGTGCTTTTTAAACAGGGCTTTCACGGTGTCGGTCGGCTGCGCGCCGTTTGCGATCCAGGTTTTGGCCTTTTCGGCATCGACTTTTACCACAGACGGTTCCTCCAGAGGATTATAGTACCCAATCTCCTCAATGAAGCGCCCGTCACGCGGGAAGCGGGAATCCGCCACTACAATGCGATAGAACGGGGATTTTTTGGCTCCCATTCTGCGAAGTCTGATTTTTACTGCCATTGTTTTCACCTCCATGAACCTGACATTTATCTTCACCGGCCTAGAAAGCCGGATGAATTCCTTTTAAAGCGGTCTTCCCATACCGGCAAAGCGCCGGCGCAGGCCCTTCTTCTTAAACTGCTTCATCAGTTTTTTCATCTGCTCGAACTGCTTGAGCAAGCGGTTGACGTCTTCCACTTTCATGCCGCTGCCCGC
>DHDF01000145.1:0-173 GCA_002399225.1 bacterium UBA4883
GCCGAAGTCATCAGAATCACCATCGCCGTGTGCCGGCTGGTCTGTACCAGCTGAATTGCGCGGACTGTGGCGGATTCTCCGCTCGGCGTGGTGGAAACCGCGGCAAATTTCGTAATGGAGGCAAGCGTTTTTGCAACGCCGTCGAGCAGTTTCTCCGGGTCGTAGGCGCTCGG
>DHDF01000145.1:428-670 GCA_002399225.1 bacterium UBA4883
TGGGGCTGCTCCAGCAGCCCCAGCTCGCTCAGATTGCTCATCTCGTTTCGAACCGTTGCGGAAGAAACATGGAAATCGAGGGTTTCGCACAGTGACTTGGAACCCACCGGCTCGCCGGTTTCGATGTATAGCTCAATGACCGCAGTGAGAATCTTTTGCTGCCTTGGTGTTAGTTCCAATCCCCTTCCCTCCATTCCCTAATGGTTTAGCACTCGATGCATTAGAGTGCTAACTCTACGTAA
>DHDF01000145.1:792-9746 GCA_002399225.1 bacterium UBA4883
ATTAGAGTGCTAACTCTACGTAATAGAGTATCATTAGTTTGCCCCATTGTCAATATGTTAATTGTAAACTAATTATGAAATCCATATATTTTTTGACACTGTACGGCAAAAGCGATCCCCTTCCTTTCCCCACAATATTCCTGCCCTTCGATCCGGTGCTTCTCCGGCCGCCGCACCGCCTGAAAAGAAACAGCCCGTCTCTGCCTGCGCCTGCGGGCGCAGGATAGGTTCAGGCTGTAAAAAATGGTTGAATTTTGAAGGAAACGGGGGTATACTTGAGGTAAGGCACAATAAAAAGTGCAAAGCAGGGACAGGGCGTGCCAACACCCCGTCCCCTGCATATGGAGCGCACACCTCCATACACAGCGGCATAACCGCGCATTGCTGGAAATATTATACTCTTTTCGCCTCGAATTGTACAGAGGAGGATTGGGAAGGTTCCTGCTTTTCACGCGCCGGTGTGATGGAATGGGGTCATTCCAGCCCGGCGTTTTTTTGTGCCCCGCGTATAAGGGAAGCCTGCGGGTTTGCGGCATCCGCAGGTTGAACTGAGCGCCGACTGGCGCCCTCTCTCTTTTACGATGGGTTCGAGTGCAAAGCGAACGTGAAAAGAAGTAGCAAGCCCAACTGAAAACGACAGCCCAAAGAGAAGGGCCAGCCGAACCAGACGGGCCGTCCGGGGAAATTTTCCCGGGCGGCCCGTTCTTTTTTCTACCGCGCATAAAGGATTTCAGCTGTTAAGCAGTCTGAGACCAGAAAGCCTTTCGGGGTAAAACGAAATCCGTCCGCCCCGCAGACGGTCAGCCCGCCACGCTCATAGAGCCGCGCGGCATCTTTTAGCCGCCGCGGCACGGGCTGGCCGAACCGCTCCAGGCACCGCGCATCGGTCAGCCCTTCCGTCAGGCGGAGAGCCAGCATGGCAAATTCTTCAAACCCGCCGCCGTCGCCTTCTGGCACGGGCGGGTCGCCCCGCTGAAACGCGCCGATGCTTTTTCCCCACGAAAAGCGTTTTCCATTCAGAAAAGAATGCGCCGCAGGCCCGAGGCCCAGATATTCTTCATCATGCCAGTACTTTAAATTATGCCGGCTCTCAAATCCGGTCCGTGCAAAATTGGAAATTTCATACTGGAAAAATCCGTTTTCTTCCAGCTCTTTGCAGGCCAGCAAATAAAGTGCAGCAGCTTTTTCCTCATCCGGAAGATCCAGCGTTTCTTTTCTTTTATAATAGGCCGTTCCCGGCTCGACCTGCAAGAGATAGGCCGAGACATGCTGCGCTCCTGCGCGGGCGCAGAACTCCACCGACCGCCGCAGGCTCTTTTCCGTCTGCCCCTGAATTGCCAGCATCAGGTCGAGCGAAAGGTTTTCAAACCCGGCTTTCTGCGCCGCTCCGATGCACCGGGCGGCCTGCTGCGCGGTATGGCGCCGGCCAAGCAGGCGCAGCTCCCCGTCCTCCGCCGACTGAAGGCCGAGCGACAGGCGGTTCACCCCCGCCGCGCGGATCTCCCGGAAAAGCCCGGAAAGCTCTTCGCCGGGATTTGCCTCCACGGTGATCTCGGCATGTTCCAGGCCGAATCCCTGCCGCGCGGCCTCAACGATGCGGATGATCCGCTTTTCTCCCAGCAGGCTCGGCGTCCCGCCGCCGAAATACAGCGTGTCGGCCGGCCGCTTGATTCGTTTCGCTGCGTATCCGAGCTGCTCCACCATACGGTTTGTATATTCCTCCATCCGCTCTTCGGTGGCGCGGATGGAATAAAAGTCACAGTAAGGGCATTTTCCGTCGCAGAAGGGAACATGGAGATAAAGGCCGATCGGCTTTCCGCCGCCGGGGATCTTATCCGGCTGCGGGTCCGCTCCGGGCGGAACGGCGGGGCGGGCGTAAAGGCTCAGCCTTCTATTCATCCAGTTTCAGCACGCTCATGAACGCCTCCTGCGGCACTTCTACCGTGCCGAGCTTGCGCATGCGCTTTTTCCCTTCCTTCTGCTTTTCCAGCAGCTTTTTCTTGCGCGAAATATCGCCGCCGTAGCACTTGGCCAACACGTCTTTGCGCAGCGCCTTGACGGTTTCGCGCGCGATGATCCGCCCGCCGACACAGGCCTGGATCGGCACGTCGAACAGTTGGCGCGGGATCTTTTCCTTGAGCTTTTCAGCCATCTTGCGGGCGCGGGCATAAGCCTTGTCCTCATGAATGATAAACGAAAGGGCGTCGACGGTCTCGCCGTTGAGCATGATATCGAGCTTGACCAGTTGGCTCTTGCGGTAGCCCTTCAGCTCGTAATCGAACGAGGCGTATCCGCGGGTACGGCTTTTCAGCGCATCGAAGAAATCATAGATAATTTCATTGAGCGGCAGCTCATAGTGGATATCGACGCGGTCGGTGTCCACATAATTCATGTCAATAAAAGTCCCGCGGCGCTCCTGGCACAGCTCCATGATATTCCCGACATAATCCTTCGGCGTGTAGATGTGCGCGTCGGTGATCGGCTCCTGAGCTTCCGCAATCAGAGACGGATCCGGGTAGTTTGTGGGGTTGTCGATCGAAACCAGGGTGCCGTCCGTTTTCCGGATGTGATAGACAACGCTCGGCGCGGTGGTGACCAGGTCGAGGTCATACTCGCGCTCCAGCCGCTCCTGGATGATCTCCATATGCAGCAGGCCCAGAAAGCCGCAGCGGAACCCAAACCCCAGCGCGGCGGAAGTTTCCGGATCAAACGAGAGCGCCGCGTCGTTGAGCTGCAGCTTTTCCAGCGCGTCGCGCAGATCCGGGTATTTGGCGCCGTCCGCCGGATAGATGCCGCAGAATACCATCGGCTGCACCGGGCGGTAACCCGGCAGCGGCTCTTTCGCAGGGCGCTCCGCCAGCGTGACGGTGTCGCCGACGCGCGCTTCCCGCACCGCTTTGATCGAGGCGGAGAGGACCCCGACTTCCCCGGCCCGCAGGCAGTCGCTCGGTTCAAATTTCGTGGCGCGCATATAGCCGCAGTCCACAACGGTGAACTCGCTCCCGACGGACATCATGCGGATGACGTCGCCGGGCCGGACCTGGCCGTCCTTGACGCGCACATGCACGACCACGCCTTTATACGGGTCGTAGTAAGAGTCGAAGATCAGCGCCCTTAACGGAGCGTCCTCGCCCCCCAGCGGCGGCGGCACGTTTTTGACGATCTGCTCCATGACCGCCTGAATGTTCGTCCCCATTTTCGCGGAGACGCAGGGCGCCTCGTCGGCGGGGATGCCGATCACGTCCTCGATCTCCTTCCGGACCTCCTCCGGGCGCGCGGAGGGAAGGTCGATCTTGTTGATCACCGGGAGGATTTCCAGCCCGGCGTCGGCCGCGAGATACGTGTTCGCGAGCGTCTGGGCCTCGATGCCCTGGGACGCGTCGACCACAAGCACGGCCCCCTCGCAGGCCGCCAGGGCCCGGGAGACCTCGTAGTTGAAGTCCACGTGNNGGGATGCCGATCACGTCTTCGATTTCCTTTCGGACCTCCTCGGGCCGGGCGGAGGGCAGGTCGATTTTGTTGATCACCGGGACGATCTCAAGCCCGGCGTCCACCGCAAGGTAGGTGTTTGCCAGCGTCTGGGCCTCGATTCCCTGGGAGGCGTCCACCACCAGCACAGCCCCTTCGCAGGCTGCAAGCGAGCGGGAAACCTCATAGTTAAAATCCACATGGCCGGGCGTGTCGATCAGGTTGAACACATAATCCTGACCGTCCTCCGCGTGGTAAACCAGCGTGACGGCGTGCGCCTTGATCGTGATGCCGCGCTCCCGTTCCAGTGCCATGTCGTCAAGGATCTGATTTTCCATCTCTCGCAGCGGAACAGACTTTGTCTGTTCAAGGATGCGGTCCGCCAAAGTGCTTTTGCCGTGGTCAATGTGGGCGATAATGCAGAAATTGCGAATTTTTTCGCGTGGAATTGCCAATCCAATCACCGTTCCTGACTGATGTGAAAAACCGCCGCGCCCTTGAAAGAGCAGTGGCCATCTTTCTTTTAAATCAACTGTATTATACCATAGGAAACGGGAAAAGAAAACGGCGCGGCAAAACATTCGCTGTTGACAACATTGTATAGATACTATACAATTAAAATATGAAAAAGACGGAACGCGAACGAATCGGAGAACAGCTTTTAAATATTTTGGCGGAATTTGCGGAGCAGGATGCGCAGGCCAGCCGGTTTGGTACGGACACCCTGCTGTACCACTCGGAAATCCACCTTCTGGCCTTCCTGGAAAGCCATCCCCGTCTGCACCAGGCGGAAACCGCACAGGAACTCGGTCTGACGCGCGGAGCGGTGTCTCAAACGGTCAGGCGGCTGGAAGGCAAGGGGTTCCTCACAAAGCGGAAGGACCCCGAAAACTGCCGCTGCAATCTGTTGTGTCTGACCGAAAAGGGGCATACCGCCTGCCGCCACCATGCCGCACTGCACCGTCGAATCGAGCGCCGGATCGCCGGCCTGCTGGCTGGGGCGGACGAAGGCCAGCTCGCCTTTCTGCACGGTTTTTTGACACAGCTCGCGTCCCTGTCCTGACCGGCTTTTCCCTTTTCAGAAGAACAGGGTGGAAAAGCAAACGGCAGGACGTTCATTCAGATTTCAGAAAGAGGGAGAATTTTTCAGCATGAAAAATCAACCGTCCGGCGGCCGGGAAATGAAAGCTACCAAGCCGCTGCTGTTTTTACTGGCCGCGGCCTGCGCCGCGACCGTCGCCAATCTTTATTACATACAGCCTCTTCTCGCTCAGGTTGCAAAAACATTCGGGATCCCGCAGGCACGGGCGGGCTATGCCGCAACCGCGACTCAGCTCGGTTATGCGCTGGGGCTTTTCTTTTTCGTGCCGCTCGGCGACAGGGTGGAAGGGCGCGGGCTGATTGTGAGAATGACTCTGCTTGCCGGTGTGTTTCTGCTCGCAGCCGGATTTTCACCGAGTCTGCCGCTCCTTCTCGTTTTCAGTTTTGCCCTCGGCGCCGCAACCATCGTTCCGCAGCTGATCGTGCCGCTGACCGCCCATATCTCCAAGCCGGAAAACCGGGGCGCAAACATCGGTTTTGTGATGAGCGGTCTGCTGATCGGCATCCTGCTGTCGCGGGTCTTCAGCGGTTTTCTTGGGGAAGCGTTTGGCTGGCGCTTCGTGTTTCACTTGATGGCCGCCGTCATGCTGGCGTTCGCGCTGCTGCTGCGGTTTCTGCTTCCGGCTTCTCCCGCAAGGACCAGGGAACCCTACGGAAAGCTTCTCGCCTCCCTGCGCCCGCTGATCCAGTCGCAGCCGGTCCTGCGGGAAGCGGCCGTCAACGGCTTTCTCATGTTCGGTGCATTCAGCGCATTCTGGACCAGCCTCGTCTTTCAGCTCAGCACCCCCGTGTTCGGCATGGGCAGCCGGGAAGCCGGCCTGTTCGGCCTGGCCGGAATCGGCGGCGCGCTGATCGCTCCGGCGGTCGGCCGCCTTGCGGACCGCCGGGGCGCGCGGTACACCGTCGGGATCGGCGTCCTGCTTTCTTCTCTCGCTTACCTTCTTTTCCTGTTTGCCGGGAACACGCTGGCCGGTCTGATTGCCGGCGTCATTCTGCTCGACCTCGGCAACCAGTCGGGCCAGGTTTCAAACCAGGCGCGGATTCAGGCGCTCTCCGACGAGATGAGAAGCCGGATTACCATGGTCTTCATGGTGTCTTATTTTGTGGGCGGCTCCGCCGGATCTTTTCTTTCTTCCCAGCTTTGGGGACGGATGGGGTGGAACGGCGTCTGCCTGGCCGGCGGCGGCATGATGGCCCTTGCACTTTTGTTTCATTTTGCCGTTTATCGACCCCCGCACGGTGAAAATTCCTGCCTGAAAGGTTCGGCCAGCCCGTGCAAAAAAGCCGCTTTCCATGTTGGAAAGCGGCTTTTGGGGTCTGCGCATCCATTCGCATCCAGACATCCCTGCCAGACGGTTTTTCCCCGGCCGTATAGTTACCGGTTGATATTCCGATAATATTTGTCATTCAGAAGCCGTTTTTTACGGGACCGCCGCGGCTTGCGGTAACGCTTGCGGCCCATTCCGCGCGGCGGCCGCCGATTGCTGAACACAACGATCAAAACGACGATGACCCCAAGCACGATGCAGGCCCACGACAAAATGCCGATCCAAGTCATCCCGCGGGTAGAGTTCCCGCCTGCCGACGCCAGAGGATTTGCTTCGGAAACGCTTGCCACGCTCGGCAGTGAAATCTCGCTCGAAGAGGCCGAGTCAAGCAGTCCCCCGGCCCCTTTTTCCGAATCTACCTGCGACGACGAAACGTCGGAAGAAAGTACTTTGTAGGTTTTTCTCTTTACCGTCCTTCTGGACGTTCTGGAAGAGAAGTACGCTTTTGAAGAAACAGACGGCGCGCTGCTCTTCCGGGGAGGCGACGATGACGCCCGCTGGGAAGAAGCGGCCTTTGAAGGGGCCGCCGAGCTGGTCAAATCCGGGACGGATGTTGTCGTTTGCCCTCCTGACTGCGCATACGCAGCCAGGGAACCCCAAACAGCTACCAGAGTCATTATCATAAAAACGGACAGCATTTTTGCAAGTCGGTTCATTGAAAGCCCTCCGCCGAAATTTCACAATCAATTGCTTTTCACGGAATCATTATAGCATATCTCCGCCGTATTGCAAGTAAGGCCCCAATTTTTGCCGGTAATTTGAGAAAGAAGCGTTTTATTGTCGCCAAATCCGATTCTGCGGCACTGTGCGTCCACTTCTGCCAGACCCAGCAAAAGCCCAAATACACAAAGAGTGCCAAGCAGGGATACCAAAAAGATTCTGAGACTGCGATGATGCTTCATGACTGTTTTTTTCCTTCTTTTTTTTACGCCGGCCGCGGACCGGGTTCCGTGCGGCACGGTTTTCCTAGGTCAGCTGCGATAAAGTCGCCGCCAGTGCTTTGCCAAACAGTTCCCCGCCGTACACCGCCTCGTCGAGCGTGTTGGCATCCGTCCCGATTTCAACCAGCAGGGAACCGTGGGTGACGTTTTCATTGTATCGGCGCGCGCAGAAATTCAGCGGGCGGGCGAAATTCGGGTAAAGATCCGCCATAGATTTCTGAAGCCGCAGAGCAAACCGCAGATTGTACTCCCAGTCCGGAAATCCCAGGTCCCCCGTGTCGTCGCAGCCTGAAATCACCATCACCTGCGCGGTTTTCTTTCCGTTGACCACCGCCGTCGGTTTTAAACGGGTTCCGTCGGTGCGGGTCATCGCGTCGCGGTGCAGGTCGATGGTCACCTGGATGGACGGATGCGCTTTCAGGTCTTTGCGCATCGTGACGATCGAACGCTGGTAAGAACCGTTATAGGCGGGATAATCATGGTAAGTGGTGTCGTGCAGCACGCCGATTCCGGCCGCCTCAAGCTGTTTTGCAATTGCGTCGCCGACCGCGCAGACGCTCTTTGTCTTATCCGTCGTGCGCGTCACCCCGCTGAAAGCCTCCGTTGTGTGCGTGTGGTAAATCAGGACCTGCGGGCCCGCGTTTTTCTGGATCTTGATGTCGGGCCGTTTACTCAGCTCGGCCCCAATGTCGACCGAATGATGCTGATTGGAGTTTTTTACATAGAAATCTTCGTATTTGCTTCCGCCTGTGTTGATGCACATTTCCTGCACGCCGTTTTCCGTCGATCCTGTGCCGGAGGGCACGGAAGACCCGCGGGAAGCCTCCGAAGCGGAAGACTGTCTGCGGGAAGAAAGCGAACCGGAAGATTTCCCCGAAGATCCGGGTGATGAAATCGTATCGTCCTCCTCGTCGGCGCTGTGGTACCCTTCCGCCGCGCCGCAGGGCAGGATAAACCCCGCAGCCGCAACCGCCGTGTTCCGGCTGAATCCCGCGGGGAGACGCACGGCCACGCACGCCACCGCCAGCACGGCAAGCAGCGCCGAAGCTATTTCCATCAGTCGTTCCGTACCTTTTTTCATATCCTTCCCCCGCACATCGTGTTCAAGTTATTTTTATGCGGCGGACGGCGGATTCAGACCTGCACCGGCCCGGCGTTCGGAACGCGGCGGAAAAGCGGCCTGCCTCTGCGGGACGTTTGCGTCCGGCGCGCCGTCAGGTCAGTTCCTCGAATTCCTCAACGCTCAGCGACGGATTCACGGCGCGGTTAATCCCCATGGAAAGAAGCCGCGCCCCGCGCTGGATAATGAGATCCACTTCCCGCGGCGTCATCATCATGGATGCGCCGCGCGGCGCGATCTTTTCCGGCGGGCCGTCTTTGCCGAGCAGATCCGCGGCGAGGGTGGCGGCGTCCACTACGGTGGGGATGCCCATGCTGACGACCGGCACGCCCAGGGTCGCCTGGTCGATGCGGGGGCGCGAATTTCCGACCCCGGAGCCCGGCGAGACTCCGGCGGAGCTGAGCTGAACCGTGCATCCAAGGCGCGACGGGCTGCGCGCGGCCAGCGCATCCACCGTGACGACGGCGGAGGGTTTGACCTCTCCGACGACGGCACGCAGCACCTCGAACGCTTCCATGCCCGTGCAGCCCAGGACCCCGGGGCTGATTACCGCAACCGGGCGCAGGCCGGAAAGGCCCGTGACGCGGGCCAGCTCCCCCTTGATGTAGCGCGTGGCCAGCACCTCTTCCGCGGCCATCGGGCCGAGCGCATCCGGCGTCATGTTCCGGTTGCCGAGCCCCGCCGCCAAGATCAGTCCTTTTTTCGGCAAAAGCGCCTCCAGCTCCGAAGCGACGAGTTTCAGCAGCGAATCATTGGAGTCGATGTGGTCGGAAATCGACTGCACCTCCATCGTCACATAGGTCCTTCCGTTGTCGTCGATCCGTGTCAGGACGCAGCCGTCTTTTTCCGTTCGCACCTGTTTTGAAGGCTCTGTGGATTCCAGCGCAAGGTCTGTGCGAAAGTTCATTTGCGAGGCTTCCTTTCTTCCTAAAAAATATCTTGCATTTTCTTCGTATCAATGATATGATTAATTGTAAAACTATGCACAAAGGAGGT
>DHDF01000061.1:0-301 GCA_002399225.1 bacterium UBA4883
GCCATTTCGACCGAGCGGTTGTTCAGCACCTGGGCCCCAAGAGACGCAAGTTCCAGCATTTCATCATAGGAAATGATATCAAGTTTTTTCGCATTTTTGACTTTACGGGGATCGGCGGTATAGACGCCGTCCACATCCGTATAGATCTGGCACAGATCCGCTTTCATGGCCGCTGCAAGCGCGACGGCGCTGGTATCGGAACCGCCGCGGCCAAGCGTTGTCATCTCGTCATAGCGGTCAATCCCCTGAAACCCGGTGACCACGACAATATTTTTTTTATCCAGTTCCCTTTTGACCCTTC
>DHDF01000061.1:521-2936 GCA_002399225.1 bacterium UBA4883
CCGGCCTGCCAGCCCAGCAGGGACACAACAGGATAGCCGAGCTTTTCAATGGCCATCGCCATCAGCGACGCAGACATCTGCTCTCCGGTTGTCAGAAGCATATCCATTTCACGCCGGGAAGCATTCGGGTTAATCTCCTTTGCCTTTTCGATCAGATCATCCGTCGTATCCCCTTGCGCGGAAACCACCACGATCACATCATTTCCCCGGTCGTACGTTTTGGTCACGATATCCGCTACATTGAAAACCCGTTCCCTGTCCGCGACCGAACTGCCGCCGAACTTCTGCACAATCAGACTCATCAGGGTCCATCCTCCTTTTATAAGCCGTACGGAACGAACCGCATATCCGGTGCTCCGCCAATCCCGCCGGTGCGGCGGCGGTTTCTGCTGTTCTCCGATTTTTCCTTTGGGGCCGCGCAAAAACTTTTTCCATTAGTTTAACATGAATCCAGCCATGATGCAACACGGGCATATGAAAAATTCATTCTCCCGGTTCGGTACCGTTTTGGTTCCCCTGATTTTCCTGGCCGTTCTGATGATTATAACCGGGCTGACTCAAATTCTTTCCTCCGGAATCGGTCGCCTCTGACTCCGCTCCGACAGAATCTTCCGACGAAACCTCTCCGCCGACATCCGTCTGCCCCTCGCCGCCGGAAACGGAGTTCTTCTCATCCGACTTGAAATTTCCATGCTTTAAATTACAGATTGCCGGCAGATTATTTTTATCATACCAGCCGGTCGCCGTGTAGGGGCAAACTCCTGGGTTGGCAAGCAGTCCGCTGCTCAGGCAATATTTGTAGGGGATCACGTTCGGATCAAACTGAAAGCTTTTTTTGTCCTTTCCTTTCAGGTATTGCACCATGATGTTTTTCCAGACTGCCTTTGCCACCGGCGTTTCATATTTGTTGAGGACCTTCGGATTCTTGTAGCCGGTCCAGACGCCGGCGACCGCATACGGGTTGCCGCCGACAAACCAGCTGTCCTTATTTTCGTTGGTCGTGCCTGTTTTGCCAAAGATATCCCAACCGCTGATCTTGGCGGCGGTGCCTGTCCCCCGTTGGATAACCTGATTCAGAAGCTTGTGCACAATGGTTGCCGAAACAGAAGAAATTGCCTGAGTCGGCACTTCGTTCCGATTGTCGAGGATGACTTTTCCATCGTGATCCTGAATGTAATAAAATGTATAGGGTTTATAATACTTCCCGCCGTTGCCGAACATCTGAAAACCGGCGGTCATTTCTTTTACCGTGATCCCCTGCGTCATTCCGCCCACCGCCATGGCGGCGAGCGTATTGTCAGATGGTTCCAGCGACGTAAACCCCAGCTTGTCCTGCAAAAAATTAAAGCTGGTGTCTGGAGTCAGCATTTTGTCGATCTGAACGGACGTGGCATTATAGGATTGTTCCAGTGCCTTTTCCACCGTGATCTTTCCGTGATAGCGGTTATCCCAGTTGGCCGGACCCGACTTCCCGTTTTTCCAGTTTGGAAGAGGCTCATCGTTCACCAAGGTGGAATAATTGATCAGACCGGCATTGACCGCCGGGCCGTAAACGGCAAGGGGCTTGATAGAAGACCCTGGCTGACGCTTGGCATCGGTTGCAAGGTCAAACAGACGGTTGCTTTCTTTCTTTCCCCTGGCACCCACAAGGGCAAGGACCCGCCCGTTGTAATCCATCGCCACAAAACCGCCCTGAAGGTTCGGATAAGCGGCGGGAAACGTTTTTCTGTCGTTGAACACCTTTTCTGAAATGGTTTGCAGATCCTGATTCATTGCGGAATAAATTTTCAGCCCGCCGTGGTAGATCATATCGACCGCTTTGTCGGAAGAGCAGTTATAAGTGCTCATCAGGCCATTTTTCACATCTTCGAACATTGCTTCCGTGTACCAGTTCCAGACAGCATTCTCATCCACGACGCTCTCCGTTTTCTTCCCGACAAACTTTATATGCTCGGATTCTTTCATCGCCGCCTGGTATTCGCTGTCCGTAATCATCTTCTGGTCACGCATAGCTTTCAGCACCGTCTGCTGGCGCTCCTTATTCTCTTCCGGATGGGCAAGCGGAGAATAGGCTGACGGGTTTTGCGTGATGCCGGCAATTGCCGCGCACTGGGCAAGGTCACAGTCCTGAATGTTCTTGCCAAAATAAAGATTTGCAGCTGTCTGGACCCCGCTGCAGCCGCTTCCGAAGTTGACAACATTCAGGTAAGCACATAAGATTTGCTGCTTGGAATATTTCTTTTCAAGATTGAGCGCACGGAAGATCTCCCGGACCTTTCGTGTTAAACTGACCTCATTTTCCCCGGTAATATTTTTAATCAGCTGCTGCGTGATGGTCGAGCCCCCGTAGCTGCCGCTGCCGGAACTGAAGAAACTGAAAAGATTTGCCGCCGCGCCGAACGTCCTTTTCCAGTC
>DHDF01000061.1:3114-12717 GCA_002399225.1 bacterium UBA4883
CCAGAAGCGTTTGTCCTCAATGGCCACAATGGCATTTTTCATGTTCTGCGGAATCTTGTCATACTCCACCCAGACGCGGTTCTCGCTGCTGTACAGGCTCTGATATTTTACGGGGTTGGCCGCATCATCCCCCGGTCCGTTTACATAAATAAAGCTGGTATAATTCAGCGTCAGTTTGTTCAGGTCATAGTCCACCGATTCGTTTTTGATGCTGTAAAGGTAAGAAAAAAGAGAAACGGCGACGATGCCGCCGGCAATAAGAAAAATGGTGAATGCCGTTTTGATGCACCGAAGGATGATCTTAAATATAGATTTAGCGGTTGAAACGTCTTTTNNATGTAAGAAAACAGGGAAACCGAGACAATCGTCCCAGAGACGGCAAGTACTGCAAGCACTGTCGCAATCCCCCGAAGAATCATTTTAAAAACAGATTTAGCGGTTGAAACGTCCTTCTTGCCAACGCTCTGACCGCCGGCATACTGACTGATGTCGGTTTTTTTCATCCAAACCACCTTTCCCGTTTTATGGCTGGCTGATTTTTCGATCGATTGAATGTATAAGTTTCCAAAATTTTCAAATAATATGCACAGAGGTGATTTATTTGAAAAAAGCTTCGATGTTTCTGCTGTGCGTTATGGTTTTACTGACGATCCTGGTCGTTTTGAGGCTTCCGCAAAAAAGCCGACAGCCAAGTTCCAGTTCCGCAGCGGACACAATTACGTCAAGTAATTTTACCTCAATTACGCCTTCAAGTCAAGAAAACAGCGCTATGATCGCTGCAGCCAGCAGGCAGGATCAGGTCTTATATGTTGTCAAGGAATATAAGGGACATATTGGCATCTACCGTGAAGGGGACAAGCTTCCGTTCAAGGAAATCGATGTTGATGTCAGCGTTTTTCCGGAAACAGACCGAAAACTTTTGAAAAACGGGATAAAGGCCAAAGGGACTGCAGAATTGACGCGCGTGATTGAGGATTACGAAGGATAAAAAAGCGCCGCGTTCGGGAGAAAAGCCTGCCGGCGGCAGTCAGCGGGAAAGTTCCTGCGTTTCGCCGGCCGCGCCGGACATCTGCCTGGCAAACCGCTCCACTTTTTCTTTAGAGAGAGTAACATAATCCGTTTTCCTATCACGAAGCGCTTCCAGCCCCTGCTCCCTGAGAAACCGATTCAGCAGTTTGTGGGCAATACTGCGCTCCAGAAAGCCCATTTTTGAAAGATAAACGGCTCCGCCCGGAGTGCAAAAGGCGGTAAGGTGCTGAACGATCTCGGCGGAAAGCCCATAATCCAGGAAATGGCGGATCTCCGCCTGGTCCTGCGTCAGGCAGGTCAGATAAATGCCAAGCGGCTTTTGCAGCAAGATCCCCAAATATTGTTTGCAGTAATCGCGCACTTCGCGCTGAATCTGTCCCCCGTAAATGGAACTTCCCAAAATCACAAGATCGTAGGGTTGCGGATTCACCGCCGATTGCTTCAGGTCGGCGGCCTCGGCGCCGGTCATTGAGTCCTCAAGCCAGCGGGCACACTCAGCGGCCGTGCCGTGGGTGCTGGAATAGGCAATCAAGGTTTTCATCTTGTTTTTCTTCTCCTTTCGAAAACGATAAGAACATTAAAGCGTGTAAAAACTGGAATTGATAATTTCGCAGCGGATGGATAAGCTAAAATCGGCAGAGAAAATATTGTAATTTAAAAACATGCTTTTCGCATGAATATTTTTCCTGTTAGGGCGGGCCGCAAAGTCCGCCCGGTCTTTTTTTTTATCTGTTTTTGATTGTAACTTCTGAAAAATCCGATGTCAAGGAACAGGCCGAGCGGCATAGTTCTTCCTCAGAGGCGAAATTCTCACGGGATTCTCATGAAAAATGCACCGAAACGATTGCAATTTGTAACAATTGATTTATAATTACATGGTTAAATATAGAAGGAATTTTAATCTTCGGCGTGCCGAATCGGGAGGGTTTCCCTGTTGTCTTTTATTTCTGTCCAATTTCTTATTTTTTTCCCCCTTGCCGTTTTCATCTATTTTATTCTTCCGAAAAAGCAGCGATGGATTTGGCTGCTTTTCGCCAGTTATTTTTTTTACATGAATTGGAACCCGCGGTATGGGACTCTACTTGCCGTTTCAACCGCAATTACTTATTGCAGCGGCCTCCTGATTGAAAGGGCCGGCTGCCTGCCCGACCCCAAAAGAGCCGCAAAGTGGAAAAAGCTCTGGGTGGCGGCAAGCTTTATTCTGAACCTCGGAATTTTGGGGGTCTTCAAATATCTGAACTTTTTTAATGAAATTTACACCGACCTTGTCTCCCTTCTGGGAATATCCGTCGAACGGATGAAATTTGATCTGCTGCTTCCCATCGGCATTTCGTTTTACACCTTTCAGGCGCTCAGCTACACAGTGGACGTTTACCGCGGCGACCTGAAACCGGAGCGGAATTTCGGGAAATACGCCCTTTTCGTCTCCTTTTTCCCTCAGTTGGTTGCGGGCCCGATTGAAAAATCAAAGGATTTACTGCCTCAATTCAGCAAAGCGCAGTCGTTCGACTACGACCGGGCAAAGCGCGGTCTTCTCTTAATGCTGTGGGGATATTTTCAAAAGGTGGTCGTCGCCGACCGGCTGGCGCAGCTGGTTAAAACGGTTTACAGCAGCCCCGGAAAATATTTTGGCGTGGAAGTCGCCGTTGCAAACCTTTTCTTCGCCTTTCAAATCTACTGCGATTTCGCCGGGTATTCCAACATCGCAATCGGAGCCGCTCAGGTGCTTGGGTATTCTTTGACCACCAACTTCAGCCGCCCTTATTTTTCCCAGTCCATCAAAGAATTCTGGCGCAGATGGCATATCACGCTCGGTGCGTGGTTCCGCGATTACCTTTACATTCCGCTCGGCGGCAACCGTTGCTCACGGGTCCGGCACTGCCTGAACCTGTTTCTCGTGTTTGCCGTCTGCGGGCTTTGGCACGGTGCTTCCTTTACTTTCGTCTTCTGGGGCACCCTGCATGGACTGTACCAGATTTTCGGCCTTCTGCTGAAGCCGGCGCGGCAAAGGGCCGCAAAGGCGCTGAAAATCGACCCGGACTCTCGGCCAAGCCGCTTTTTAAAAGCCCTCTTTACCTTTCTGCTGGTTGATTTCGCCTGGATTTTTTTCCGTGCCAATACGCTTTCCGACGCTTTTACATTGATCGGCAATCTGTTCCGGCCGGCAGACCTGTCAAACGGTGCGCTTTTCTCCCTCGGTTTAAAGGCGCCCGAGTTTTTTGCCGCCCTTGCCGGCATCGCCATCGTTTTAATTGTAGATGCCGTGAGCCAAAAAATTGACCTGCGCGCTCTTCTGCTTAAGAAAAATACCGCCGTCCGCTGGACCGCTTACCTTTCGGCCGCACTGATCATTCTGATTTTTGGGATTTACGGGTCGCAGTACACGGCTCAGCAGTTTATTTATTTTCAATTTTAAAGGGGAACCGATTTTGAAAAAGCTGATTGGCAAGGGTCTTATTTTTTTATTTGTTCTCACGCTGATTCTGGCATCTTTATCCAACGTCTTCATCTACAAGATTGACCACCGGGGAAAGCTGCTTGAAGGGCTTTACAACTCCAGCGATCCTTACGACGTGGTCCTGATGGGTTCCAGCCACATGAACGGCGGAATTGATCCCAATGTTCTGTGGAAGCAGCACGGAATTACAAGTTTTAACTACGCAACCGGCGGTCAGCCGATTGACGTTACCTACTATTTGCTGAAAGAAGTTTTGAAAAAGCATACCCCGTCCGTCGTTGTGGTGGATCTTTATTACATCGGCATGACAACCCCTTATGGGGAAACCGGATTTATCAGCAACGCCCTGGACAACATGCGCTTTTCCAAAAACAAATTAGAGGCGATTCAGAACTGCACGCCTCAAAAAGAATGGCTTTCTTTCCTGCTGCCCGTGCTTAAATACCATTTCCGCTGGTCAACTCTGACCCCAGCCGACTTTTTTTACAACAGTTCCTCCATTTATTATCTCAAGGGATTCAGCGCGGGCACCCAGCGGTACGGAAAACAGGATATCACGAAAGTAACCACAGACAAAAAAGCAGAGATTCCGGCGAAAAATCTTTCCTACCTCTACAAGTTCATCAAACTTTCCAAAGAAAATAAATTCCAGTTGGTTTTCGTCAACATGCCATGTGATTACACCGAATCCAACCGCTCCAGCGGGTGGGTCAGCGATTGCGAGGCAATGTTCAACACGGTCGCCGATCTGTGCCAAAAAAATAACGTTCCGTTTTTGGATCTCTGCGACAGGATGGATGAGATCGGGCTTGATTTTTCGCAGGATATGAACAACTCCGGACATCTCAATGTCTGGGGTGCTTACAAAACCAGCTCTTATTTCGGCAATTATTTGAAACAGAACTACTCCCTGCCCGACCGGCGCAATGATTCAGCGCTCGCAGCACGCTGGAATCATGATTACAGTCTCACTCTTTGGCGGCTTCCGTTAAAAACGGCGCGGCAGATACAGCGGCATAAAAGCAGTACGCACTGCGCGACAAGATGTGTTCATTTTCCGTTGCCGGCGGGGATGAAAAAAACGAACTTTACGGCGCAGTCGAAAATGCCATAAGTTTCCGTATAGTAATTTGGGAACTAAAAGAAAAATGCGCTTTGAAACGGCCTTAAAGGGCCTAGTCAAAACGCATTTTTCTTTTAAGAGCCGGCGCTTTAGGAACTTATCTTTCCGAAACTGATTCGCAGCAATCCCTGTTCCAAATTTCAGTCTCTCTTACAGAGGCCGACGGCGTTCAGGGAAACCGTTGCA
Source organism: bacterium UBA4883 (assembly GCA_002399225.1). GTDB lineage: Bacteria > Bacillota > Clostridia > Oscillospirales > Acutalibacteraceae > Caproicibacter. The sequence goes on from DHDF01000061.1 coordinate 7,911, forward strand.
ATTCCGCAGAGAGTGACAATAATCCCGACAACAAGCCCGGCTATGCTGAATCCTTTGGACAATACAATTCACCTCTTTATGATTATAGCACCGGAATCCCGCCGGGTGCAAGGCGCCTTTCAGCCCTTCGCACCGCCGCTGAGAGTGCGAAAAGGGACCTAGGTGAGATAAGAAAGCTCCTGCCGAGATCCTTTCGGCAAGAGCAAAATGATTTGATTCCAATACTATGCGAGCGCAACTAATCGGGCACTGGTGCCTCCGGCTCTCACACCGTCCCGCACCGTGACCGCCGTTTGAACATGCCCGCCTCCGGAGATGGAAAAAGTAACAGCCGCCGTTCCGGGGCTTTGCCCGCAGATCTGGTAAAGAAGCAGCTTTCCGCTCTTCCTTAAATACTGGACGGAGACGCAGGACCGGTCAGAGGAAGCCCAGATGGAGCCTGCCCCAATCCCTTTCGCCTCAACCCCAATGATATACTTGTTGCCCGGAGCCATCGTATAGGATGCCGTATCCACTTTGATCCCGTTGGAGACATTGGCAATCATTTTCTGACCTCCGATGTCGATGGTCACCTGGCCTTTTCCAATCCCCGTGACCGGATAAATCCAGGCGGAATAGCCGTTGCTGTCTTTCACTGCGGTTCCGGCGCCGACGGTTGCGACGGCGGAATTGTAAGAACTCGATTTCGGTGCGGCGGACGACGAAGTATGCGCCAGCACCCAGTAACGGTCTCCCGGCAGAATCGACACCGAAGTCGTATCGAGGGTAAACGATCCGCTGGAGTTATTATTATCGCTCGGAGTGTCAGAATAGCCTGTATAAAGGGCACAGGAATCGGATTTGTAGTCATCCATCCGATCCCCGTGCGTGTCTTCCAGATAGGCAATCAGAGTAGCCTTGGCCATTCCCTGGTGGGAAGACGAAACCGAAACCGTGCAGGAAAGGCCGCTGGAATCTACCGATGTGGAAAAGGCGGAAGAATCGCCATGCACATCCCAGACCACTTTCGTGCCCGTTGCAAATTTAGAAAGGTTCGGTTCCACCTGCGCCTTAACGGTTTCGGAAGCGCCGCTTTTCAGCGACAGAGACTGACGGTTGAGTGTGATTCCATCCGAAATCGTTTTGGTCAGGACGAAACGATCCTGCCGGCCACTGCCCGATTCCGCTTCCAAGCCGTAATTATAAACCCGAACATCATCCGGGGACACCGTGTCGCTGTCCGCATAAAAGGCTACATCCCCGCGGCTGACATGGTTGCTGAAAACCAGCAGCGGCTCTCCGTCAATCGATCCGTCCACCGTTAGCTGACCGGAACGGAAATACAGAGTACCCGGGCCTGTCAGAGTATCCACATCCACTGAGGAACTCGCGTCGAATTCCGATTTTTCCGTAATGTAAAGCTCCCCCGCCTCGACTTTTCCATTTGCGATCGCGGTCGTGCTGTCCTTGACCACAATCTTCTGCAGATTTTCCAGCGGCGGAAGCATATCGGTATATTTGCTGATAGACAGGGTCCCGGAGTCGTCCCCGTCAATTTTCCTCGCTTTCAGCGTGCATTGATTGAGAGTGATGTCCCCTTTGCATTTCATGGTTCCGATCAAATTTAAGTTGGTATTAGAGGAAATGGTGATCTCGTCGGCTTCCAAGCTGCCCCCGATTTTGATGGTACCGCTCAGCTTTGCTTCCTCGTCGGTGTAAACGTCGTGCCGGATATTGCCGCCCTTTAAGGTCAGGTCGTCGCCCGCACTGATGGATTCCAAATCTCCTTCAGTGACTTCCGCCTTTCCACTGCAGGAAACCGCTTTCATCGTTCCTCCTTTAACGGTCAGTTCGGAACTGCTTCCATTTACAGTGATATTCCCCATATCGCCGCTTTTAATCGTCACGTCTCCGGTAAAAGTATGATCTTTTCCCGTGATATCTGTAAATGCATCCTTGTCCCAGGTCTTACCCCAGTCCGAGGCTGAGCCATAATAGGTTCGCGCCCCGTGCATGTCGACCACGGTGTCGTAGGACGACGAAGATGCGAAAGCGGGCGGCGCGGACAAAAACAGAACCAGGAATGCCAAAAGCGCAGCAGTCCATTTTCTCATCAAAAATTCCCCCTGATGTTCTTTAAACTAAAATCCGCTTCCTGCGACGGCAGGAAGGGATTTCCACAGTCACTTGCTTCGATAATTTTTCCATATAAGTAGATTATACCCTTGAAAAGGGGGAATTTCAAGGAAGATGAGAGAAAAGTAGACAGAATTTCCCAAAATTCATCATTTTTCTATCCCGTTAAGGCAGTCTTCTAACGAAACATCGGCTTTCCGCCGCGGCGTTGGGCCTGGCGATGGAAACAGCAGAGGTAATTTTTCTCCGCCTGCGCCCAGTTGATCAGATGCAGAAACGCATCCAGGTATTCTCCCCGCCTGTTTTGGTATTGCAGGTAATAGGCATGTTCCCACACATCCACCGCAAGGACCGGACAAAAGCCTCGCGGCAGCGGGGTATCCTGGTTCATGGAGTTGATCACTTTCAGCCGGCCGCAGCAGTCCGCCACCAGCCAGGCATAGCCAGAGCCGAACAGGTTGAGCGCACACTGTTTCAGCCGCTCCTGAAATTTTTCCACGGAACCGAACGCTGAACGGATTGCGCCGGCCAGTTTCCCCTCCGGCTGGTTTCCTTCCGGATTTTTCATAATGCGAAAATAAAGATCATGATTATACACCCCTCCCGCATTGTTCCAGACCGCCGTCTGCATTTGAAACGGAAGGCGGCAATTTTCCCGAATCAGCCGTTCCAGCGGCCAGCTTTGGTAAGCCGGCAGTTTTTCAAGCGCCTGATTCAAATGATCAATATAGGCTTTAAAATGTTTGTCATGGTGAAACTGTAGTGTTTCGGCATTCAGGTAAGGCTCCAGCGCATGGTAAGAGTAAGGCAGCGGCGGCAGTTCAAATGGATAATGACCGTTCATGGCAATCGACCTTTCTGAAAATTCTGATAAATTTATATTCCGCCAGTCGAAGGAATTTTCCTGATCTATAAAAAAGCTGGAAAAAATTGAGGGATTGCCAAGTTCCTTTGAGCGTGTTACGATAAAAACATAAAAATTACAAGTTTGTAATTTCATTTACATATTTGTAATGCTTTAAATCTTTCTTTGAAAAGGAGCAAATTATGAAAGGCAGATTATTAGCTTTGCTTTTAAGTCTGGTTGTCAGCGGAGCAGCCGGGCTTTATGCCAAAAACACAGCGGCATCCCCAACCGCTGCCTCCGCACAAAATGCGGCCGCCACGGTTTCTTCCGAAAGCCAGGCCGGTTGCAGCTCCGGCTCCGCCCAGATGACTGTATCCTCCTGCCCGTCCTCGTCCGCAGCTGGCACAGCAACCGCTGCCAAGGCAGTCTCCGGCTCGTGCCAAAGCGGCTGCACATCCCCTTCTTCCCGCTACTGCACACAGGGCGCCTGCGGCAACTCCGGCTCTTCTTGCAAAACCGCGCAGAACGGCTGCACAACGAGTTCCTGCGCTTCTGGAGCGGCATCGTATTCCTGCCCGCAAAATAACAGTTGCAGCCGTTCCAGCTGCGGATACAACTCGATCAACCGTTATATCAATGATATTCTCAGCCGCTTTTCCGGCAAAGCCGGCAATCAGGCTTCAAGCGGCAGAAAAACGGCCTCCTCATCCAAAAGCTCCGGCAACAGTTCTTCCGGTGCGTCCGCTTCCTCCGGCAGCACGGCGACCGGTACCTACGCGGAGTATCAGAACCAGGTGGTGCAGCTTGTGAACCAGGAGCGCACCAGCCGCGGGCTGAACGCGCTTTCCATCGACAGCGCACTGACGAAAACCGCCACTCTGAAATCCCAGGATATGGCGGACCTCGGTTATTTTGACCATACTTCTCCTACCTATGGATCCCCGTTTGACATGATGAAACAGTTTGGCATCAGCTACCGCGTCGCCGGCGAGAACATCGCAATGGGGCAGACTTCTCCCAAGCAGGTGATGACCGACTGGATGAATTCAGAAGGCCACAGGGAAAATATTCTGAAATCTTCCTATACAAAAATCGGCGTGGGAATTGCAAAAAATTCCAGCGGACGCTACTATTGGACCCAACAGTTCATCGGCTGATCCCATGACAAATTGCAACAGAGCGGGCCCCGGCATCTGCGGGGGCCCGCTGTAACAGAAGACCATTCTCACCGCACATGAATCAATCTGCGGCTGTAAGATTTGGAATTCAACCTAAAAACCAAATGACAAACAGCAAATACGAAGCGACAATATTGACACAAAAACCGATGCCCATCGGTACAACATTTCTTTTGATTACTTGAAACATATCGACTTCGCATACGTTCGAAACTGCAATGAGTGCCCCGCAAACAGGTGACAACCCTTTCGGGATAATTGCTCCGACTTTTTTCGAGTTGTTTTACAACAGTCCTTTTTTCGCACATTCCGGGCCTTTCTTCTTGCATTTGCTTCCATTTGCGGATAAGATTAAAGAAAAAGCTGTTAACACCTTGGAGGGATGGTTGATGACAGATACGGAAAAACTTCAGCAAATGGTCGACGCAAGTCACCGCATCGTTTTTTTCGGCGGCGCGGGTGTTTCAACGGAAAGCGGGATTCCCGACTTCCGCAGTGTAGACGGATTGTATCATCAAAAATATAAATATCCGCCTGAAGTCATGCTCAGCCACGGTTTTTACCAATCCCACACGAAGGAGTTTTTTGATTTTTATCGGGGAAAGATGCTCTATCTTGACGCACAGCCGAATGCCGCGCACAAAAAGCTGGCGGAACTGGAACAGGC
>DHDF01000061.1:12976-13588 GCA_002399225.1 bacterium UBA4883
ATCAAGCCGGATGTCGTGCTGTATGAAGAAGGGTTGGATCAGGATACCCTTTACGGCGCGGTGGATGCGATTCGGCATGCGGATATGCTGATCATCGGCGGCACGTCGCTCGCCGTTTACCCGGCCGCCGGACTGATTGATTATTACCGCGGCCATCGACTGGTGCTGATTAATAAAACTACCACTCCGATGGATGCAAAGGCAGATCTCGCCATAAAGGGCAGCATTGGGGAAATTCTTGACAACATCAAAGTTTCAAAAGACTGAAAGAACACCAAAGCCGGCTTCGCACTGCGGAGCCAGCCCCTTTCTTTTCCTTGCTCTGCAACTCTTTGAGGCTTTCGATCCTTTTCAGCCCGCAGGCTCACAGCATTGAGGCACAAAGCTCTTAATAGACCTGTTCCCCCTTATAAAGTTAGGTGCGAACCGGAAGCACACATGATTTTCCCGGTCGATTCGCACCAAGATTCGGATCATATTCAGCTTGTATCTTTCCAATATGGAATCATGATGATTACCGTGTTGCTTTTTGCCAAATTAAATAAAGCACTTCTACAAAACATTACTTTTCTGTACGGTTTTTTTAGATGTTTTTGCTGTCGCTCCCCACAC
>DHDF01000061.1:13716-13961 GCA_002399225.1 bacterium UBA4883
GGGAGCGTGGATTGAAATAATGGACGAGGAACTAAAGCAGCAACTTGAGATCAGTCGCTCCCCACACGGGAGCGTGGATTGAAATAATAACAAAATTTGAAGCCGTAGCTGTTTGCTATCGTCGCTCCCCACACGGGAGCGTGGATTGAAATTCTGATTAAAATTCGCACTGCGTTTGGTGTCCACGAAGTCGCTCCCCACACGGGAGCGTGGATTGAAATTGCGATGCGGCCGAGAGCACCAAG
>DHDF01000033.1:0-10487 GCA_002399225.1 bacterium UBA4883
GCGCTGTTTTTATCCATAAAATCATCCTCCTAACACTTACTTTGAAACCTTGTATCTCTAATAACATTTTATGGTGACAATTTCATTGTGTTACAGGAATTCTTTTGTGGATAATTAAAAACGGATGGCTGGGAAAGAGGGGAAGATTCAGCCGATAAACCCGATGGTGCTGCCTTGTTCCAGGTTCCTGACCGCGTTTTGAATTCGATTCTTCGCTTCATCCCCAGTCGAAGCGCTTTCCACATACCGGATCACGGACTTCTGACCGGCGTCATCCAGCAAAGCAAAGTTCCTCATTGCGTCTTGATGCTGGGCCAGAGACATCATCAGACCGATCGGCATTTCGCCGGCACCGATTTTATTTTTTTCCATTTGAAATCCCTCCTGCTTTTGATTTGTTGCTATTATTCCATGAATCGAGCAAAACCATACGAAATTTGGCGATGAACGAAAAACGGTTAAACTGACTGAAAGTTGAAAAAGTTGCATCGCGCGGAATATTTTGTTATAATAAGCCGAATTGAAAATCCACGATTAAGAGTTGAGAGAAATGGCAAAAGTTACATTGATTGCATATACACCCTCTCCGGATCAGTTGGTCGCTCAGGCGGCCCGGCTCTGCTACTCTTCGGCTTCCGTTGGAGAGATTGGGGACAGCCTTACGCCCCAAAAAGCGGCGTCTTTGGTGGAGATGCTCGAAAATATGGGCCATGGCAGCCCGACCGAACACGCTTCTTTCACTTTTGGAATTGAAGGGGTCTCAAGGTCCTTTCTCGCCCAGATCACCCGGCACCGGATTGCCTCCTACAGTGTGAAAAGCCAGCGCTATGTTGATGAGCGGAATTTCAGCTTTGTGATCCCGCCTGAAATTGATGCAGTCCCAGAGGCCAGAACGGAGTTCCTCGAAGCGATGGAGGAGGATCGAAAACGGTATGAATCCATTTCCAGTCTGCTGCGGGAAAAGCATAAAAAACGTCTGATGGACTCTGGAAAACCGGAAAAGCAGGCGGGATCGGAAGCTCGCAAACTGGCAGGGGAAGACGCCCGCTTTGTTTTGCCCAATGCCTGCACGACTCAGATGATCTGCACCTTTGACGCCAGGTCGCTGAACCATTTCTTCTCTTTGCGCTGCTGTAACCGCGCTCAGTGGGAGATCAGAGGAGTTGCCGTCCAGATGCTCCGCCTTGTGCGGCAGGCGGCGCCAGCCTTGTTTTGCAAGGCGGGACCGCCGTGTGTAAAGGGAGCGTGTCCCGAGGGAAAGATGACCTGCGGTAAAGCGGAGGAAGTACGGGCGTTTTTCTCCCGCTTGGGGACAAATCCATGAGCGGTCGCCTGCTTACGGTCGACGGGTTGGACGGCAGCGGAAAGGCCACTCAGACGGAACTGCTCTGCGAGGCACTGAATCAGCGCGGGATTCAGCTGCGCCGGGTGTCATTCCCGGATTATTCTTCAATGTCTTCCGCGCCCGTTCGGATGTATCTGGACGGAGAATTCGGCAGCCGGCCGGAAGAGGTGAATGCCTATGCCGCCTCGTCGTTCTTCGCAGTGGATCGGTTTGCCAGTTATGTCCGCGACTGGCGGAAAGACTATTTGGAAGGAACACTGATCGTCGCAGACCGTTACACTACGTCTAACATGATTTACCAGCTTCCAAAACTGTCTAAAAAAGACTGGGACGGCTTTCTTCAGTGGCTTCAGGATTTTGAATACGAAAAGCTCCGACTGCCCAGACCGGATCTCACCGTTTATCTGGAGATGCCAACGGAGATTTCTCAGAGGCTGCTGGACAAGCGTTACCAGAACGGCGGCAAACGGGATATTCATGAAAGCAATCTCGGTTATCTGGCAGCCTGCAGGGAAAGCGCCGCTTATGCCGCCGGGCACCTCGGCTGGAGGACGATTGCCTGTGAAGAAGGGCAAAGGCTCAGAAAGCGTAAAGAGATTCATGAGGAACTGCTAAAACTCGTTTTGGAGGAATTCCATGTTAAAATTTAGTTTTCCAGAACTGTCGGATCGGAAATGGCTTTCGCCAATCCTGTCCGCGAGCGGAAAACTGGGCAGCGAGTGGGCCTTTGGCACGCTGTTCATCTGGAAAAACACCTATTATTCTAAAATTTGTCGTGTAGACGGCTGCACGCTGCTGTGTTTCAGCGGTCCCCGGCACACTTATAATATGCCGCTGTGCGAAAATGAGAGCCGCCTTCCGGAGATGATCGATCTGATGATTGAAGACGCAACTGAAAAAGGCCATCCGTTTCAGCTTTGGGGTGCAACCGAAGATCAGATGGAAAAGCTGAAACGGTTTTTTCCGGGTCGGTTTTTGTACAGCCTGGACCGGGACGGCTCTGATTATCTCTACAAATCGGAAGACCTGATCCGTCTGGCCGGCCGAAAATTTCATGGCAAACGCAATCATATTTCTCAGTTTGAGCGGAAGTATGATTGGAGCTATGAAGATCTTTGCCAGGAAAACTTGGTGGACTGCCGCTTGATTGCAAAGCAGTGGTGCAAAACTCACGGTTGCCGTGATCAGGACGGTTTTGCAAGCGAGCCATGTGCGATTGACCGGGCTCTGGATCATTTTGAAGGTCTTCACCTCGCGGGCGGGCTGATCCGTGTTTCAGGAGAGCCGGTTGCTTTCACCATCGGCGAAGAGATCAATCCAAAGGCCTATCTTCTCCATTTTGAAAAGGCGCTGGATGGGTACGATGGGCTCTATGCCGTGATCAATCATGAATACGCCGCAAGGCATTTGGAACAGTATGAATTGATTAACCGGGAAGAAGACATGGGGATCGAGGGGCTACGGAAAGCAAAACTTTCCTATCATCCGGCTCTGCTCCTAAACCGGTACCGGGTGACCCTCGCTGAAAAAAACGGAGATGCAGAAACTTGATTGGTCTGGCCGAATGGAAAATGCGCGCGGAGCTTGCCCAGCTATGGCAGGCCTGTTTTCATGAACCCAGAAGATATCCGACCTATTTTTTAAACAATTATTTTCGGCCGGAAGATTGCTTGGTTTACCAGGTGCACGGGGAAATTGCCGCCGCGGTTTATTTGCTCCCCGCGCGGGTAGTGCTGTCCGATGGAACGGCACAGGCTCATTATATTTTTGCGGCCGGAACTCAGCCGCATTTTCGTTCCCGCGGATTCATGGCCTCGCTTTTGGCGTACGCGGCGCTTTATGGGACCAAACGCGGGGATCAATATTCCGTTGTTCTGCCAGCGGACCAGCCACTTTATTCTTATTATGAACGAAATTGCTATACTAATTATTATAAAATCCGATCTGTGCCGGTTCCCCGTGCCTGCCTGGTGCGGGCGGGTGCAAAGCTTCCGCTTGGAAGAAGCCTGGCATTCCCTTCGGAACTGAACGGCCTGCGCAACTCTGTTCTGTCCCAGGTACCCGGTTCTGTCCTGTGGAGCAGCAAACGGTTTTCCTTTACAGCGGGATTCGGTTCCATTTATGGGGATGAACTGGTGTGTTCCGGACGGCCCGGGCGTCATTCCTATGCGTTTTGCAGAAGAACGGCTCGAGACGCCTGTTCCATCCGGGAGGCAATGATCTTTCCCGCCGGTTTTCCGGAACTTGCCGCCGCCATTTTAAAGCGTTTTCCCGCTGAAAGGTATGAGTTTCGCCTACCGGCGGACCAAAAACTGTTTTTGGGGGAAGGAACAGAAGAATGGTGCGGGATGATCCGCCCGATCGGCGGAGCGGCGCTCGTAACGTCCGCCTCGGCTCCATATCTTGGACTGGCACTGGATTAGAATAAATTAAGGAGGAAAAAAGGATGGTTTATCTATTTCTTGCACAGGGATTTGAAGAAACGGAAGCGGTTGCCCCGGTGGATTTGCTGCGCCGCGCCGGCGCAGGCGTGAAAACCGTCGGAATCGGGGGGCAGCACATCACAGGCGTCAACGGAATCGAAGTGACCGCAGACATCGCGGACACGCAGATTTCGGTCGATGATATGGAAATGGTTGTTCTGCCGGGAGGCGTACCGGGGACGAACAATCTGGAAAACTCGCCGATTGTCCGCGCCAGCATTCAGTACTGCGTTCAGAACGGGAAGAAGGTTGCGGCTATCTGCGCGGCACCGTCCATTCTGGGGCATATGGGACTCCTCTCCGGCCATTCCGCCGTTTGCTATCCGGGCTATGAAAAGGAACTGTCCGGGGCCAAAATCGCATCCGAGCCGGTTTGCGTCAGCGGCAATTTCATTACGGCGCGCGGCGCCGGTGTTGCCATTCCTTTCGGGCTGAAACTGGTGGAGGTTCTTTTTGACAAACAGAAAGCGAATGAAATCAAGAAACAGGTTCAGTGTGTGTGAAAAACATTAGAGAGGTAAAAAAAAATCTGCGAGTACAATGCCGACGATACCGGGAACAGATGGATCCTGAGGAAAAGGCGCGGTATGACGATGTTATTTTGCACCGGTTTCTCTCTCTGAGAGAATACCGGCATGCGAGAATGGTTTTTACTTATGTCAGCAAACCGATTGAGGTTGACACCGCCACCCTGATCCGCGCCGTTCTTGCATCCGGCAGAAAAGTTGCGGCGCCGCTTTGCTTCCCCGAAACCTGTGGCATGAAATTTTATGAAATTCGGTCGCTGGAGGATCTGACGGTCGGTTCCTACGGCGTTCTGGAGCCGGTTCCCAGCGGTCCGCATGCAGAAGTTTCCGAAAGGGATCTCTGTGTTGTGCCGGGGTTCAGCTTTGATTCCCATGGGTATCGATTAGGGTATGGAAAGGGATACTATGACCGCTTTCTTTCTGATTTTCAGGGGATTACCATAGGGCTTTGTTATTCCGGCTGTGTGAAGGCGGACCTTCCGCATGGGTACTATGATAGACCTGTGAACATTCTTGTTACGGAAAAATACATTCACAGGATTCCAAGAAAAAAAATTTAAAAGTTTTATAAGATCAAGTTTTGCAGGAAGGGGGGGGAAAAAAACGGATATGAAGGAGGACGACTGGCTGACGGAACGCGCGCACCGGGAAAGAATTGAAAATTTTCGTCTTCAGATAAAAGAGGAGGAAGATGAACCCTCAAGACAGGATATTTACAGCCGCAGTTCTGCTGCAAGGCCTGCTCCAGGAGCAAGAGTCGGCGGTCACAGAAGACTTGAGGAGGAAGAGGAGCGGCAGGCTGTAGTTTGGCAGAAAATGATGGCGCTTCATCAGCTGCGCAACCGAGAAAAGGGCCGGAAAAACAAGCGCTTTTTTCGTTTGGTTTGGTTCTCCATGGTCTTGTTCGTTTCCCTCCTCCTCGCCCGCTATCTTGTAACGGGCATTCACGACATGCTCGCGATTGGGCGAACAGAGATCAGCGTAACGGTCGAAATTCCGCAAAAGGCGACCGAAAGCCAAGTCGCTCAGGTGCTGCATCAGGACGGAGTTATTCAGGATGAAAAATTTTTCCTGTTTTTTGCCAAACTGACGAAAGCCCCGAAGCAGTACACCGGTGGAAGCTTTCAGGTCCACACCAATATGGATTATGAAGCTTTGATTCATACCCTTCAGTCCAATGCGCACCGGGTGGATACGGTAAAGCTGACGTTTCCGGAAGGGATCAATGCGCTGGAAATTGCCAACTTGCTGCAACAGAACGGGATCTGCCCCGCAAAGGATGCAGAAACGGTCTTTAACAGCAGCAGCCTGGATGAGAATTTTGAGATGCTGCAGCAGATCACTGATCCCTCGGAACGCTATTACAGGCTGGAGGGTTATTTGTTTCCGGATACGTATGAATTTTTCAAAAATGAGGACCCCAAACAGGCGGTTACCAAACTGATTGCCAACTGCAACCGGAAACTGACCAAGCAGATCCGGCAAAAGGCCGAAGACAGTGGAATGACGGTGGATCAGATGCTGACGCTTGCTTCGATGATCCAGGCGGAGGCCGCCGATAAAAATGATATGTACGAAGTATCCAGTGTTTTTCATAACCGGCTTGAAAGCGACAAACAGACGCTGCTGCATTTGTCTTCCGATTCCACGATTTATTATCCTTACCGAAAGCTTTCGCTGGTGCCGGAAAATATCCGGGACACCTACAAAAGCCGGTATGACACCTATTTGATCGAAGGTCTTCCGCCCGGTCCGATTTGCAGCCCCGGAATGGATGCGATCGACGCCGCCCTGAATCCCGCTTCCACTCACTATTATTATTTCTGTCACGACGCAAACGGAAAAGCCTATTATGCCAGAACGGCGGTTGGCCATGAGATCAATCTGAAGAAAGCGGGGTTGAGATAATGGCCCAAAAGATGCGCCGGCCGGAGCTGCTGGCCCCGGCCGGCGACCGGGAGCGGCTGGAGGCGGCTGTTCGGTTCGGAGCCGATGCGGTGTACCTGGCCGGCAGAGAATTTGGGATGCGGTCTGCTTCGCCGAATTTTACTCCGGACGGGCTGATCTCCGCTGTACGGTTTGCCCATGAGGCCGGCGTGAAGGTTTACCTGACCTGCAATACGGTGGCGCACAATGAAGATCTGGCGCGACTGCCGGACTTTTTCCGCAGGGCGGCCAGCGCCGAGGTGGATGCTCTGATTTTGACGGATCTGGGTGTTTTCCGTCTGGCCCGCCGATACGCGCCGGATGTGCCTGTGCATATTTCCACGCAGGCCGGGGTGGTCAACCGCGAAGCCGCCAATGCGTTCTATGAGATGGGCGCAAGGCGCATCGTACTGGCACGCGAACTCAGCCTTGCGGAGATTTCCGAAATCCGGGCGGGAACGCCGAAAGACTTGGAACTGGAGGCTTTTGTACATGGTTCCATGTGTGTGTCCTTTTCCGGGCGATGCCTGCTTTCGAGTTATCTGACAGGCCGCGATGCCAACCGCGGCGACTGCGCACAGCCCTGCCGTTGGAAATATGCCCTGGTGGAAGAGAAACGGCCGGGCCAGTATTTCCCGGTTGACGAGGGGGAAGAGGGAACCTATTTTCTCAATTCCCAGGATCTGAATATGATTGAGCATCTTCCGGATCTGGCCGCTGCGGGAGTCGACTCTTTCAAAATCGAAGGCCGCGCCAAATCGGCCTATTATGCGGCGGTGGTCACCAACGCCTATCGGCGTGCCATAGACTATTTTCTGGAATATCCAGGGCGGGAGTTGCCTGACTGGATTCCAGAAGAGCTGGAAAAGGTCAGTCACCGCGCTTACAGCACCGGTTTCTATTTTGGTGGTGAACCGGGGCAGGTGCTGGAAAACGGCGGTTATCTCCGCAGCTATGAGGTGATCGCGGTCTGTATAGGCCGGACCGGCTCCTGTGTGGCTCTGTCCCAGCGGAATCGCTTTTTTCGCGGTGATGTGGCCGATGTTCTGGAGCCGGGAGAAACGCCTTACCTTCTTCCGCTCGACCGCATTTTTGACGAGTGCGGGGAACCCATTGAAAAGGCGAACCATGCCGCGATGACCGTTTTGCTGGAAACGGAACGGAAGATCCCGGTCGGAACAATTTTTCGCAAAAAACGGCAGATGATTAAAAATCCTCCCGAAGGGCAAAAATAGCCCTTACGGGGGGATTTTTTATGGGAAAACGCACCGTCACTTTTTTTTCCGTGCTGATGGTAGGGATGTTTTTGACTATTTTAATGGTATTCCGAATTTCGAACGGAACGGAATTTGCACAGACGGCAGAACGGCAGTCCAGTTACAAACTCACGGTAGCTTCAACGAGGGGAACCATTTACGACTGCAACCTTTCCCCGCTGACCGGCATGCAAAAGAGATATGTCGCCGCTGTGGTTCCCGGTATTCAAACGACCGCAGCGCTCAGCCGCGCTTTACCATCTTCCCAATTGGACGGCCTTTATCCGACTTTGAGCAAGGGGTGCCCCTTTACCGTGCAGCTTCCCTCTGTGATCAAGCAGAATGGGATTGATGTTTTTACCGTTTCCAGCCGTTACCCAGACACCGGCAAGGGAATGGCTGTTCATATTCTCGGATATCTGGATGGTTCCGGGAAAGGGGCGGCTGGGATTGAGAAAGCGTTTGATTCCTCGCTTAGCAGGGAGCAGGGGAGGATCACCGTGACCTACCGGGTTGATGCGCTCAATCGTGTCCTTGCCGGGGCGGAAAAACAGATCGGTGACACGACCGAGCTTGGAAAAAGCGGTGTTGTGTTGACTCTTGACAAATACATTCAGGCAGTTGCGGAACAGGCGGCGGACCATTACTTGACGAAAGGAGCAATTGTCATACTGGAGGTTCCCACAGGTGAGATCCGCGCCATGGTCAGCCGTCCGGGCTATGACCAGAATCACGTCGCTTCTGTTCTAAAAGAGAAGAATTCTCCGCTTTTAAACCGTGCCATATCGGCTTACAGCGTTGGGTCTGTGTTTAAGCTGGTCTCTGCTGCCGCGGCACTGGAGGATGATGTTTCTCCCAATTACACCTACACTTGCGCAGGAGGAATCAAGGTGGACGGCGGCATTTTTCACTGCTACAATTCAGAAAGCCATGGCAAGGAAAATATGAAGCAGGCCATTGCAAATTCCTGCAATACCTATTTTGTCAACCTAATGCAGCAGATCCCACAGAAAAATTTTCTCGATATGGCAGGTTCCCTCGGATTCGGGCAGGCTTTTTCTTTGGCTCCGGGACTTTCTTCCGATGCGGGAACCCTGCCGACCCTGAAAGACCTGAGCATACCGAGAGCGCTTGCCAATTTTTCCTTCGGCCAGGGGAACCTGACCGCAACGCCGCTGCAGGTCGCTGCCATGACCAATACGATTGCCGCGGACGGGCTGTTTACCCCTCCGTCTTTGTATGAAGGAAAGGTCAATGAAAAACTGGAATATCTTGACCGCGCTTCCTTGCAGACGGGGAAACGGGTTTTGTCGAAAAATACCGCTCGCCTTCTTCGGGAGTTTATGCAGGCATCCATAGAAAGCGGAACCAGCCGTGAGGGCAAGCCGGACGTAGGCGGCGCTGGGGCGAAAACCGCGACGGCTCAGACAGGAAAATATGTCAACGGCAAAGAAGAGGTGGAATCCTGGTTTACAGGATTTTTCCCCTATCAAAACCCGCAGTATGTCGTGACCGTATTTGAAGAGGGCGGAGACGGCGGCGGCCGCACTTGCGGGCCGGCCTTTAAAGAAATTGCCGATGAATTGTACAGAGTGCTCGGCTGAGTCCGGTGGCAATGTCTCATCGTCTGAGGCAAAGTGTGGGCCGGCAATGGAAAATTTTCCGGTCTTCTGATTCCGGCGATTGACTTTTCCGGCCGGCTGGTTTATACTGAAAAAGTATTTTAACAGCTTAACAGCGAAAAGGCACAGAGGGGCAAAAGCGCATAAAATTCCGCCAAAGAGAGGAAGCCGCCGGTGAAAGGTTTCTGTGGAACTGTGCAGAGAGCCGGCCCGGAGCCCTGCGGCGTTGAACCGCGGCGTTACCCGCGTTAAGGGAAAAAGAGAGGCGCCCGGCATGTTGGGCGCAATTTGGGTGGTACCACGGATTTTTCCGTCCCATGGGGGATGGAAAAGTCTATTTTTTTGCGGCTGATACCGATTTTATTAGATGAAATGGAGATTCTGGAGACATGAAATGGACGGGATTAAATGATCTGAGGGAAATTTATCTTTCCTACTTTGAATCAAAAGGGCACCTTCGCCTTCCAAGCTTCCCATTGATCCCGAAGGACGACAACAGTCTGTTGCTTATTAATTCCGGCATGGCACCAATGAAAAAATATTTTACCGGCGAGGTGACGCCGCCGCGTAAACGCGTGACCACCTGTCAGAAATGCATCCGCACCGGTGATATCGATAACGTCGGCATTACCGCACGCCATGGGACATTCTTTGAGATGATGGGCAATTTTTCCTTCGGCGATTATTTTAAGCGTGAAGCGATTGCCTGGGCATGGGAGTTCTGCACGAAGGTGCTGGACTTGCCGGTTGACAAGCTTTGGGTGACCATTTACCTCGATGACGATGAGGCGCGCGATATCTGGGTCAACGAAATTGGCGTTGATTCGAAGCATGTGGTCCGATTAGGCAAAGAAGACAATTTCTGGGAGCATGGATCAGGTCCCTGCGGCCCTTGCTCTGAGATCTACTTTGATCGAGGGGAACAGTACGGCTGCGGCAAGCCAACCTGCGGCGTCGGTTGCGACTGCGACCGTTACGTAGAATTTTGGAATGTCGTTTTTTCCCAGTTTGACAGCGACGGCAAAGGGCATTACCCGCCGATGGAACACCCGAATATCGACACCGGCATGGGGCTGGAACGCCTTGCGTGTATCATGCAGGGTGTGGACAACCTGTTTCTGGTCGACACGCTCCAAAATATTATGAAGCATATCTGCAAGATTTCAGGCGTGAAATACGGGGAAGACCCTAAAAAGGATGTTTCTCTGCGCGTTATCACCGACCATATCCGCAGCACGGTGTTCATGATCAGCGACGGCGTGATGCCATCCAATGAGGGTCGCGGCTATGTTCTCCGCCGCCTTCTGCGCAGGGCCGCGCGCCACGGC
>DHDF01000033.1:10657-15909 GCA_002399225.1 bacterium UBA4883
GCGCGCCACGGCCGTCTGCTCGGGATTCATGACACTTTCCTGTGGCAGGTCGCAGACACCGTCATTGCGGAAAACCGCGCCGCTTACCCGGAGCTTGCTGAAAAGCGCGATATGATCGTAAAGCTTCTTCGGGTAGAAGAGGAAAGCTTTTCCAAGACAATTGATCAGGGATTATCACTAGTTAACAGCTATCTGGATGACGCAATCAAGGCCGGCAGCAAATCTTTTTCCGGGTCGGAGGCATTTTTGCTCAGCGACACCTATGGATTCCCAATTGACCTGACAAAGGAAATTGCGGCGGAGCGCGGGCTGACGGTAGAAGAAGAAGAATTTGACCGCCTGATGCGCGAACAAAAGGAGCGCGCCCGCGCGGCGCGCAAAAACGCCGGTGCGGATGCCTGGGCCGGGGAAAACAACGTGCTGGACGGCGTCCCGGCGACCGAATTTGTCGGCTATGATACCATGCAGACCAGTGGAAAAGTGCTGGCAATTCTGAAAGACGGCAAATGCTGTAATGCCGCCACGGCGGGGGATGAGATCGCCGTGATATTAGACAAGACCTCTTTTTATGCCGAGAGCGGCGGTCAGGTGGGCGACACTGGAATGCTGGAGTCGGACGATGCGGTTGTGTCAGTGACCGGTACAACCAAAAATCATGCGAAAAATTTCTTGCATCACGCGGTGGTAAAAGCCGGAGAGCTTCGGGTCGGCGAAACCGTCAAAACCGCGGTGGACAGAGAGCGCCGCCTTGCCATCACGCGCAACCATACTTCCGCGCACCTGTTGCAGGCTGCGCTGCGCAGCGTTCTCGGCACGCATGTCGAGCAGGCGGGCCAGCTGGTCGATGAACACCGTGTCCGCTTCGACTTTACGCATTTTTCGGCGCTGACGGCAGAAGAACTGAACAAGGTCGAAGCCCTGGTCAACAGCAAAATCTTGGAAGGCCTTGCCGTGGACTGCCGAGAAATGCCGATCGAAGAGGCAAAAAAGCTCGGGGCGATGGCGCTGTTCGGAGAAAAGTATGGAAAAATTGTCCGGGTGGTTTCAGCGGGGGACTTTTCGCGTGAGTTCTGCGGAGGCACCCATGTGGACAACACGGCGAAGATCGGATTGTTTAAAATCCTTTCGGAAAGCAGCGCCGCCGCAGGTGTGAGGCGCATTGAAGCGGTAACGGGCAAAAATGTTCTGGTTTGCTTTAATCAGATAGCCGGGGAACTTCACCAGGCGGCGGCCGCGCTGAAGGTCAACAACCCGGCGGAACTAGCGCAGCGTGCAGAACAGGTTTGCGCGGAACTGAAAGAAAAGGATCGCGAAATTGAGTCCTTGAACGGAAAGCTGGCGTCGATGCGAATGGAAAGCCTGTTTGCGGGGGCAAAGCAGGTTGGTGGAATCCGTTTGATTGCGGCCAGGTTAGAAGGCGCGGGACCGGAAGTCCTGCGCATGATGTGCGATCGGGTCAGGGAACATGCGCCCGATTTCGTCGCAGTTCTGGCAAGCGTCCGGGACGGCAAAGCCAATCTTGCGGTTGCCTGCGCATCGGAAGCAGTCAAGAAGGGCGCGCACGCCGGTAAAATTGTAAAGGAAGTCGCAGCGGTTGCCGGCGGGGGCGGCGGCGGTCGGCCCGACAGCGCGATGGCCGGAACCAAGCATCCGGAAAAGCTGGAAGAGGCCCTTGCGGCGGCGGAAAAAATTGTTGCCAACATGGTGAAATAAGTTTATAATAAAATTCTGGAATCTGACGTAAAGGAGGATTTACCGTGGATTGTGCATTTTGCAAGATTGCTTCGGGAGAAATTCCCAGCAAAAAGGCATATGAAGACGATGAGATTTTGGCATTTTATGATCTTCAGCCCCAGGCGCCGGTTCATATTCTTCTGATTCCGAAGAAGCACATCGGCTCTGCCACTGAAATTACACCGGAAAACAGCGCGATTGTCGCCCATATTTTTGAAGTTGCGGCGCGCCTCGCAAAGGAAAAGAAGCTGGACGGCGGGTATCGCATTGTCTGCAATGTAGGTGCGGACGGCGGCCAAACGGTGCCGCATCTGCATTTTCATCTGCTGGGCGGTCGGTCCATGAAATGGCCTCCGGGCTGAACAGCCGGGGAAGATTAATTTGGGAAAGGTCGGTCTTTTGCCATGAATGAAAAGTACTACCATATGACCATTGCGGGCTGTGAACGCGATTTGCCAATTTGTCCGATTGACGAACATCTCGATATCGCCGGGTTTATTATGCTTGGCGATGTGGAAATTACAGAAAAATCCGCAGCGGAGCTGCTGAAGATATGCCCGGCGCACGATGTGGTCGTAACTGCGGAAACCAAAGGAATTCCGCTTTGTTACGAAATGGCCCGTCAGGGCTGCGGCAGATATGTTGTCGCTCGCAAAAGCGTAAAAGCATACATGAGAAATCCGATCTCTGTAGAGGTCAAATCCATAACCACCGACCATGTTCAAAAACTTTTCCTCTCGGAGGAAGATGAAAAAATGCTGCGCGGCAAGCGCGTTCTGATCGTGGACGACGTTATCAGCACAGGAGAATCCCTCGCCGCAATGGAAAAACTGGTCCACCTCTATGGCGGCAGAATCGTGGGGCGGGCTTGTGTGCTCGCAGAAGGCGACGCAAAAGACCGGAAGGATATCATTTATCTGGAACCTTTGCCGTTGTTTAAAAAATAGGCAACCTTTTTTGGGGGAGATTATATGAGACGGCCGCTGGTGTTGGTGGGATTTTCTTATCTGCTGACACTGGCGGCCGCAGTCTTTCTGGGCACTGAAATTTCTTTTGTTTTATTCTGGTGTTGCCTTGCACTTTTTGGAGTGACCGTAGCCGTTCGAAAAACGCGCACCGCGCTGGTCTTTCCCGCCGCATTCCTTACGGCGGCGATTGCATTCGGTTCCTTTTCATGGTATTTCCACACTGCGGTACAGCCTCCCCGCTCACTGGATGGCAAAGATGCAAAGGTGGAGGGAACGGTCTGTGAATTGCCATATTCTCAATATGGGCGGTGGTACTATGTGGTCAACCTCGATTCCGTTGCGGCTTCCGGCGCTCCTCAGAAATTCAAAATCCGGCTTTCCTCGCAAAGTGAGCTGGATACCGGTCCTTATTCCCGGATTCGCTGCAAAGTGCATTTTTTTCGTCCGCAGGGCGGGGAAGGGTACAGTGCGGAATCTTACTATGAGTCGCGGGGCATCCGAATGTTCGCCTATCTTTATGACCACGACCAAATTGCTGTTTTTCCGCCTGCTTCAAAACCGCCGTATTTCTATGCCCTGCTGCTGCGCCGGTCCATGCTGAATTCTGTAGATTCCATGCTTCCGCAGAAAGAAGCCGGTCTGATCCGCGGAATGCTGCTGGGGGATAAAGCAGCCCTGCCTTCCGAGACGACCGCGGACTTTCGCACGGCAGGCGTGTCGCATTTACTTGCCGTTTCCGGTTTGCATATGGCGACCATCGCTCAGCTTCTTTTTTTGATTTTCGGTCTGTTCCGTATCCCGAAAAAACGTTCTGGTCCGATTGCGGCCGCGGGGATTTTTTGTTTTATGGCGGTCACGGGGTTTGTTCCGTCCGTAGTGCGTAGCGGCATCATGTGTCTGTTGTGTCTGGCGGCGCCGCTCGTTTCCCGGCGCGCCGATCCGCTCAATTCGCTTGGAACGGCGGTTTTGATCCTGTGCCTGCCCAATCCCTATGCGGCGGCCGACGTAGGGCTGCTTCTTTCTTTTTTCGCTACGCTCGGGCTGATCTTGTTCACTAACCCGATCGAATCGTGGCTGGATTCCCATTTGGACCGCTTTCGCCCGCTCCATTCGCTGATGAAGGGAATCGACGGGATTCTTGCCACTTCTGCATCTGCAATCTTCGCCACCCTGCCGGTGATGATCCTGTCATTTGGTAATATTTCGCTGATTGCTCCAATTTCAAATCTGCTGATGTTGGTACCGGCTTCCCTGCTGATTTCTGTTTCGGCGGCTGGAGCGGTGATCGGCCTTTTTGCACCGCAGTCATTTTTGCTGATGCCGTTCGCACTGCTCAGCGGTCTGCTCTCCAAATATCTTTTGTTCTGTGCACATGAGATGGCGAAAATTCCATTTGCAAGCATTTCTGCTTCCTACGGTTATCTCTTCCTTTGGCTGGCAGGCTCTATTGTACTGTTTGCACTGGCCGTAGCTTTGCACGGCGGGAAAAAACTGGCTGTGACATCGGGATGTCTTTCCGCCGTGATTCTGCTGACAGGCATTCTGAGCTATGGCTATCTGAACCGGGGTGTCATGCGAATTGCCGTGCTGGATGTCGGGACGGGGCTTTCCGTCGCCGTTACCGAAAATGGCCAAGCAGTGGTGTTTGGGTGCGGAGGCTACCGCTCGAGCGAGATCACCTCGTATCTTTCCGGAAGAAATACCCAAAATTTGGATTGTCTCCATCTGCTAACGCAGGGCCGGCAGGAAGCTGCCAATTCCTCCGCTTTGACAGGGCGATTTTCTACAGGGACTCTTTATGCACCGTCGGAAAGCCGGTATGACGGATTTGTGCAGCGGGCCGCCTCATGTTCCAGGGCGGTTGTCTGGCAGGGAACAAGCGAAGAGAAGTCATGGCAGAATCTGAAAATGATAAGGGAAGACTGTGGGGAAAACAGTGCCGTCTGGCTTCAGACCTGTAATCTTTCCTTTTTGCTTTTGCCGGACGGCGCAGATCTTTCCATGCTGCCACAAGAATGGCTGTCGCCTGATTTTTTGATCACAGATTTGCCGCCAGCCAAATGCCGTCTGCTTCGGCCGGCTTGCACCATCCTTTCCATGGATGAGCAAGACCTTTGTAAACCGCCGCCATCCGGGAATCATATCCTTTGGACGGGCGGCTCTGGAAATATCGTTCTGAAACTGAAAGGTGACCGCAGGCTATCGGTCGGGAGGGAATCATAATGCCGGAAATTACGGAGGCAGAACTGAAAAAGCAGATCAGCTCGTCAAATTTTCAAAATCTTTATTTTTTATATGGACAAGAAAAATATCTGATCTCTTACTATATGAAAAAGCTTGCCGAAAAAGCTGCGGGAAATCAGTTTCAGGATTTTAATTTTCAAAAATTTGACGGCGGGGAAGCGGGAGCAGATCAGATTGCCGATGCGGTGCAGGCGCTGCCATTTTTATCGGTTCGGAAATGCGTTCTCGTAACAGATCCGGTTGTGGATGCACCAAAGGCGACAGAAGCGAAAAAATGGAAAGAGATGGTTTCCACTCTTCCTGAGA
>DHDF01000033.1:16013-19150 GCA_002399225.1 bacterium UBA4883
ATGGTTTCCACTCTTCCTGAGACCACAGTCTTAGTCGTGGCCGTTCCCAATTCGGAGTTTGAAGAGAAACAGAGAAAGAACGGAAAAAAATTTCTTGACTTCATGAAAAAATATGGTTGCACCGTGCGGCTTGATAGGCGCACCGGTGCGCAGCTCAAAAAAATTCTCTGTTCCGGCGCACAGAAGAGAGGCTGCGTGCTATCTCCCCGCAACGCCGATCGGCTGGTTGCCAGCTGCGGTTCTGATTTAACTACTTTGCTGCATGAACTTGAAAAACTTTGTTCCTATGTAAAAGAAGGGGAGATCACTGCTCAGGAAATTGACCAAATTGCAACTAAAAATCTGGAGGCCCGTGTTTTCGACCTCGCAAAAGCGGTGCTCTCCGGCTCGGGTGACCGCGCTTATTCTATTCTGGACGCGCTGCTCGAGCAGGGGGAAGAACCGGTTGCAATTCTGTCAGTGCTTTCTTCAAACTATCTTGATCTGTACCGGGTCCGTGCATCGCTGCAGAGCGGCTTAAGCGCCATGGAACCTGCCAAGTATTTTGACTACGCCCGCAAGGAATTCCGCCTTAAAAATGCAGAGCGGGATGCCGAAAGGTATCCGGAGGGCATGCTTCAGGGCAGTCTGAAAGAACTTCTTGCCGCGGATCTCGCGCTGAAAGGTGCGCGCGGTAGTCGGCGCACCCAAATGGAAAAATTGATTGCCAGACTGTTAATCCTGACGGAAAGAGGGAAAACGGCTTGATTCACGTCAAAGAGGCTGTTGTCGTTGAGGGAAAATATGATAAGATCAAACTGTCATCCTTGATTGACGGGTTGATTTTACCGACCAATGGATTCCGCATTTTCAAAGATCCGAAACAAATGGCTTTGTTCCGTTCTCTGGCGGATGTGCGCGGTCTTCTGATTTTGACAGACAGTGATTCGGCGGGATTTTTAATCCGGCATTACCTTTCCGGATGCATTGCACCTGAAAAAATCCGCCATGCTTATATTCCCGATATTTTAGGGAAAGAAAAGCGCAAGGATAGACCCTCCAAAGAAGGAAAACTTGGTGTGGAGGGAATGCCGGCAGCTATCTTAAAGGAAGCGCTGCTTCGCGCCGGGGTCGGCATAGAGGAAGAACCCCTTTCTTTGCCTCCGCGCCGTCTTATTACAAAAGCTGATTTATATACTTGCGGCCTTTCCGGAGGTCCGAATAGCGCGAAAAAGCGTGCTGCTTTGCTGAAACGTCTTTCGCTTCCGGAATATCTTTCCGCCAATGTTCTGCCGGAAGTGCTTAACAGTATCCTGAGTTATGACGAATTAGTCCGAATTACAGCAGAACTTTAAAAAATTGGTAATTTTGTGTTGACAATTCTGCTATAAAAGTGGTATAATTTCTTTTGCTGAGCGCGAGTGCTGGAATTGGCAGACAGGCACGTTTGAGGGGCGTGTGGGTTATCCCATATGGGTTCAAGTCCCATTCCGCGCACCAAGCTCGAAAGGCCGCATAAATCCTGAATTATTCAGTGATTTGTGCGGCTTTTCTTTTTGCCAATTTCACTTTGCTTTTTGCCAGGTAACCAGCATCCTCCCGACAGCCGGGCGTCCGCTGAGTGGCTACGATAGACTCAGCTTCATGCCAGCGAGCACGGCAATAGCTGGGGCCTGACCGGGTCGGAGCCGGACACTGTCAGTCAACTACCACTGACTAAAGTNNAAAATCCCGGAAGCCGCATGGATACTGGCTTCTGGGATTTCTCTTTGTGAAAATAGACTGCTTTGGGGGTTATTTGGGGTTTACACATGATCTTTTAGCGGCGAAGCATTGGCAATAGCTTCTGATGTTCTTGCCTGCATGAAGGCAAGGTATGGGCATTTATGTTTAGCTTGGTGGATGTTTGTGAATTCCCGAGTGCAGAGAAAACTGTTTTAATATCCACATGATTTAAAATTAGCAAAGAAGTGTTTAATGCCGAAATTCCCCGTCAATTGTCAATGGGAAGAATACCTGATCAAAAAGAGATCTTTTTGTCAGCAAATCAAGGATGCTGTGCTTCTTCACGTTCTTAAAGTGAAAGCATAAAAAACGACAAAACGCAAGGAATTTAAGGCCTTGCGTTTTGCTTCTCAAATAAATCCGACAGGGTTTTCCCAATATCCACGTCTATGCAAATTGCCTGTGGCTCGATATCATTCACACAGGAAGCTTCGCCAGCGTTGATGCATGCATAAACCGCATTTGGATTCTTCAATACATTTGCCAGAAAGGAAACTTGATAATCACTGGCGTATTTCAGCCAACGCCGAGTTCAAGAACTTTGAGGCCTCGTTTTGCGCTTTACTTTAAGACTTTTTTGTAAGATGGGCTGTTTCCAGAGCGTGCCTGAGCCCCAAATTCATTCATACGCTGCTTGTTAAACGCAGTCTGATTCCCCTCTTGGGCTCCCCTAAATTGAGAACTTCTCTTGGCACGGCCATAAATAACATAGACAGCAGAAAGAGCGTATTGGATTTAATTTTCAATACACCCTTATTTTTATCTATGCCAATCGGTAAAGACCAGTAAGTAGAAGATATCTTATTAATTCCTCATGTTCTATTACTGACCCCATTTATGTACAATTATAATAATGTCAAAAATACTTAATTTGCCTTCAAATGCGTTTTTGAATCATCAGCTGATTGTCTAATATGGCATTCGGATCATTAGGGAAAATACCATTGAACACCAAATTATTGATAGAATAATTAGATTCATTTAAGTCGTTCAATAAAATTTGATAGGTTAAACCGGCTGTAGGGGGTACTTGAGGCAAAAGAAAACTTGCACGAAGTGAAATTTTGATATGGTACAATCCGGCTCCAGGGAAATGGAGTGTATCATTTGTTACGGTAGTCGATGATAGAGAATATCCACCGGTAGTATGGATGGAGCTGATCCCTTCATTTGACAAATTCAAAGGGCCGTTCGCAGTCAATTCATTGGTATAATTTCTGTCAAAAAGCTGAACAAAGCTTTGCGGTGCTGCCGGCCCCTGCGGGCCCTGCGGCCCCATCAATCCCGGAGGTCCTTGCCTGCACCATAAAGGATAACAGTAATTATAGACTGGGAAAACATTATTCACGTAGATACCCTCTTTTTGAATTTAG
>DHDF01000033.1:19439-19702 GCA_002399225.1 bacterium UBA4883
ACGGATGCTTTGGATTCCTTTCGGATCATATAAGAAAAGCGGAAAGCGTATTTGGCTTTCCGCTTCCCGCTTTAGCGTTTTGTGTTAGGGCCAAGGGAGACTTTTCTAACATTGTGACTGTCGTTTTGGTTTTTTACATGAGAGGGCTGCTTTGGATTCTCGGTACCTTCGGCGTTGCTCTTTCTATCACGTCTTTTTTTATCTTTTTTCATGATGCTTACCTCGATCAATCAGAATATCGAATAGTATATCCAAAATGATCA
>DHDF01000033.1:19895-27816 GCA_002399225.1 bacterium UBA4883
CCTTTCAGTGAAAGGGCGCAACGTAAAGCTTATCAATTTGATTAAGGGACGCATAGAAGATCTGATCGGGCCGGTCAAAGCCTTGAATTTTCAATTGCTGCATCAGCCACTCTTGTGTATGCCCGCTGGATGTCAGATTATCCAAAAGAATTTTTCCATCTACAATGAGATCGATAGACAGCTTATTTCCCGGTTTTGATATTTTCATTTCACCAGCATTTACGGATAGCTTTTCAGGTCTTAGTAACACGGTTAAACGACCGTCGTTTTCAAAAATGGCATAATCGACGTCCTCAATGTTAAAAACATTCTTTTGCCGTAACAGCATCAGCAATTTGTTCATGCTGATCTTCGCTTTGGATAGTCCTTCATAAAGCAGTTTCCCTTTTTGGATCATAAGAATCGGTTTGCCTTCTTCAACTTTCCGAAACAACGAACTTTTCATATTGAACTGATCTGTGATTAGAGCCATGGAAGTAATCACAATAGCAGAAACAGTCGTTAGCAGCACAGAACTTTCATTTCCCAGCGACATTCGGACAGCCAAAGACCCAAGTGTTACGCCAATTAGAAAATCAAAAAATGTGATTCTGGAAATCATTTTTCGCCCCATGATCCTTCCGAGAATCAACAATACGATATATGCGACAACGCTTTTTACCACAGTTGAAATGATTTTTTGGATCATCTTTTAGGGAATCCTCCTTTTATACGTAAACTGACCTGATTTTCTTGATCAATATTGTTTTTATAAGTAATCTCGATTATACTCCCACCTTATAAAAAGCTTGAAGGCAAACTGTCACACGGTTACGGAGGCGTCAATATGAAAAGCTGGGTGAAAAACGGCATTTTATTTCTGGTTGGCGGCAGTATCTATGTCCTGATTGAAATCGTATACCGAGGCTGGTCCCACTGGAGTATGTTTCTGCTTGGCGGTATCTGCTTTCTGGCTCTTGGTTACATAAACCGTTTTCTGTCGTGGGATACGCCGTTCATTCTCCAAATGCTAATCGGCGCGGCCATTATCACGGCGCTGGAACTATTGACCGGCTATATCGTCAATATCAGACTTGGCTGGCATGTGTGGGATTATTCCAGAGTGCCGCTGAATCTTTGCAGTCAAATCTGTTTGCCAGCTAGCATTGTTTGGTATTTCCTTTCCGGAATCGGGATTTATCTTGACGATTGGCTCCGATGGAAGTTTTTCGATGAGGATAAACCGCATTATAAAATTTTATAAAAGCGCTTTTGATTCCCAAATGGAACAAAGACGTATCGGATTGATTTCCAGCGTGCCCGTTTTGTCTTTTTCCTCTGTTCTGATTGCTTATATCGGTTTTTCATACTTGACATTAAGTATAGGATAGAAGTAAGGGCTTCTATATGCAAAAAAAAGCCCAAAGGAGTGTTATGATTGAACAAAATAGTTATAGAAGCAATGAAAAGAACTGAAAAACCTAAAAGGGTTAGAAGAGATGGATTTATCCCAGGCGTTTTAAGCGGACCCGGTTTAGTCTCTGCGCAAGTGCAATTTAAGGCTGCTGAACTTAACAAAATCTTTGAAAAATATGGCACAAGAATTAAGCTATGGATCAAGACAGATGCAGAGGAAAAATTCGGCTTTATTAAAGAAATTCAAAAAGATCCAGTTGAAGGGAAAATTATACATATTTCGATTCAATTGGTGAAAGTCGACCAAAATGTAAAATTGCATTTGCCAATTATTTTTGAGGGACAAGACACCTTAAAGCGCAAATTTTTGCAACTTCACATAAAAAAGCCGAGAATTGAGGTGGAAGGAAAAGTAAAATTCATGCCAAGCAACATTGTAATAGATGTTTCCAAGAAAAAGTTTGGTGATAGTATTACGGTTGCTGATTTTGATTTACCTTCTCAGATAAAGCCGATTGCTTCTAATAATGAAATATTTGCAAGCATCAAAGGTAAAAATAAAGAGCTTGCGGAAGAAACAGAATCAGCTTAATTCTAATTAGAGCGAGACATTTTTGACTCTCCCGGACAACTTCTGGGAGAGTTTATTTTTTAAATGTAGAAAATATCTGAGAGAAAGAATAATAAAAAAGCTCTTGACATGGAGAAAAAATTGTAGTATTTTGAAACTAAATAGTTAGATAGGAGAATGTTATGGGAAAAAGAGAAAGGAACAGCGAAATGACAAAACAGGCCTTGCTGGATTCAGCTGAGATTGAATTTTCCCAAAAGGGACTTTACGGGGCCCGTGTAGATGAAATCGCAGCGCGGGCAAAGGTCAACAAGGGTATGATTTATTTATATTTTGGCAGCAAGGAAGAACTTTATAAAAGTGTATTGGAATCTGTGTATTGTCGGTTAAGCCAAGATGAAAGCCTGGTTATTCAGAAAAAAGGAAACTGTCTAAACGAAATTGCAGAGATCATACGCACTTATTTCTATTTTTTAAAGGAAAACCCGGCTTACGTCCGCATGCTGATGTGGGAAAACCTGAATGATGGAAAATATTTTGCCGAAAAAGAGCTTGGCAGTGTGAAAAATCTCATTCGAAGCGAGCTGAAACAAATGATCGAATCCGGTAAAAAGTCGGGGGAAATCGCTCCTAAAATTGATCCCGACCAGATCTTGCTTTCTTTGATCGCTCTGAGTTTCAACTATTTTTCCAATATGTACACGCTCAGTGAAGTTTATGGCAAACCGATGGGAGAAGCGGAAAACTTGGAAGAACGGATTCAATCTGTAACGGATATGATGCTCTGCTACTTAAAAAATGACCAGCGGAAAAAGTAAAAAACGAAAAAGGAAGTTCGTGGGAGGGTAGTCCTTTTTTGCATAAAATTAACTAACTAGTTAGTATATAAATAGAGGGAGATGAAATAAAGTGCATGAAATCGGAAAAGCAAGTTTGCCGCGCCGCAGAGGCAGAATGCCGCCTGGCTGACCGGGACAACTCAGAAAAATGAACCGATAGGAGGAATACATCAAATGTGGACGGAAGAAAAACTGAATCAACTGCTTACCAGCCCGTCGGATGCGCTGGTGGAGGACATGAAGAAGATCGGAGGTGACATCATGGTGCTTGGCGCAGGCGGGAAAATGGGCCCTACTCTGTGCCTGCTTGCAAAAAACGCCGCCGTTCAGGCGGGGAAAAATCAAAAGATTTATGCGGTCTCCCGTTTCAGTGACCGGGAATCGCGTAAACTGCTGCAAAAAGGTGGGGTGACAACGATCGCAGCAAACTTGCAAAACCTAGAAGAACTGCGCGCTCTGCCGGAAATTAAAAACATTATTTTCATGGCGGGGAAAAAATTCGGCACGGACGGCGCAGAATGTCAGACATGGGGAATGAATTCCGTTCTGCCAGTCTTTGTCGCAGAGCGCTTTAAGGCTTCCAGAATCGTGGCGTTTTCCACCGGCAATATTTATCCGATCGTTCCGCTTTCCACGGGCGGATGCACAGAGCGGGATCGGCCCGGCCCGGTCGGAGAATACGCCATGAGCTGTCTTGCAAGAGAGAGAACCTTTGAGTATTACTCGGAGCGAAACAATACCCCCGTCTTTTTGTTTCGCCTCAACTTTTCCATTGCGCTGCGCTACGGCGTACTTTGTGACATTGCGCAGAAAATCCTTTCCGAAACCCCGATTTCCGTTGCGACACCGTGCTTTAACTGCATCTGGCAGGGAACTGCCAACGAGATCGCCATCCGAGCCCTGCTGCATGCGGTTTCCCCAGCGGTAAAAATGAACGTGACTGGGCCGGAAACCGCTTCTGTCAGAGAGGTTGCAAACCGGCTTGGCGCCCTGCTTGGGAAAAAGCCGGTTTTCGAAGGGGCGGAAGGAACAGACGCCTACCTGAATAATGCGATGGACTGTATGGAGACGTTTGGTTATCCGTCGGTTCCGCTGGGCACTATGATCCGCTGGCAAGCGGAATGGATCAGGGATGGCGGAAAAATTTTGGGCAAGCCAACTCATTTTGAGGAAAGGAAGGGAAGCTATTAATGGACAGGCACGAAAGCGCATTGCAAGTGCTTAGAAGCGGCACCGTGATCCCAGCCACGCCGCTTGCGCTGGATGACAACCGGAAGTTTGACGAATCCGTTCAGCGCCTGCTGATGCGGTATTACCTCAACAGTGGGGTCGGCGGCATCGCGACGGCCGTTCACAGCACCCAGTTTGAGATCCGGGATCCGAAATACGGTCTGTTTGAACCCGTGTTAAGGCTGGTTTCGGAAGAAACGGATGCCTATGAAAAAAAGAGCGGCAAAACCATTGTGCGCATTTCCGGCGTTTGCGGCCCTCTCCGCCAAGCGGTTTCGGAAGCGGAAACCGCCCGCAAATATGAATATGACGCCGTTCTGCTCAGCCCGGGCGGCCTGAATGGAATTTCAGAACAGGGACTGCTGGAACGCACCAAGGCCGTTGCAAAGGTCCTTCCAGTCATCGGCTTTTATTTGCAACCCGCAGTAGGGGGGAGGACGTTTTCCTACCGCTATTGGCAGCATTTTTGTGAAATTCCAAATACCGTAGCGATTAAATGTGCCTCTTTCAACCGTTACACAACACTGGATGTTGTTCGGGCAGCGACATTTTCCTCCCGGGCGAAGGAGATTACGTTATATACCGGCAATGACGACAACCTGCTGGTGGATCTTTTGACAGAATATCACTTTCCAAAGGATGGCAGGATCTGGAGCAACCGCCTGAAAGGAGGACTTCTCGGGCAGTGGTGCATCTGGACCGCGAAGGTGGTAAAACTGTTCCGCCAAATCGAAGCGCTCCGAACCCTTCCCGAAGTTCCCGCCAAGTGGCTGACTCTGGCAGCTCAGATTACAGACGCAAATGCTGCCGTTTTCGACGCAGCACATCAGTTCAGAGGCTGTATTCCCGGGTTGCATGAGGTCTTAAGAAGGCAGGGGCTTTTTCGGAACAATTTTTGTCTGGACCCCAGACTGTTGCTTTCGCCGGGTCAGGGGGAAGAAATCGACCGGGTTTGTGCCATGTATCCCAATTTGTCTGACGATGCCTTTATCCGGCTTCACATGGATGAATGGAAGGCAGATTGATTTAGAAGAGATAAAAAAGGGGTGTTTGAAATGAAAAGTTCAAATCAGCCAAGTTCCTTAAAAAATATTTTCTCGTCGCTTGGTCCTGGTCTGATTATTGCCGCGACCGTATTCGGAGCCGGCAGTATCATTGTGGCAAGCAAGGCCGGCACGGCATATGGCTACTCCTACCTCTGGGTTCTTGTTCTGGCAGCGCTTTTCATGGTCAGCTTTACGAGGATCTCTGCGACAATCGGCTGCGCCAGCGACAAAAGCATGCTGGAGCAAATCGAATCCCATTATTCAAGAAGACTTGCAGTGGCCTTCGGGATCTGCTGCTTCCTCATCTGCACGGAATTCCAGGCGGGCAATAACGTTAACACCGGTGTGGCCTTAAACGCCCTTTTTCCCTTTCTGGGTGTAAAAGCGTGGATCATTGTCAGCTTTCTGATCATTATGCTGCTCATCTGGATTTCCCACAGCTTTTATCAGCTGCTTGAAAAAATCATGACCGTCCTCGTCCTTGTCATGCTGATCTGCTTTTTGGGAAATGTGTTTTTCTTTGTTCCTGAGATCCGGGCGGGGGAACTGATGCGCGGTCTTCTGCCAAGCCGAATTGAAGGATGGCAGCTTTTTATCTCTCTGTCTGCCACAACGTTCAGCATTGCGGGTGCCGCCTGCCAGAGCTATATGGTTCAGGGAAAGAAGTGGAAACTCCCCGAGCTTGGAAAAGCGAAGCGGGATTCTAGCGCGGGCATCATCATTCTGACCTGCATAACGGCAATCATTTTGATTTCCGCTGCCAGTGTCCTGCCGGCCGGTTCTAAAATCACAACGGTGCCCAGCATTGCCGCCTTGCTGAAACCGCTTCTGGGCGAATCTGCGAATCTGATGTTTTTGATTGGCTTTTTTGCGGCGGTGTTTTCCTCTGTTATTGCAAATGCCGTCATTGGAGGTACCTTCCTCGCGGATGCGCTGAAGCTCGGCAAAACGATTGACGATTTTTGGGTTAAGATGTTTTCAACCCTCATTGTGGCGCTTGGCGCCTGCGTCGGTTTGATCTTTGGCACCAACCCGATTCAACTTACCATTATGGCTCAGGGTGCTACGATTATCGGCGCTCCTCTTGTTTCTTTTGTTCTGATGCTGCTCAGCAACAACAAAAGTGTTCTGGGTGAAAATGTAAACAATAAACTGTTGAACCTGGTCGGTGGAGTGGCGGTCCTTTGGCTGACTTTTCTTTCCGTCAATCAGATTCTTTTGTGGTGTGGTATAAAATTGTAAATTGATTCGACAAGATGTCATACCGGGTACAGTCTCTTTTTGCAAGCGAAAAACGGCAGGGAATGCGATGTTTCAGATGATTCACCAGGGCTTTTTGTAAGGTACGCCCCCTGATCCAGGGCAATGGACCAGGGGGCGTATGCATTTTATTACGTTGTTACGGCTGCAGCTTTGAATGATTTTTTCTTGCCGATGAAACACAGAATATGCTACAATATAAAATATAGTCGAGAATCGGCAATTATGAATCGATAGGAGCCCATTTTCAATGGGCGCAGAAAGCAGGGTGGATTATTTTGTTGCAGACGCTGGATAAAAAGGATCTTGCGGTGTTGGAGTGTTTAAAAGAATCTTCCGTCGCGCTGGGGTCATGGAATCTGGTGGAACTTTTGGAAAAGCGTGGGATTCAGGTGAGTTCCGCGACGATCGGACGCGTCTTGCGGCGGTTGGAAAATAAATGCTATGTACATAAGGTTGGCAATGCCGGCCGCAATATTACTCAGGCAGGGTGTGATGCTTTGTTGCGGGCCAAGTCCCTGGATACGCTCAACCGGCATCAAGAGACCTTAAAGCGTGTGATTACGGTCTGTACGCTGGAAAATTATACGATTGTATTGCAGGCGCGGCGGGCGGTGGAGCGTGAAAACGCACGTTTAGCTGCCATTAATATCACCGATGCAGAGCTGGAGCATTTGGACGAAGTCCTGAAGTTACAGGATGAATACCGCAAGGAGAAAAAAAGCGTTGCACAGATCGACATCGAATTTCATAAAGGCATTGCACATGCCTCCCGCAATCCAGTGCTTGAATCCATGTACCATATGCTGTTTACCTATGGGCAGCAGACGCCGCTGTTTGAGCAGATCCGCCAGAAGAAAAAATCCGTTATGACGGCGCATATCGGGATTCTGGAGGCTTTACGGGAGCATAATCCTCAAAAGGCGGAACAGCGGATGGTCCATCATATTGACGGGCTGATGAAAGATGTGGCCACTTACTGGGACTATGTGGAAGATCAAACGCCTGAGAAGGAAGAAAACTGAATTTTCTCCTTCTCGGTGTATCTTTAAAATAGGCTCTATGGTTTTCTTTTGTATTTTTGACCGTTGAAAACAATGCCGCGTGCTGCATCCACTGTTACGGTTGTGCCGCTTTTCAGCAGCTGAGTGGCATTTTGCGCTGCGACGATGACCGGCTTTTCCAGAGTCAGCCCGACAATAGCAGCATGGGAATTCATCCCTCCGTGCTCCGTGATGATCGCTGAAGCTAATTTCAAAATGGGCAGAATTTCATTTGTAGTTTCCGAAATGACAAGAATATCGCCGTCTTTAAAATTTTTATGGGCTTCCTCTTCATCTTTACAGACGCATAGATTGCCGCAAACAATGCCTTTAGAGACCCCTCGGCCGGAGACCAGAACATCGCCGACCAGCTGAACTTTCAGCATATTTGTCGTTCCTGAAATACCAAGGGGCAGGCCGGCTGTGATCACAACCAAGTCGCCGTCCTGCACGAGGTTACGGTGCCTAGCTGTTTCCACGACATGATTGAACAATTCGTCCGTGTTATTTTTTTCTTCCACTAAAATCGGTACCACT
>DHDF01000033.1:27938-28299 GCA_002399225.1 bacterium UBA4883
CTTCCACTAAAATCGGTACCACTCCCCAGGAAAGACTCATCTGCCGGAGAACGGTTGGATCCGTCGTGCCGCTGATAATCGGGTGCGAAGGGCGATATTTAGAAATCATGCGCGCCGTGCGTCCGGTCTTTGTCACGGTGATGATCGCGGCGGCGCCGAGGTCATATGCCGTTGTGCAGGTCGCATGGGAAATGGCCGAGGTGACGTTCAGCTGCTCTTCAAAATCACGCTTCTTGAACCGTCCCATGTAATCAATGTCATTTTCCGTGCGCTCTGCGATTCTCGCCATGGTCTTTACGGCCGGAATCGGGTACAGCCCTGCCGCGGTTTCACCGGAGAGCATAATCGCGCTGGTGCCGTC
>DHDF01000033.1:28405-34208 GCA_002399225.1 bacterium UBA4883
TCATAGATTGCATTGGCAACATCGGTTGCCTCCGCACGGGTTGGGCGTGGGTTTTTCATCATCGAGTCCAACATCTGCGTTGCGGTGATGACTGGCAGCCCCGCACTGGAAGCTTTTTTGATCAATTCTTTTTGGATGATCGGTATTTCTTCCAGGGGAATTTCAACTCCCAAGTCCCCGCGGGCAATCATAATGCCATCCGAGACCCGGAGAATATCGTCAATATTCTGCACTCCGCCGGCATTTTCAATTTTTGCAATAATCCGGATGCTATGGCAGCCGAGCTTTTGCAGTTCCGAGCGCATGTCTAGAATATCTTGCGCGCTGCGGGTAAAGGAGGCGGCAATGAAATCAAAATTTTCTGCTACACCGAAAGCGAGGTCTTCCCGGTCTCTGTCGCTGATGAATGGAAGCGACAGGTGGGCACCCGGGACGTTAATTCCTTTGTGGGAAGAGACAACGCCACCGTTTTCGACAACGCAGAGGATGTCCGTGTCCGTGCAGGACTCCACCCTCAGTTCAATCAGCCCATCGTCGATCAGGATGGGAGTGCCAGGGTGAACTTCTTTGGGTAGACGCTGAAAGGTGACGGAAACGCTCTGCTCGTTGCCAACTATATCGCGTGTAGTCAGAGTAAAATGTTCCCCGGTTTTGAGTGTAACGGATGGCTTTCCAAATTTGCCGGTCCGTATCTCTGGCCCTTTGGTATCCAGCAGAAGAGCAATCGGCAGATCAAGCTCCTGCCGGAGCTTTTTGACCAAATCAACATAAGGTTTCTGATCGGTTCCGGAACCATGGGAAAAGTTTAGCCGTGCAATGTTCATTCCGGAAAGCATGAGCTGGCGGATAACGTTTTCATCCTTTGTTGCCGGGCCTAGGGTACATACGATTTTCGTTTTTCTCATTAATTGCAGCCTCGTTCCATTTCTGCTTAATTTATATTATTTACCTCTTATTACCTTTATAATCATACTAAAATCCCAGAAAAAAATCAATGAAACGCAAAGATTTGGCATTGCTTCCTGAAAATGATTCTAAGGTTGCAATCCTTTCGGAGAAGTTATACAATAAAAAAGAAATCATGTTGGGATAGGTAGGTTTCATGCGAAGACAAAGTGAAAAAATTTTAAAAAAGCACAGCCAGTGGAACGGCAGAAATCAAAACAAAAGAATAAAGATTGTAATGACGGTTGTTTTAATTGCAATTTTTTTCTCTTTGGCGGCGGCAGTGCTGCTGACGTGGATTCAGATGAAAGGGGCTGCCCAGCCGCCAACCGGCAGTTTGTCGGCTGATGCAGGAACAGATTCGGGAAATTCCGGTGGCCTTCCAATCTATGATGATTCCCTGAACCTGCTTCTGGTCAATTCTTCGCACATTCTGTCATCTGGATACCAGCCCCAGCTGACCAGTTTTGAAGGGATTCAGTTGGATGAGCGGATTTTACCGGCGCTGGGAAAAATGATGGAGAAGGCAAAGACGGACGGTTATCCTTTAACTCTTGCAGGTGCCTATGTGGATTCTAAACAGCAGAATCAGCTGTATCAGGCGGAAGTTCAGCGGCTGATGCAGCAGGACAATCTTTCCCTTGTCCGCGCGGAAAACCAGGCGCAAAATACAGTCGGAGAGGGCGGATACAACGAGAATCAGACCGGCCTTGCCGTCACATTTTCTTTTGACGGGAAGCAAGGCGCGAAATTTGCATCTACCGGCCAGTATCACTGGTTGTCTCAAAACAGCGTGTATTATGGATTTGTTCTTCGGTACCCCAAAGATAAAGAGTCCATGACGGGCATGGACTTTGAACCTGATCATTTTCGCTATGTCGGGAGGAGCAACGCAATTAAAATGAGGGAATATTCCATGTGCCTTGAAGAATATGTCTCTTATCTGCAACAGCAGACCCAAAGCTGAAGAACAGGTGAAAATGATTCTTGCAATTGATTACACGACATGTTATAATAAATCAAGTGTGGAATATGGCTGATAGCGAGGTGACAGGAATGAAGGAAAAGATCCATCCGCAGTATAAGGATACGACAATTACCTGCGCATGCGGAAATGTAATTCATACAAAATCTACAAAAGAGAACATCCATGTTGAAATTTGTTCCAAATGCCATCCATTCTTTACAGGCAAGCAGAAACTGGTTGATACAAACGGCCGCGTTGATATGTTCAAAAAGCGTTACGGTCTCGACAAGTAAAAAGCAATGCAGAACAGGTAGACGGCGGAAGACGCCGTCTACTTTTTTTCACGGAGATGAAAATGGAGGAAGAGTATCGGACCCTGAAAGCATCTACAGCCGCCGAGTTTACAGAACGCCGCTCCCGGTTTCTCAGCGATGCCGCACCTGTGTGCCGGGAAGAGGAAGCGGTGGCGTTTTTGCAGTCGGTCAAAAGCCGCCACAAAGAAGCCAGACATTATGTTTACGCTTATTGCCTGAGACAAGAAAGAATCACCCGCCATTCCGATGGTGGAGAGCCGCAAGGAACCGCCGGCATGCCGGTGCTGGATGTTTTACTGAGGTCCGGCGTCACGGATGCGATGATTGTGGTAACCCGTTATTTCGGCGGCATTCTGCTCGGGGCCGGCGGCCTGGTCAGGGCTTATTCCCACGCTGCTTCGCTCGCTTTGAAGCAGTCTGGGATCGCTGTGATGAAACGGTGTGCTCTGCTTGAGATTTGCTGCGGCTATGCCCAGTATGCGGCGGTCAGTGCGCTGATTGCGCGGTTTGGCGGAGCAGTCGATCACACTGAATATAGGGATTCAGTCCGGATTTGCTTTCATTTGGAACAAAAAAAACTAAATTTTTTTTGCCGTGCCTTATCAGACGCGACCTGCGGGAAGTGCAGGGCCGAACTGCTTTCGGAAAAATATAGGTCGGTTCAATAATTTTCTTATTTTAGCAAGGAAATTGATGAGAGGTTCGCGTATAATGCAGTAAATATCGTGAAAGGAGGAAACCTTCATGACGGTCTGCGAGCGGACTCAGGACTTGGAGAAGCAAATCCTTTCACCTTATGCCATGCTTTCCAAAGATACGGCGGGACGTGAAATTCCGGAGAAAGAATGCGATCTTCGCACGCCGTTTCAGCGGGATCGTGACCGGATTATACACTGCAAGGCGTTTCGGCGCCTAAAACACAAAACGCAGGTTTTCCTTTCTCCGGAAGGAGACCATTACAGAACAAGACTGACCCATACGCTGGAGGTTGACCAGATCGCGCGGACCATTGCACGGGCGCTGCGCTTAAATGAGGACCTGACGGAAGCTATTTCACTCGGCCACGATTTGGGACATACGCCGTTTGGGCACGCGGGGGAGCGGGCTTTAAATGAGATTTTCCCCGAAGGGTTCCGCCACTATGAACAAAGTGTGCGGGTGGTGGAGCGGCTTGAAAAGAACGGCAAGGGGCTGAACCTGACCCAAGAGGTCAGAAACGGGATTTTGTGCCATACTACGGGCACGGAGGCTACCACGATGGAAGGACGCATCATCCGCATTGCGGATCGAATTGCATACCTGAATCATGACATTGACGACGCGGAGCGCGCAGGAGTACTGAAAGAAAAGGAAATTCCCTTGGAAATCACCTCGGTACTGGGCCATACAAAATCGAAGCGAATCGACACGCTGGTTCACTCCGTTGTCAGAAACAGCGGGAAAGAAGTCGTCCGACTGGACCCGGAGGTCCAAAAGGCATTTGACCTTTTGAATGATTTTATGGCGCGGAGCGTTTATCAGAACCCGAAAGCGAAAGGCGAGGAGAAAAAGGTTCCCTATCTCATCGGTGCCTTGTATCAATACCTTCGAAATCCGGAGCATTTGCCGGAGAATATGCGCCGGATTGCAGAGCAGGAAGGATGCGGACGGGCTGCGTGCGATTATATTGCGGGGATGACGGATCACTATGCAGTCGAACTTTTCAAATCAATTTATGTCCCGACTTCTTGGAAGTTGTAGAAAAAGGGAGCCCGTCTGAAAGAGGAGGTGAAGCGGCATGCCCTTGCCGGAATCGTTTTTGCAGGAACTCAAAGCCAGAAGTGACCTTGTAGAACTTGCGTCTAACTATGTCGACCTGAAGCGCAGCGGCCGAAATATGGTCGGACTGTGTCCGTTTCACAGTGAAAAATCGCCCTCTTTCAACATTTACCCGGAAAATGGCTCGTTTTACTGCTTTGGATGCGGGGCGGGCGGCGATGTGATTACTTTTGTCCGGCGGATCGAAAATCTCGATTATATGGAGGCGGTCCGCTTTCTTGCTCAGCGGGCCGGGATGCAGATCCCGGAAGCGGAAGTAGATGACAGGATGAGCAGGCTGCGCGCGCATATCCTGGAAATCAACAGGGAAACCGCCCGGTTCTATTATTCCGTTTTAAATTCGGATGTCGGCCGGGCGGGCCGGGAATATTTTCATCTTCGGGCGCTCAAGCCGGGGACCATCCGGCATTTTGGACTTGGGTATGCTCCGGATTCCCGCTTTGCCGTAGTGGATTTTCTTGAGAAAAAAGGGTATACGCAGGAAGAAATGGTGCTGGCCAACGTTGCGTTAAAAAGCAGAAACGGTCGTGCAATCGACCGCTTTTTCAAGCGGGTCATGTTCCCAATCATTGACCTGCGGGGCAATGTAGTCGCATTTGGGGGAAGAACGCTGGGGGACGGTCAGCCAAAATATCTCAATACCTCCGAGACTCCGGTGTTTAACAAGGGCAACTTGCTGTTTGCCTTGAATTTTGCAAAAAACTGCAATTCCGGAAGATTGATTTTATGCGAGGGCTACATGGATGTGATTGCCCTGCACCAGGCGGGATTTCAGGAAGCGGTTGCCACGCTGGGAACATCTCTGACCCCGGTGCAGGCACGGCTGATGGCCCGGTATGCAAAAGAGGTTGTGATCTGTTACGATTCCGACGGGCCGGGGCAGAAAGCGGCTTCGAGGGCAATTCCGATGCTGCGGGGCGCGGGACTCAATGTCCGCGTTCTGGCGGTGGTGGGGGGCAAGGATCCGGACGAGTACATAAAAGCATATGGGCCGATTAAATTTAAACAGCTTCTAGATTCCTGCGGCAACGATGTGGAATACCGGCTGCAAAAAGCAAAGCAGGGCAGAAACCTTCAGAATCCGGAGCAGCGTGTCGAGTATC
This sequence comes from bacterium UBA4883, assembly GCA_002399225.1. Classification (GTDB taxonomy): domain Bacteria; phylum Bacillota; class Clostridia; order Oscillospirales; family Acutalibacteraceae; genus Caproicibacter. The sequence goes on from DHDF01000033.1 coordinate 33,553, forward strand.
TCAACGAGGCCGCCTCCATTCTCTCTACGCTGGAAAATCCAATCGAGAGAGAAGTTTATGCGGGCCGTCTCGCACAGGAAGCCGGAATTACAACTTCCACAGTTTTGAATCAGATAAAAATGTATGGGCGGAAAAGCCGGAAAAAGCAGTTGAAAAAGCAATTTCAGACGGTTCAGCGTCAGACTTCCGGTCTTCGGGATCGCGTGAATCCGGAAAAATCGGAAAATTACCGCGCAGCAGCCGCGGAAGAAGCGCTCATTGCGCATATGCTGAAATTTCCAGAATCTGTGGAGAAAATTGCGTCTGTTTTGCCTCCTGAAAAGTTCATAACGGCGTTTAATCGCCGTGTATATGCGACAATTGTGGGCAGAATTACAAATGGAAACGCAATCGGTCTCACGGATCTGGCGGAAGAATTTTCCATGGATGAAATTTCATCCATTGCGAGAATTCTTGCGATGCAGAATGAAATTACCTTAACGCAGAAAGATGTGCGTGAATATATCAATATCATTTTTCAGGAAAGCGACCAAAAAAAGTTAAGCCGGGCCGAATCGGTACGGGATGAGGAAATTGAAATTTACCTTAGCAAATTAAGGCAGCAGAAGAAATAGGGGGACACAATATGGCAGTGCCGGACAAGAAAACGGTCATCA
>DHDF01000033.1:34351-34713 GCA_002399225.1 bacterium UBA4883
GACAAGAAAACGGTCATCAAGGAACTGATTGAGCAGGGAAAGTCAAAAGGACAGCTTTCAACAAAAGAAATTCTTGATGCACTTGGCGAACTGGATTTTGATCCGGAACAAATTGAAAAATTCTACGATACGCTGGAAGCACAGGGTGTGGAAATCGTCGAGGATTTTGGAGACGAGCCACTGGAAGACCTTGAAATCGACCCGAAAATTGCCGAAAGTGAAGATTTGGAATCCACTCTTAGCACAGAGGGAATTGCAATCGACGACCCGGTTAAAGTGTATTTAAAAGAAATTGGACGGGTGCCCCTATTGACGCCGGAGGAAGAGATCGACCTTGCAATCCGCATTTCCAGCGGGGACGA
>DHDF01000033.1:34844-41242 GCA_002399225.1 bacterium UBA4883
CCGCATTTCCAGCGGGGACGAAATGGCGAAAAAAAGGCTGTCGGAGGCAAACCTCCGTCTGGTGGTCAGCATTGCCAAACGCTACCTCGGCCGGGGAATGCAATTTTTGGATTTGATTCAAGAAGGCAACTTGGGACTGATCAAGGCTGTTGAGAAATTTGATTACACAAAGGGTTTTAAATTTTCAACTTATGCCACCTGGTGGATCCGCCAGGCGATTACCCGCGCCATCGCAGATCAGGCCCGGACTATTCGGATTCCGGTTCATATGGTTGAAACAATCAACAAGGTCAAAAAGGTTTCAAGCCAGCTTCTTCACACCAACGGACACGAGCCGACGGCGGATGAAATCGCTGCCGAACTGGATATGCCGGTGGAAAAGGTCAGGGAGATTATGCGCGTGGCCCAGGAGCCCGTTTCACTGGAAACGCCGATCGGGGAAGAGGAAGACAGTCATCTTGGGGATTTTATCCCGGATGATGACGCGCCTGCCCCTGCGGATGCCGCCTCTCACACGCTGCTGAAGGAACAGCTCGCAGATGTGCTTGACACGCTGACTCCAAGGGAGGAAAAAGTGCTGCGCCTGCGTTTCGGTCTGGAAGATGGAAGATCCCGCACACTGGAAGAAGTGGGCAAGGAATTTAATGTGACAAGGGAACGAATTCGTCAGATTGAAGCGAAAGCGCTTCGAAAACTTCGCCACCCGAGCCGCAGCAAAAAATTGAAAGATTTTCTGGATTAAAGGGGCGTTTTTGAGCGATGGTATTGACTCTAGAAGCCGACTATGCGGTGCGCATCGTTGATGATCTGGCCCAGTCAAAACGGATAGTTGACGCACGGACTCTTTCAGAACATACCCGGGTTCCGCTGCGATTTGCCTTGAAAATTCTTCGGAAGCTGGTCGCTTCCGGGCTGATTGTGTCTTACAAGGGAGCGCATGGCGGCTATATACTGGCCGGCCCAGCGGAAAACATAACGCTTCGTCAGGTAATTGAATCGGTGGAAGGACCTTATATGCTCAGTCGCTGCCAGCAGAATGACTATAGCTGCACGAATGACACCTGCTGCCGGTTTCATGATATTTATGACGAAATTTCAGCGATTGTAAGGAATAAGCTTGATTCCTATACATTTGGAAGCATAGACAGCGACAAAAATGAAAAGGGGCACGAATAGTTCGACAATTAAAAAAAGCCGGAGCTTTCTACTCCGGCTTTTCTCGTTGTATAAAAATAATTTAACAATTAAGAAAAATCACTTGACAACCACCATATGTTGTAATATAATAATATACTGCATCATCATGGCAACTTATCTATAGGCTTGTTTGATACTATCATAGCACAAGTCCTGCAAAAAGGCAATAGTTTCTCTGGAGTATGACAAAATCGTGAGATTAAAAGAATTTTTTGTATTTAATTATGCCGCGGAATGCCGAATCTATGAATGGAGTGATTGAGCCAANNGACATATACCATATCTTGTAATATAATAATATACTGCATCATCATGGGAACTTGTACGTAATACAATTTGTAATTATTTTATCACAACTCTTTGAAAAAGGCAAGAGTTTCTCTGGAGGATGGTAAAAATCTGCGATCGGGAAAGCTTTTTGTGTTTGGTTCATGCCCAGGAATGGCAAATCTATGAATGGAGGGATTGAGCCAATGGTGAATGTCAAACCGGTTAGGGTTGGCAAAAATACCCGAATGAGTTTTGCGCGTATTGACGAAGTCCTTGATATGCCGAATCTTATCGAAGTACAGAAAAAGTCCTATCAATGGTTCCTTGACGAAGGACTTAAAGAAGTATTTAAGGAAGTTTCTGGCATAACGGATTACACGGGCAACCTTGTGCTCGATTTTGTTGACTACAAACTGGATGCCGATAAGCCGAACTACAGCGTGGAAGAATGCAAGGAACGCGATGCCACTTATTCCGCGGCATTGCGAGTTACGGCACGGCTGCTCAATAAAGAAAGCGGTGAAATTAAAGAATCTGAGGTCTTTATGGGGGATTTTCCCCTGATGACCGACAGCGGTACTTTCGTCATCAACGGGGCGGAGCGCGTCATCGTTTCCCAGCTGGTCCGTTCGCCCGGTGTCTACTATAAAATGGAATATGATAAAACGGGCAAGGAATTGTATAGTGCTACCGTGATTCCAAACCGAGGCGCCTGGCTGGAGTATGAAACCGACGCAAACGACGTCTTTTATGTTCGTATTGATAAAAACCGCAAGATTCCGGTTACCGTTTTCATCCGCGCTCTGGGGGTCGGCACCGATGAAGAAATTCGGGACTATTTTGGCAACGATGAGCGGATGGAAGCGACGATTGCCAAAGATCCCTGCAAAAACATGGAAGAAGCTCTGTTCGAAATTTACAGAAAGCTCCGTCCAAGTGAGCCGCCAACTATTGAAAGTGCACAGGCTCACCTCAACAGCCTATTTTTTGACGCCCGCCGCTATGACCTTTCTCGGGTAGGGCGCTACAAGTACAATAAAAAGCTGAACCTCGCCGGCCGCATTACCGGCCAGGTTCTTTCCAGACCTATTGCGGATCCCCGGACAGGGGAAGTGCTTGCAGAGGCGGGAATCGCCGTTTCCCGCGAGCTTGCCAGGCAGATGGATAACGCCGGTGTTTCGGTTGCTTATGTGCAGAATGGGGACCGCGAAGTAAAAGTGATCTCCAATGGAATGGTGGACATCCAAAAGTTTGTTTCCTTTGATGCAAAAAAAGAATGTGACATCCGGGAAAGAGTCCGTTTTTCCATTCTGAATGATATCTTGGAATCCAGTTCCAGCGACGACGAAATTAAGGAAAAAATTACCGCCAGAGCGGATGAGCTGGTTCCAAAGCACATCATTATCGATGATATCTTTGCCTCAATCAATTATATGGATTGCCTTGCGGTCGGTCTTGGTACCCTGGACGATATTGACCATCTGGGCAACCGCCGCATCCGTTCCGTCGGCGAGCTGTTGCAGAACCAGTTCCGCATCGGTTTTTCCCGTTTGGAACGAGTCATCCGCGAGCGTATGACTCTTCAGGCACAGGATCTGGAAACCCTTACGCCACATTCCCTGATCAATATCCGCCCAGTGGTAGCTGCAATCCGTGAGTTTTTCGGTTCGTCTCCGCTGTCGCAGTTCATGGATCAGACCAATCCGCTTGCGGAAGTGACCCACAAGCGCCGCCTTTCGGCACTGGGCCCCGGCGGCCTTTCGAGGGACCGTGCCGGATTTGAAGTCCGCGATGTTCATTACACGCATTATGGGCGTATGTGCCCAATTGAAACGCCGGAAGGCCCGAACATCGGCCTGATTTCTTACCTTGCCACTTTTGCACGGATCAACGAGTACGGATTTATTGAGGCTCCGTTCCGCCGTGTGGATAAGAAGACTGGAGTGGTAACCAAAGACGTTGTCTATATGACGGCGGATGTAGAAGATGATTATGTGGTTGCCCAGGCGAATGAACCGCTGGATGCGGAAGGACATTTTGTCCATGCAAAGGTAAACGGCCGTTACCGCGACGAGTTCGTTGAAGTGGAACGGGAACGAGCGGATTTCATGGATGTTTCCCCCCGTATGGTTGTCTCTGTTGCGACCGCGATGATTCCATTTCTGGAAAACGATGATGCAAACCGTGCCCTGATGGGTTCTAACATGCAGCGGCAGGCGGTTCCGCTTTTAAAGACCGAATCGCCGATTGTCGGGACGGGCATGGAGTTCAAAGCCGGAGTCGATTCCGGTGTCTGCGTGCTGGCAAAACGGAGCGGCGTGGTTCAGAGCGTGTGCGCGAATGAAATTAAAATCCTCACGGACGACGGAGAAACCGACACCTACCACATCATTAAATTTATGCGTTCCAATCAGGGAACATGCATTAACCAAGTGCCGATTGTCGATGCGAACCAGCGCGTTGCGGCGGGGGATGTCATTGCGGACGGGCCAGCAACCAAGGATGGAGAAATCAGCCTTGGGAAAAATGCCCTGATCGGTTTCATGACTTGGGAAGGGTATAACTATGAAGACGCTGTTCTGATCAGTGAAAAAGTGGTGCGGGATGATGTGTTCACCTCCATCCACATTGAAGAGTATGAGACGGAAGCGCGTGACACCAAGTTGGGACCGGAAGAAATCACACGTGATATTCCGAATGTCAACGAAGATCTGCTGCGCGATTTGGACGATGGGGGAATTATCCGCATTGGCGCTGAAGTCCGAGCGGGAGATATACTGGTCGGCAAGGTTACGCCAAAGGGCGAAACAGAGCTGACGGCGGAAGAACGACTGCTCCGTGCAATCTTCGGCGAGAAGGCGCGCGAGGTCCGCGACATCTCTCTCCGTGTTCCGCACGGAGAAAGCGGCATCGTCGTAGATGTGAAAGTCTTCACCCGCGAAAACAGCCATGACGAGCTGAGTCCCGGCGTCAACAAGGTGGTACGCTGTTACCTTGCCCAAAAGAGAAAGATTTCTGTCGGTGACAAGATGGCGGGCCGCCACGGAAACAAAGGCGTCGTTTCACGCATTCTGCCCGTGGAAGATATGCCGTTTTTACCGGATGGGACTCCGCTGGATATCGTTTTGAATCCTTTGGGCGTACCGTCCCGAATGAACATCGGGCAGGTGCTGGAAGTTCACCTCGGTCTGGCGGCGAAAGCGCTGGGCTGGAAAATCATGACCCCCGTTTTTGACGGTGCACATGAAGACGACATCGTAGAATGTTTAAAAGAAGCCGGTTATAACCCTGACGGCAAAATTCAACTGAAAGACGGCCGCACCGGCGAGTACTTCGACAGTCCGGTAACCGTCGGATATATGTACTATCTGAAGCTCCATCACCTGGTTGACGATAAAATCCATGCGCGTTCCACGGGACCGTATTCCCTCGTCACTCAGCAGCCTCTGGGCGGGAAAGCCCAGTTTGGCGGGCAGCGTTTCGGAGAAATGGAAGTCTGGGCGCTTGAGGCTTACGGCGCGGCGTATACGCTGCAGGAAATCATAACCGTCAAGTCCGACGATGTCGTAGGCCGTGTAAAGACTTACGAGGCGATAGTAAAGGGGCAGAACATTCCTAAGCCGGGCGTGCCTGAGTCCTTTAAGGTACTCATAAAAGAGCTCCAGTCGCTTGCACTCGACGTCAAAGTGCTTGATGCAAACGACGAGGAGATACACCTTAAACAGGATCTCGACGACGACGACATAGGTTTTAACGCGCAGGAAAAGACTTTTGACGAGCCTGTTGTCAACGACAGCCAGGAAACGTTTAACGCGGACGGCGATATCGGCGAAGATAATTTATTTGACGAGTCGGATGATGCAGCGAATGAAGACGACATTGACGATGACGGAATCGGAGACCATCTTAAGCACGGGGAAATGTTTGACTTAAATTCCGACGACAATGTCGATGAAACTTAAGGAAGGGGCCGCGGTATGGAATTTAATACATTTGAATCCATAAAGATAGGACTTGCTTCACCTGAGAAAATAAGGGAATGGTCATACGGCGAGGTAAAAAAACCTGAAACGATAAATTACCGCACGCTTAAACCGGAGCGTGACGGCCTTTTCTGCGAACGTATTTTCGGGCCGACTAAGGACTGGGAATGCCACTGCGGAAAATATAAAAGGATACGTTACAAAGGCAAGATATGCGAGCGCTGCGGCGTTGAAGTGACAAGGTCAAAGGTGCGCCGCGAGCGCATGGGGCACATAGAACTTGCCGCGCCTGTTTCGCATATATGGTACTTTAAGGGCATACCTTCGCGCATGGGGCTTATGCTCGACATCTCCCCGAGACTCCTCGAAAAGGTCCTGTACTTTGCGCTTTATATAGTTACAGACCCGGGCAGCGTGCGCGAGCTGCAGAAAAAACAGATACTGAACGAAAAAGAATACCGCGACATGCGCGAAAAATATGAGGACGATTTTGAAGCCGGCATGGGCGCGGAGGCCATCAAAAAGCTGCTCGCGGAGATCGACCTCGACGAGTCTTCCCAGGAGCTGAAAACGGCCCTGGAAACGGCCACCGGCCAGAAACGGGTCCGGATCCTCAAGCGCCTCGAGGTCGTGGAGGCGTTCCGCCTCTCCGGCAACCGTCCGGAGTGGATGATCATGGACTGCATCCCGGTCATTCCGCCCGACCTGCGCCCGATGGTGCAGCTCGANNTACCGCGACATGCGCGAAAAATACGAGGACGACTTTGACGCGGGCATGGGAGCGGAGACCATAAAAAAGCTCCTCGAGGAAATAGACCTTGACGAAACTTCACAGGAGCTTAAGGAAGAGCTTAAAACAGCTACAGGCCAAAAGCGCGTGCGCATTTTGAAAAGGCTCGACGTTGTTGAGGCTTTCAGGCTTTCGGGCAACAGGCCCGAGTGGATGAT
>DHDF01000109.1:0-2371 GCA_002399225.1 bacterium UBA4883
GACCGTTCCAACGGGCTGGGCGGCGGCTTCGCGGCCTACGGGATCTATCCGCAGAATCGCGATCTTTACGCGTTCCACGTCTTTTACGACAGCGCGCGCGCCAAAGACGAGTGCGAGGAAATTTTTCAGTCCAGCTTCGACGTGTCCGTCGCCGAAAAAATACCGACCCGCAAAATTCCGCAGATCACGGATGAACCGGCCGTCTGGCGCTACTTCGGCCTTCCGTACGACAAGCTGCTGCAGAGCACCGGCCTTGACGAGCGCGAATTCGTCGCGCGCTTTGTCATGAAGATCAACACGCAGATCACAGGGGCCTACGTGTTCAGCAGCGGGAAGAACATGGGCGTGTTCAAGGCGGTCGGCTTCCCGGAGGACGTGGGCCGCTACTACCGGCTGGAGGATTACGAGGGCTACTGCTGGACGGCGCACGGCCGCTACCCGACGAACACGCCGGGCTGGTGGGGCGGCGCGCATCCGTTCAGCCTGCTGGACTACACGGTGGTGCACAACGGGGAGATTTCTTCTTATGATGCGAACCGCCGGTTTGTCGAGATGTTCGGCTATCGCTGCACCCTGCTGACCGACACGGAGGTGATTACTTATCTGATCGATTACCTCAACCGCAGACAGGGAATGAGCCTGGAGGAAACGGCGCAGGTCCTTGCGGCACCGTTCTGGAGCGAGATCGACGCGATGGACGAGGCGGATCGAAAGAAGTATACTTACTTAAGAAGCGTGTTTTCCAGCCTTTTGATCACCGGCCCGTTTTCCATTCTTCTCGGGTTCACCGGCGGCATGATGGCGCTCAACGACCGGCTCAAACTGCGCAGCATGGTGGTCGGGGAAAAAGGGGACCGCGTTTATGTCGCAAGCGAGGAGTGCGCCCTGCGCGCCGTGGAGCCGAGCTTTGACCGGCTCTGGTCCCCGCGCGGCGGCGAACCCGTTCTGGTCAGAGTCAACAAGGGGGTTCAGGTGTAATGGCAATCAACTATAAAATCCCGGAATATGACGTGCTCCGCGATCCGCAGCGCTGCATCGCCTGCCGCGTGTGCGAACGCCAGTGCGCAAACGAGGTGCATTCCTTTGACCCGGAGTCCGGCACGATGAAAAGCGACGAAACCAAATGCGTCAACTGTCATCGCTGCGTTGCGCTCTGCCCGACCCATGCGCTGAAGATCGTGAAAAATCCGGATACCTTCCGCCTGAACGGCTACTGGCAGCAAAGCGATATCAGTGAAATCTACACCCAGGCGGAAACCGGCGGCATGCTGCTTTCCTCCATGGGCAACCCGAAGAAATATCCGATTTACTGGGATAAAATGCTGATCAACGCCTCCCAGGTGACCAATCCGTCCATCGATCCGCTGCGCGAACCGATGGAAACCCGCACCTTTCTCGGCAAAAAGCCGGACCGCATCGAGCGGAATCCGGACGGCAGCATCCGGACCGACAATCTCCCGCCCCAGCTGAAGCTGGAAGTCCCCATCCTGTTTTCCGCCATGAGCTACGGCGCCATCAGCTACAATGCGCATGAAAGCCTGGCGCGGGCCGCAAGGGAACTGGGAACTTACTACAACACCGGCGAGGGCGGGCTCCACGAGGATTTTTATAAGTACGGTCCGAATACCATTGTGCAGGTGGCTTCCGGCCGGTTCGGCGTGCATCCCGATTACCTGAAAGCCGGCGCGGCGATTGAGATCAAGATCGGCCAGGGCGCAAAACCCGGCATCGGCGGACATCTGCCGGGGGCTAAGATCACGGACGCCGTTTCCCGTACGCGCATGATCCCGAAAGGAACCGATGCGATTTCGCCGGCACCCCATCACGACATCTATTCGATTGAAGACCTGCGTCAGCTGGTCTATTCGCTCAAGGAGGCGACGGAGTACAAAAAGCCGATTATCGTCAAAATCGCGGCGGTTCACAATGTGGCGGCCATTGCGAGCGGCATTGCGCGCAGCGGCGCGGACATCATCGCGATCGACGGCTTCCGCGGCGGCACCGGCGCCGCGCCGACCCGGATCCGCGACAATGTCGGCATCCCGATTGAACTGGCCCTGGCGGCGGTGGATGAACGCCTGCGCCGGGAGCGGATCCGCAACAAGGTCTCTTTGATCGCCGGGGGCGGCATCCGCAATTCGGCAGATGTGGTCAAGGCCGTCGCGTTCGGCGCGGATGCGGTCTATATTGCGACCCCGGCGCTGATTGCGCTCGGGTGTCACCTGTGCCGCACCTGCCAGGTTGGCAGATGCAACTGGGGTATCGCAACCCAGCGCCCGGATCTGGTCAAGCGCCTGAATCCGGAGATCGGCTACAGACGCCTGGTCAATCTCGTTTCCGCCTGGCAGCATGAAATCATGGAAATGATGGG
>DHDF01000109.1:2492-17621 GCA_002399225.1 bacterium UBA4883
ATCATGGAGATGATGGGCGGCATGGGAATCAATTCCATCGAGGCGCTGCGCGGCAACCGTCTGATGCTGCGCGGCGTGGGGCTGAATGAAAAAGAGCTGGAAATTCTCGGAATCAAGTATGCGGGGGAATAAGCGATGAAACGGGTTTATGTGAATGAGCAATGGTGCCTGGGGTGTCATTTGTGCGAATACAACTGCGCGTTTGCAGCGACCGGCAAGGCCGACATGGCGACGGCTCTCAAGGGGATAACGATCCACCCAAGAATCCGGCTGGAAGGGGATAATCAGATCAGCTTTGCCGTTTCCTGCAGACACTGTGACGATCCCATCTGCATGAAAAGCTGCATCGCAGGGGCAATTTCCAAAACGGATGGCGTGGTTCATATCGATCAGGACCGATGCGTCGGGTGCTACACCTGCATCCTGGTCTGCCCCTACGGAGCGGTGATGCCGTCGCCGGACGGGCACGCCGTTCAAAAATGCGAGCTTTGCACCGACAACGCCTGCGGGGAACCGGCCTGCGTCAAGGGCTGCCCGAACGGCGCTCTCGTATTTGAGGAGAGGTGAACAACAATGAAGTATGTGATTATTGGAAATTCCACTGCGGCGGTCGGCTGCCTGGAAGGAATCCGTTCCGTCGATCGGGAAGGAGCCGTCACCGTCGTTTCCGAAGAGCCTTACCCGGCGTATTCCCGCCCGCTGATTTCCTATTTGCTGGAGGGCGGCACGACGGAGGAGAAAATGCAAATCAGGCCCGCGGATTTTTATCAGAAGAACCATGTGAAGACTTTGCTGGGAAAACGGGCGGTTCATGTCGACCCAAACCGTAAAGTGGTGACGCTTGACAGCGGAGAATTGATCCCGTTTGACAAACTTCTGATCGCAATCGGGTCCAGGCCGTTTGTCCCACCGATGAAAGGGCTGGATCAGGTCAGGCGGAAGTTTACCTTTTTAAAGCTGGACGATGCGAAGGTTCTGGGCGCCGCTTTAAGGCCGGAAAGCAGGGTGCTGATTGTCGGCGCGGGGCTGATCGGGCTTAAATGCGCGGAGGGAATTCACGGCCGCGCGGCCTCCATCACTCTGGTCGACATGGCGGACCGCATCCTGCCGAGCATTCTCGACCCGACGGGTTCCAAGATGATCCGGGACTATGTCGAGTCGAAGGGAATCCGCTTTCTGCTCGGCGACAGCGTCGCGGAATTTCAGGAAAACCGCGCCCGGCTGAAAAGCGGAAAGACAGTGGAGTTCGACCTTCTGGTGGTTGCCGTCGGCGTGCGGCCGAACAAAGAGCTTGCCGAGGAAGCCGGATGCGAAACGGGCCGCGGCGTCGTGATTGATGAACGCGCCGCGACCTGCGTGCCGGATCTTTACGCCGCGGGGGACTGCTGTGAATGTTATGACATCTCGTCCGGGCAGCGCCGCGTGCTTGCCATCCTGCCGAACGCCTATTTTCAGGGTGAAACGGCGGGGGTGAATATGGCGGGCGGCCAAAAGACCTTCGCAAACGCCATCCCGATGAATGCCATGGGCCTGTTCGGGCTGCATGTGCTGACGGCGGGCAGCTACGACGGGCAGGAAATTGTGGAAACCGACGTCGGCGTTTACAAAAAGCTGGTCGTGAAAGATAACCTGCTCAAAGGTTTTATCCTGATCGGCGAGATTGAGCGGGCAGGTATCTACACCGCCCTCATCCGGGAACAGACTCCGCTTGACACCGTCGATTTTGAGCTATTGAAGCGCAGACCGCAGCTGATGGCGTTTTCGGCGGAGCGGCGGGCAGAAGAACTCGGAGGTGCAAAATGAACCGGATCGACGCAAACGGAAAGAATTTCCGTGCTTTAAATGAGGCGATCCGCGCTGCGGGGCCTGAAATCCTGATTGAACACTGCATGGGGCAGCGATACATCGCCGCCGGTATGAGCGGCAAAGACCTGACGATCCGGGGAATTCCCGGCAACGCGCTGGGGTGCTACCTGAACGGGAGTTCCATCCATGTCTGCGGCAATGCGCAGGATCAGACCGGCGATACGATGAACCACGGGACCATCGTGATCGACGGCTCCTGCGGAGACGCGACCGGCTACTCAATGCGCGGCGGGGAAATTTTGGTGCGCGGCAACGCCGGATACCGGGTCGGCATCCATATGAAGGCATATCGGGAGCAGAAACCGCTGATCATGATCGGCGGCGAAGCCGGAAGCTTTCTGGGGGAGTACCAGGCCGGCGGCACCATCGTCGTGCTGGGGCTGGGCTCTGAAAGGAAAGCCCCGGTCGGCAATCTCTGCGGGACGGGGATGCACGGCGGGAAAATGTTTCTGCGCTGTGAGGAACTGCCCGCGGACCTGCCGCCGCAGGTGGCGGCGGCGGCCGCAACGCCGGAAGATCTGGCGGAGATCGAAGCCCCTCTGAAAGAATTCTGCACGGCATTTTCTCTGGATAGGCAGAGCTTAACGGACCGCCCGTTTTATGTGCTCCGCCCCAATTCCAGCAATCCATATAAAAGCCTCTATACCTTTAACTGAAAACAGGGGAAAGAAGGCAGGGCGACTTCTTCCAGCGGAGTCGCCCCGCCTTCTTTCTGCTTTTGGCCGGGGGTAAAAAACTTAGAAGCTGTATTCACAAGCGAAAATTATGATACAATTAGTGCATGAAAAAAGATAAGAATCGAAGACGGGCGTACCCGAGCGACCTAACCGACAAGCAATGGTTGGAGATAGAACCGCTATATTCGGGGCTGCGAGAATATAAGTGGTCAAAACGCGAATTGACGGATGCTGTTTTGTACTTTGTCAAAACAGGGTGATTTGATTGAGAACGCCGGAAATGACAGGCAAAGAGCGGGTCTTAGCCGCATTGAACGGAGAACCGTTTGATGTTTATCCAGCTGCCAACATTACTTCCGTGGCTACCATCGATGCCATGAAATATGTAAAAGCCTTCTTCCCAGAGGCACATACGGACGGGACGAAAATGGCTGATCTGGCCGCAGTTGCCCATGACCTCTATGGGTTTGACTCCGTCGCACCCTACTTCTCGATTCACCTGGAGGCCGCTTCTCTCGGATGCCCCGTTAACTGGGCAGACCGTTATACGATGCCTTATGTCACGAAACCGCCCCTTCACAATTTGGATGAGATGAATATCCCAAAAGATATACTGAACCGCCCTTTGCTCCGTCAGCTTTTAAGAGCCTGCAAAATTCTGAAAAAAAGGTATGACGGCACGGTCGCAGTAATCGGGAAAGTGGTGGGCCCCTGGACACTGGCATATCATCTGCGTGGCGTGGAAAATTTTCTGCTTGACACCACATTGGAGCCGAAAAAGGCACGTAAAGCGGAAACAGCCGCCGGCATAATAAACCTGATAATTTTGATTTTATATCCGATCACGCGCGACGGGGGAAACACCACTTTCATCTTGCACACTCTAATTTTCTGTATTATAATAAGGGATGCTAATGGTGTCGAAGCCCACCGCATATCACCCGGAGGGGCAGGACAATCGAGCAGCCGATGGATTATGAGAAGGGAAGGCGACCGGAATGCTAAAGAATACATCCTTTCTGAGCATGATGATCTGGAATTTGGTGATTGTTGGCTTATGGCATGTGAGCGTATTTTTAATGTGCGTTAGGATGCCGAAAACCGCTTTTGATCCTGCGAAGGGACCCTATGCGCCCAAAGAATGGGAGCGCGGCGGTCGATGGTATCGGGAAACGCTGAAAATTCAGGCCTGGAAAGACCGGCTTCCTCAGCATAACGGGAAAAATGGCTTTTCCAAAAAGCATTTAAATAATATTTCTATTGAATATTTGGATGAATTCATTGCCGAAACATGCCGCGGCGAATGGATGCATATGAAGGGGTGCCTCTGCGCCATCATCACTCTGATCATCAATCCGCTTCTTGTCGGCATTGTAATGTCTTTTTTGGTCATGATGGCAAATGTCCCGTTTGCGGTTGTTCAGCGGTATAATCGGTTCCGCCTGCTGGTTCTGCGTAAAAGGCGCCTCAGGGAGATCCGTTCCGCTCAACTGGAACAAAATGCCGTTACCGCCTGATTCACAATTAGAATTAGAAGACAGCCATGCCGTTTTCGGTGCGGCTGCCTTTTTTGTTGCGGGGGAAAGACTATGAGAAAAACAAAACGGCTTTTCCTTTTGTTCTGCCTGTGCGCCCTTTGGGCCAACCTGGTTTCTGTGCCGGCAGCCGCGGATACGACAACGTATTTTTCCTATTCGCTGGAACCCGCTTCCGCTTCCGGGGGAGAACTGGTGCGCCTGAACGTACAGGCGTATGAAACGGAAGAAACAGCTGCTGGCTTTCGGTTGAGAGTCCAGTACGACCAGGACAAGCTGGAGTTCCTCGGCACGGAAACGGACGGTGCCATCAAGAGCGGGACTATGCGGACCAGCGACAGTTCAGGTCTGATTTACAGCGTTTATGTCTGCAATACGGAAAAGGGCTACGCCCCCAGACTTTCCGGTACGATTGTCTCTTTTTTGTTTCAAGTCTCGGCTCAGGTAAAACCGCGGAAGACGGTCCTGTCCATTTCGGCGGATCAGATCTGTGATTACGACGGACACCCGCTGGAAGCGAACCGGGCGGAAGATCAACTGAGCCTGAAGATTCTCTCTCCTCTTTCTCCGAAAGCCAGCCTGACCGAACTGAGGCCCTCGGTGGGGACTCTGGATCCGGAGTTCTCCCCGTCTGTCTGTCATTATTCCCTGGCGGTTGACAGCGGAGTGAACTCTGTCGATTTTCAAACTGCCGCGGCGGAAGGCGGAAACGTCCGGGTCTGCCGGAAGACGCTCAACGCGGCGGGGCAGCAGACGCAGATCGTCATCACGGTCACTTCCGCGGATCGGACGGAAACCGCCGAGTACCTGGTGACGGTCCGGCGTGCGGCGAAAGATTCCGGCACCTCTGCCAGTTCCCAGAAAAGCCGGAGGAAAAGTGCCGGCGCCGGGGAAACACTTCTGAGTTCCGGGCGGGCATCCCGCACAGCTTCGGGCGGCGGAGCGGGCACGCACCGCCGGCAGGGGAAAGGGCAGACAAAAAAACGTCCGCTTTCTCCGGACGGAGAAAGCGGGTTGAATTTCCAAGGGACCGCCGGAACGGCCATGCAGACGAAAAGCCCTCAGCAGACCTCCAGCGAAAAACCGCTGGTTCTAGTCGGCGACCGAATGCCATCTTTTTTCACCGGAATTCTGGCGGCGGCTCTCTGCGTTACGGTCGGCATTGCGATCAGCCTCTGGCTGCCAATCCACCGGCGTCCTTAATTCAGGTCTTTTTTGTGAACTCCTTATGGCAGACCGGGCAGGTAATCACGATTTTTCCTTTTCCTTTCGGTACGCGCAGCGTGCTTTTACAGTTGGGGCACCGGTAATACCGGTGCGTTTTTTTATCATTCATGCGGTTTAAGGTTTTGCTGCGCCAGCTTTCAAACCGGGCAGAGCTTGTGCGGAACCATTGGACCAGGCCGTACCCGTATTTTAAAAACACGGCGTTCTCCTTCTGCCTTTTCGGGATATTTCTGGAAAAGATCCGGTAGATTCCCCAAACCAGAAGCAGCAGGGCTAGAAAGGAAAGGATCGGCAGGCGGAGCAGCCTGGCCAGGGCAATCAGCAGAAAATAGAAGACAATTAATCCGATGTTCAGTTGATCGGCGCCATAGCGACCCGCCATTGCCCGATTGTACCAGTTATTAAAACGCATCAGCCAATTCAAAGTTCCACATTCCTTTCTTAGACTGTCAAAGCCATTCTTAACTGTCATCATAGCACGAAATTCTTTAAAGAAATTGAATAAATTGTAAAAAGCGACCCCGTCGCACTCTCGCAGCGACGGGGATAAGAAAAGGAAAAACCCCTTTATTTAGTTAATGAATGACAACCTCAGTGCCCTTCGGAATGTGGTCATAGATCCACTTGGCATCTTCCGTTTCCAACCGAATGCACCCATGGGAAGCCGGTGTGCCGAGCTTTGCGGCTTCCTGCGGTTCCATTTCCTGGTTTTTGTCGAACGGGACGCTGTGAAACAGATAGGATTTATAAAACCGGGTCCAGTAATAGGCACCTTCCTTCACCTGTGGGTTGTAAAAGGAAGTTCCGCGGTCTTCCACCGTAAAGGTGCCGGTCGGCGTTTCACTGCCGTCTTCCCCGGACGAGCAGATAAACTCCTGAACCAGGTAGTCTTTTGCATCCAGCACAGATACCTTTTGATCTTTGAGAGAAACCTTGACTTTCAGCGGTTTGGCGGCTTTCTCCAGCGTGATGGTTTTGACTTTCGGCTTGGAGGAAACGGCTTTCTCCTCCGCCCGGCTCTGCGCGGAGGCGCAGGAAGAGGAAGAAGACTGCGAGGAAGAGACAATTTTTTTGGCGGCTTCGGCAAACAGATCCAGCTTTGTCCATCCTGCGGCGGAGTTCGCTCCCGCCGAAAACGGAAGCTGTCGGGCAATAGCAAACGTTGCGCCTACTCCTGCCAGCAGAAGCAGGGCAACGATTAAAAAGCATTTCAGCGGCCTTTTTTCAGACCTATTATTCATCGGGAATTGGCACGTCCTTTCCTTCTTGTCGCACTTCCGCCTTTACTACGGGACGGAAAGTCGTTTTTCCATTTTTTACTTCGTTTCTTGTTGTATTCTTTACTATTATAAGGCACTGAACGTGCGATTCAAACAATTTACGCAGAATTCACAATAATTTTATATTTTGCGTTCCGGTCAGGCGGCAGGCTCCGCGACCATGCCGAGGAAAACCGGCAGATTTGTCTGGGTTTCCACAACCGCGACGACGAACGGCCTGTCGAAACTGACCGTGCGGGGTTTGACTTTGGCGGCGGTGGCACCGCAGGCCAATTCCGTGGCCGCCCCAGCCTTCAGACCGAGTTCATCGGCCTGAATGAAGGTTTCCTGCTGCACTCCGCTTAAAAACAGGCTGCCTTCCGACGAGCGGCCCATGGCGGAAAAGTCGGCCCGATTTTCATCGAACGCGTCGGTGAGCCCGAGCGATTGCAGCGGCTTTTTCAGGTTTAAAGAACAGTTGAACTTAAATTTCGGCATTGTGCCGACCGCCGTTTCCTTCCCGGCCGAGCGCATCAGGCTCAGGAACTTTTCACCGGTCAGGTTTTGAACGTAATCGGCCGCAGAAGTTCCGCCCCTTGGCAGAATCGCCGCGAACGCATAGCGGGAATCCTTGAACGGCTTAAGAATTCCCTCCGCCCCTCCGCCGCTCAGATAGGTTTCGGTGGAATGCATCATCGGTACGGTCCGATTGCCGCCCGGCGCGTGAAAAGTGCCGCTGACGTTTCCGTTGTAGGGATATTTCCAGTCCTGCTCCAGATACAGCGCGTTCAAAAGGAACATCTGATCGCCGGAGCTGATTTTATCCAAGATCTTTTTGATGTGCCCGTCCGTGCTTTTGCTGACCCAGGCATTGATTTTTTCAACGGATGCGGGTGAAGCAAAATTAAGGCGGAATGCGTCTGCGCCGAACCAGTCCGCGTTGCTTTGCAGAAACGGCTTTTGAAGAAACAGATTTTTATTCCGGTACCAGATTGAATTGGCAAGCAGGACTTTGCCCGCCGAGGAGGACTTCAGCATGCTTTGCTCCGAAGCAAAATTCCGGTTGAGCGCAGCAAGATCCCTGCCGCCGAGCAGAGCTTCAAACTGAGACAGCGTGCCGCCCTTTGCGCCGTTGGCCGCCATGCCGAGCGCGAGCGAGGCCGAGGCGGGCGAAACAAGCGTGTTTTTGTCGGCGGAAACCGTCTTTTGAAACAGCCTGACCGCAAAATCAGACTGTGCGGAGATGAAATCGGAATCGGGTGCTGCGGGAATTTCCTGTTTCTGCGGCTGAATTCCCTCCATCAGGTTGTCCTGCGCCTTCGCCGTGATGGTCGCCGGGCGGAAAAGCGGGGAGAAGATCAGCGCAAACACGAGCGCGGCGGCCAGCGCCCCGGTCAGGCTCCAGCGCAGCACTTTGGAATGCCGGCGCGACTCCTTTGCCATCTTGGCGGCGGTTTCACTCTTCCATGCCGGACAAGCGTGAATCCTGCCGCACTCTTCGCGGTATTTTTCCTGATTATTCATCGTCAAAACCTCCTGTCAGCAGATCTTTCAGCGCGGCGCGCGCCCGGTGCAGCCAGGAGGAAACCGTGTTTTCCCTCCGGTGCAGGATGCGCGCAATTTCCTTGACGCTGAACCCTTCGTAATAGTAAAGATAGATCACGTTTTTATAGGAAGCCGGAAGGCATTGGACGGCTTCCAGCACTTCAAAATCCTTCCGTGGAGCGGCTGGAACGTTTTCCTTCAGCGCCCCCGTGCACAGATGCTGAGAAACTTTCAGAAAATCGCGGCACTGGTTGATGGTGACGCGGATCATCCATGCCTTTTCATGCTCCGGCGAAGCGAACGGGCGGCGCGCCGTGATCCGCTTCAGAAATACTTCCTGCGCAATATCCTCCGCATCGGTTCTGGATTTCACATGGTGCAGGGCGATCCGCATCACCATATCGGAATATCGCTCCAACAGTTCCTCAGCGCGGGTCTCTGCCATCTCCATCCCATCCTCTCCCCTTCTAAAAAGAATACGACTGCAAAGCCGGTTTCCGTGCACTGTTTCAAAAACTTTTCCGCGTTTATTTAAAGCATCGCTATTTTACCACGGAGGCGTGTCTCGGCGCCAGGTAAAAAAATAATTTTCGATTCGCTCCATTAAGACTTGCAACGGGACCGGGCGATGGTATAAAATAAAAAAACAGGATGCAGCTCATCATACATAAATGGGCAAAGATGCCCGGCACGCTGTGCCGGGCTTTTTTTGGTATTTTATATTCTGCCGCCGGGAGGTATGGAAAAATGGGCCATTACAGCAAGGAAGATATCTACAGACTGCTGGAGGAAAACGACGTTTCGTTTCTCCGCCTGCAATTCACGGATATCACGGGGACGATGAAAAATGTTGCCGTGACCAAAAATCAGCTTGCAAAGGCACTGGACAACCAATGCGTATTCGACGGTTCCTCCCTGGATGGATTTGCGCGGGACGCGGAGTCGGACATGTGTCTGCACCCGGACCGGGACACCTTCACCATGTTACCCTGGCGTCCGGCTCACGACGGGGTGGCGCGTCTCCTCTGCGACGTTTATTCTACCGACGGAAAACCCTACAGCGGCGATCCGCGCCAAATCCTGAAACGGGAGATGGAAAAGGCTGCCGGGATTGGTCTGGAATTTTATGTGGGTCCGGAATGCGAATTCTTTCTGTTTGAGATGGATGATTATGGCAGGCCGACTACGCAGACGCGCGACACGGCGGGCTATTTCGACCTGGGGCCCGTTGATCTCGGCGGAGACATCCGGCGGGAAATCTGCCTGACGCTGGAAAGCATGGGCTTTGAACTGGAGGCGTCCCATCACGAAGCGGCGGTCGGCCAGCATGAGATTGATATCAAATATGATACGGCTCTCAGGACCGCGGACAACATCGTGACCTTTAAAATGGCAGTCAAGTCGATTGCAAACGCGTCCGGCAGTTACGCCACTTTTATGCCGAAACCCCGCTCGGGCATCAGCGGCTCCGGTCTGCACCTTCACATGTCGTTGATGCGCGGGGGCAAGAACCTGTTCGACGGGCCGGATGACCCCGCCGGCAACGGGCTGAGCGAGACGGCCTACCAGTTTCTGGCAGGGATTTTGGCTCATGCCAGGGCGCTCACGGCGGTATGCAATCCGACCGTCAATTCCTACAAGCGCCTGATTTCCGGTTTTGAAGCGCCCGCGCATATTACCTGGTCCTGCCGCAACTGGAGCCCGCTTATCCGGATCCCTTCCGGCAGGGGGCAGGGTGCCCGGCTGGAGTTCCGTTCCCCGGACCCTTCCTCCAACCCGTACCTCGCGCTTGCCTGCTGCCTTGCAGCCGGGCTGGACGGGATCAAAAAACGGATGACGCCGCCGCCCGCGACGGATCGCGACCTTCATGACCTGCCGGAAGAGGAGATTCGGAAGATGGGGGTCGAAACGCTTCCGCTCTCCCTTGCGGAGGCCACCGAGGCGCTGGAAAACGATCCGGTGGTTTCCGGCGCCCTCGGCGAGCTGGCGCTGCGCAATTTTCTGTTGGACAAAAAGCGGGAGTGGGACCGCTACCGGCGCGCCGTGACCGATTGGGAGATCGACAACTATCTGCAAAAATATTAACCTTGAAATTTCTCCGTGGGAGCGTCGTCCTTGCGGAGGAAACGGACTGCGCCGCTGTTCCCCGCAGCGGCATTTTTGCCCCCGGCCTTGAATTTGTCCGTCCGGAGCGCTAAAATAGGAGCATCGTTCTGGAACGGAGGGATGGATAACGGGTGCAGAAAAACATTTTAGCCATGCATGACATTTCCTGCGTAGGGAAATGCTCTCTGACGGTGGCGCTGCCGATTCTGTCCGCGGCGGGCTGCACCGTCAGTGTTCTGCCCACGGCGGTGCTTTCCACGCACACGGGCGGTTTTCAGGGGTTCACGTTCCGGGATCTCACCGGAGACTTACCGGGAATCCTGGACCATTGGGAAAAACTCGGCCTGAAATTTGACGCGGTTTACACCGGATACCTCGGCTCAGCCGGGCAGATACGGCTTGTCTCGCGCCTGATCGAGGAATTTCTCGCGCCGGGGGCGCCGGTGTGCATCGATCCCGCCATGGCGGACAACGGCCGCCTCTACGCTTCTTTCGGCCCGGATTTTTCGCGGGGAATGACGGCCTTGTGCCGAAAGGCGGACCTGATTTTGCCCAACCTGACGGAAGCGGCTCTGCTGCTGGACAGGCCTTACCAGGAGGGAATGCAGAACCGGGAAGAGACTGAGGAAACGCTGCGCTGCCTTTCGTCGCTCGGGCCGCGCCGCGTTGTATTAACCGGCGTTTCCTTTTGCCCGGAGCAGACCGGGTGCGCCGCCTATGACCGCGAAACCGGGGAATTCAGCTATGTATTTTCCAAAAAAGTCGAAGGCTGCTACTGTGGTACCGGCGACATTTTCGCCAGCGCTTTGATTGGTGCGCTTTTAAAGGGCTTCCCGCTGAGACAGGCGGCCCGGGTAGCGGTTGATTTTACCTGCGGCGCAATTGCCCGAACCCATCGCGCCGGGACGGAGATCCGGTTCGGCGTAAATTTTGAGGAGGGACTTCCCGCCTATATCCGGGCACTGTGCCGGCCCGGCCGGAAGGAGATGCCAGATGAAAAGAAATCCGACAAAAATTGACATTCTCAAAACCGTAATGAAAGGCGTGGAAAAGGACGTCAGCAATGAGGACATGATCCACTTGATCCTGCAGCGGCAGTTTTCAAAGGATACCGATGAGAAGGTGGATGAGCAGCTGACCTTTGGGCAAAAGGCAGCGGATGCGATTACTCGGTTTACCGGGAGCTGGACTTTTATCATCCTTTTTATTCTTATGCTTCTGATCTGGATGGGGGTTAACGTCTATTTCCTGGCAAACCCGTTTGATCCGTATCCGTTTATCCTGCTGAATCTAGTGCTCTCCTGCGTTGCGGCGCTCCAGGCGCCGCTCATTATGATGAGTCAGAACCGTCAGGAGGAAAAAGACCGGGAGCGGGCCCAAAATGATTACATTGTCAACCTGAAAAGCGAAATCATCGTCGAGGACCTGCACCGTAAAATTGACCAGATTCTGAGAAACGAGAAAAGGATTATCGCCGCAAACGCCGCCAGCGAAAAGTCGAATGCCATCGCAGCAAGGGCCAACGGCGCCGCCAGCGAAAAGTCGAATGCCGTCGCAGCAAGGGCCAACGGCGCCGCCAAAGGAAAGCCGGGCGCCGCCGGTAAGAAACCGAACGGCACCACCGGGGGAAATCCCGGTATCGCTGCCGGGAAAAGGCCGAACGGTGCCGCCAACGGCAGGCCAAACGGTTCGGTCGGCCAGAAAAGGAACAAACAGAATCCAGTCAATACAAATAAAGAAAGGCGACGGAAATGAAGCAAAAAATCCACACGGAAGCGTTTGAACTGATGCAGCATTTTTATTCCTCGGCGCATCGTCCGCTGATCCGCGCACTGATCTGTTTTTCCGGGCGCTTGGACCCGGATCTGCTGCGGCGCGCCGTTGATCTTTCCACTTCCTCGCTTCCGCTGGCCCGGTGCGTCTTTTCCCCTGAGACCCACCGCTGGGAAAACAGAGGGTTTGGAGCGGATCGGATCGTACATGTTACGGACAGCGAGGAAGAAGACAAGGCCGAGTCCCTCCTTCTGGATACGATCCGCTCCGATTCGGAGCCGCAGCTGAAAATTCACCTGGTACGCGGGCCGGAATCGGACACGCTCTGCGTGATTCTCAGCCATATGATCACCGACGGGACCGGCATGAAGCAGTACCTTTACCTGCTGGCGTCCCTTTACAGGCGTTGCCGGCATACTTCCGGGTGCATCGTTCCGCCGGAGCCGCTGGACCGCGATATCGGCCAGATTTTCAGGGGAATGGGGCCGGCGGAGCGGCTCCGGATTCTGCGGTCGCCCCTGCCGCTTCAGAAGCAGGAACCGGAGATGTTTCTGCCGATGGAAAAAGAACAGGGCAAACCCGTTACCGTGCAGCGGCGGATCGGCGGTGAATTTTTCACCGGAATGCGCCGGTATGCCAAACGGACCGGCGCCACCATCAACGATCTTTTAATGACCGCTTACGGCCGCACACACTATGCGATGACGAACTGCCCGGACTTTACGATTCCCTGCCCGGTTGACCTGCGCAGATATTTGCCCAAAGACGCGCGATGCGGCATCTGCAACCTGACGGGCAATTACTACTGTCGCTTTCAGATAAACAAGCAAGAACCGTTCGAAGCGACTCTGCGGAAGGTAACAGACCAAATGACTGCGCAGAAGAAAAGCCGGGACTGCCTGAAGGGCCCCATGCTTTTGGATCTGCTGTTCTCTGTGCTTCCCTATTCGGCAGCGCGGAAAATGTTTGACCGCAAGTTCGCCATCCCGGTGATTTCTTTCACCAACCTCGGCGTTTTGGATTGGAAGCGGCTGGACTTTGGCTGCGGGAAGGTTGTGGACGCCTATCTGGCGACGGCGGTTAAGCATCCGCCGAGTTTTCAGGTCTCAATTTCCACATTCGGCGGCTGCTGCACGCTCTGCAGCAGCCTCTGCGCGACGGAAAAGAACCGGCAGGTGGCCCAGCGCTTCCTGGACGGGATGGTGGCTGAGCTTGGGCGCGCCGCTTCGGAGCCCGCGCATAAAGTCCCGGGAAACAGCCAGAATAACCCGAGGGGTGGTTTCAGTGCCGAAAGACAGCCAGCCGGACAGCAAAAGACGCCGGCTTCAAAAGGCAAACGGGCAGACGCCCGTCACAAGAGAAAACCAAAATCAAACCCGGAACGCCAAAAAGCAGTCCGTGAAAGGTAACGACGTTTAAAAGGGGGTGCTGCCGGTGGCGAAAGCGGGCATGCGGCGCCCCAATTCCGGGGAGCCCACGCAGAGCAGCAAAAAGGCCCATGCGCCGAAGAATGCAAAGCCCGTGCCCGAAATTCAGGGCCCGGCAAAGTGTGGGAAAAAACGAGCCCGCCCGACCTGAAAGACGGGAAAAACAAAGAGGGGAAAAGCCGGCGGCTTCTTCCCTCTTTTTGCGGTTTTAGAAATGGGTGCAAGCGTGCTGTTTTTCAAAAGCAAAGCCGCGGGGGAAAAAACTTTCCCGCGGAACCATCGCTAAAAAATTCAAATGAGGAGGCGCTGTGCCATGAGCGAAATTGTCACCATTTATGAAATTCACTGCTTTACCGCGCCGGAACCGGGACAGGAAGGGGAAAGCTGCTCTCTGTTGCCCTGGCGGAATCAGCCGGGTCTGCGGGGTTCGGACGACGGTGGCCGGGATTATGTGCTGCCGGAACCCTACCGCACCGGTACCATGGAAGACGGAAAGCCGGTGGTGATCACCGACGGAGGCGAACCGTGCAGCTTGATGTTCCACAATGAGCGGCCGTTGCTGATTGACAGCCGGCAGAGGAAAGCCTATCTGTTAGAGCCGGTCAAAAAAATCGCTTCTTACCGCCAGATGCTGGGCATGACTCTTTCGGATCTTGCCTTGCGCCTTCATGTGGAGCCGAAACTCCTCTATGAGTGGGAAAACCTGGAACGGGAACCGGATGAGGAAACCCTTTCCAGAATTGCGTCGAGCCTAGGCTGTAAACCGTCGGATTTGCGATGAAAATTTTAGTCTATGTCTTGAAAAGCGGAGTGTTTTCGTCTATAATACAAATATAGATAAAATTAGTATACATTAAGGGCAAATGCCCATTTGTCGTACAAATTCGAGAGGTGGAAAAATCAGTGCAACTATTGGAGATTAAGGATCTTTCGGTCAGCGTGGAGGGAAATCAAATTCTTCACGGCCTGAACCTTGCCGTCGGCAAAGGAGAAGTCCATGTTCTGATGGGGCCGAACGGCGCGGGAAAATCCACGCTGGTCAATACCGTGATGGGGCACCCGCAGTACCATGTGGACGGCGGCACGATCCTGTTTGACGGGAAAGACATCACCGGCGCGCCGGCGAATGAGCGCGCGAAAGCCGGTTTGTTTCTTTCGTTTCAGAACCCGGAAGAGGTCCCGGGCATTTCGCTGGAAAACTTCATGCGCACGTCGCGCGTCGCCTTGACGGGCAAGCCGGTCAAGCTGTTTGCCTACAAGAGAGAACTGGCGGAAAAAATGCAGGAGCTCCATATGGATTCGGAATACGCCTCCCGCTACCTGAACGTGGGCTTTTCCGGCGGCGAAAAGAAGAAATCCGAAATTTTGCAGATGCTGATGCTCAGGCCCAAGCTTGCCATTTTGGATGAGACGGACTCCGGCCTTGATGTGGATGCGGTTAAGATTGTATCGCAGGGCGTGGAAAAGTTCAAAACGAGTGAAAACTCCCTGCTGATCATCACGCATAACACGAAGATCCTCGAGTATTTGCCGGTGGACACCGTGCATATTTTGATGGACGGCAAAATTGTGCGGACGGGCGACCGGTCGCTGATCGACCGGATCAACGCTTCCGGCTTTCAGGGGCTCGACGCCCCTGCCGTCTAAAGAATGCGGAGGAAAAGAAGTTGAACGCTTTGCGTAAAAAGAAAACTCAAGTCAAGGACATTGACCG
>DHDF01000109.1:17811-22273 GCA_002399225.1 bacterium UBA4883
ATCGTCAACGAGATCTCCGCTGCAAAACACGATCCGGAGTGGATGCGCCAGTTCCGCTTAAATTCGCTGGAAGTTTACAACCGCCTGCGCCTGCCGGGCTGGGGTCCGCCGCTGGACGGGCTGAACATGGAAAAGATCGTTACCTATATCCGCCCGAACACCGATATGAAGGGAAAATGGTCCGAAGTGCCGGACGACATCAAAAACACATTTGAACGTCTCGGCATCCCGGAGGCGGAGCGCAAATCGCTCGCTGGCGTCGGCGCGCAGTACGATTCGGAAGTCGTCTACCACAATGTGCGCGAGGAAGTTCGCCGCCAGGGTGTTGTTTACACCGACATGGAAAGCGCCGTGCGCGACCCGAAATACGGTCCGATGGTCCGGGAGCATTTCATGAAGCTGGTCCCTCCGGAGGATCACAAGTTCGCCGCGCTGCACGGCGCCGTCTGGTCCGGCGGATCGTTCGTCTTTGTCCCGCCGGGGGTTCAGGTGGAAATTCCGCTGCAATCCTACTTTCGGCTGAACGCGCCGGGGGCCGGCCAGTTCGAGCATACGCTGATTATCGTCAGCGACGGGGCGAGCCTCCACTTTATCGAAGGCTGCTCCGCACCAAAATACAATGTCGCAAATTTGCATGCCGGCTGTGTGGAACTGTTTGTCGGCAAAAATGCGCGCCTGCGCTACTCGACGATTGAAAACTGGTCGAAAAACATGTACAACCTAAACACCAAGCGCGCGCTGATCGAAGAAGGCGGCACCATGGAGTGGGTTTCCGGTTCGTTCGGTTCCCATGTTTCCTACCTTTACCCGATGACGATTCTGAAGGGCGAAGGTTCCCGCATGGAGTTCACAGGCATCACGTTCGCCGGGCACGGCCAGTCGCTCGACACCGGCGCAAAAGTGGTGCACGCGGCGCCGCATACCTACTCCAGCATCAGCACCAAGTCGATTTCGAAAGACGGCGGAGAGTGCACCTACCGCAGCTCTGTCAGCATTCTGCCGCAGGCGCGCGGCAGCAAATCCTCCGTTTCCTGCGAATCTTTGATGCTGGACGACCGCTCGCGCTCCGACACGATCCCGGTGATGGATATCCGGAACGACGACGTCGACGTGGGACACGAGGCCAAAATCGGCCGCATCAGCGACGACGCGATCTTTTACCTGATGAGCCGGGGCATCTCTGAAGAGGACGCCAGAGCCATGATCGTGACCGGCTTTGCGGAGCCGATCGCAAAGGAGCTTCCGGTGGAATACGCCGTGGAGATGAACAACCTGATCAAGCTGGAAATGGAGGGCGCCACCGGCTGAAGCCCGGGGAAAGAGGAATATTATCATGAATCTTGAACTTGCACAGGTCAATACCCTGCCGGCCCCTACCTGGTTCCGGCTGGGCATCAACGATACAAAACTGACGGAGGAAATCCCGGAACTCCGCCCTTACCGCGGGGAATATCTTTCCGGGGATCTGCCCGAGGGGGCCGAAGTTTCCAAACGGTCGTTTCCCGCGCCGGAACTTTCGACCGGCATGGGGGACGAGGTCAGGGACTTTTCGGAGGATAACCGCACCTGCGGCGTCACGGTCCGCGTGCCGGACGGCGTAAAAGCGGAAAGGCCGGTCTTCCTCTCTTACCGGGTGGATGAAACCAACCCTTCGGTGCTGGACGTGAACACCGTCGTCGCCGGGGACGGCAGCGAAGTGACCGTCGTGATGAGCTACACGTCTCCCACGGATTTTCACGGGTTTCACGGCGGTCTGACCCGGCTCTATGCCGGTAAAAACGCGGTGATCCGGCTGGTCCAGGTGCAGATGCTTGGGGACAAGTGCCTGCATTATGACGATGTCGGCGCGCAGTGCGCGGAAAACGGCGAAGTCAAGGTGACTCAGGCGGAGCTTGGGGCCAAGAGTACGGCCGCCGGGCTGAAAGCCTGCCTGCGGGGCAGAAAGAGCCGTTTAAATCTGGATACCATTTATTTCGGCGACCGCAGCCGCTCGATCGACATCAATTATGTGGCGGAACAGCTGGGCGGCGCTTCGCGCAGTGAAATTCATGCGAGCGGCGCGCTGATGGATGAGAGCCGCAAGACTTTCCGCGGAACCATCAACTTCCTGCGCGGCGCAAAGCGCGCAGTCGGGCACGAAAGCGAATATACGCTGCTGTTCAGCCCGAAGGTGGTCAACCGTTCCGCGCCGCTGATCCTGTGTACGGAAGAGGATGTGGAAGGGCAGCACGCGGCTTCCGCCGGCAAAATCGACGCGGACCGCCTGTTCTACCTCATGTCCCGCGGGCTGAGTGAGATGGATGCAAGAAAACTGTTAATTGAGGCGCAGTTCCGCCCCGTCACCGACCGGATTCCGATTCCGGCTCTGCGGGAGGCGGTTTTCAAGTATGTGAAAGAGAGGCTGGAGACCATTGAATCCGTATCTTAAAGATTTTCCGATCTTAAATACCAAACGGGACGGCAAGCGCCTCGTTTATCTGGACAATGCCGCGACAACGCAGAAGCCGGATTCCGTTCTCCGGGCCGTGGACGATTACTACCGCAGCTCCAACGCGAACCCGCACCGCGGCTTATACGGGCTGAGCATCCGCGCAACGCAGATGTATGAAGACGCGCGCTCAGCGGTCCGCAAATTCATCAACGCCGAAAAGGATTCGGAAGTCCTGTTTACCCGCAACGCTTCGGAATCTCTGAATCTGGTGGCGTACAGCTACGGGATGCATTTTATCGGGGAGGGCGACGAGATCGCGCTGCCGGTTTCCGAGCATCACAGCAATCTGTTGCCGTGGCAGATGGTGGCGAAGGCAAAGGGCGCGAAACTCGTTTACCTGTATCCGGACAAAAACGGCCGCCTGCCCCAAAAAGAGCTGGATAAAATCGGCCCGAAAACCGCGCTGGTGGCGGTTGCCCAGGTCTCGAATGTCCTCGGCACGGTCTATCCGGTGGAGGAGATCGTCCGCCGGGCGCATGCAGCCGGTGCCGTGGTTGTTCTCGACTGCGCGCAGAGCATCCCGCACTACCCGGTCGACGTGAAAAAGCTCGATGTGGATTTCGCCGCGTTTTCCGGGCACAAGATGCTGGCCCCGATGGGGATCGGCGTGCTGTACGGCAAGGAAGATCTGTTGAACAAGATGCCGCCGTTTCTGACCGGCGGCGAAATGATCGAGTATGTGAGCGAACAGGACGCGACGTTTGCGCCGCTGCCGCAGAAATTTGAGGCCGGGACCCAGAATGTCGGCGGAGCGGTGGGTCTGGCCGCCGCGATTGATTATATTCAAAAGGTCGGCTATGACACCATTATGAAAACCGAGGAAGAATTGCTGGCCTATACGCTCGACGGGCTGTCAAAGCTCCCTCATATCACGGTGTACGGCGACACAAAGGCGGGCGAACAGCGCTGCGGCGTGGTCTCGTTCAATGTGGACGGAGTTCATCCGCACGACGTCGCTTCCATTCTGGATTCCGACGGTGTCGCAATCCGCGCCGGGCATCACTGCGCGCAGCCGCTGATGAAGTACCTGGGCGTGAACGCGACCTGCCGCGCAAGCCTGTATTTCTACAATACGAAAGAGGATATTGACATTTTCCTCGAAAGCCTGAAAAAAGTCAGGGGGTGGCTGGGCCTTGGGGCTTGAGCAGATTTACACGCAGATCTTGACAGAGCACAATAACTCGAACCGCAACAAGCACCACATCGACCATCCGACCGCGGTGCTCAAGGGGGTCAACCCAAGCTGCGGGGACGAAATTGAGCTGGAGCTGCGCGAAAAGGACGGAGTCATTGAGGACGCCGCGTTTACCGGAGTCGGGTGCGCGATTTCTCAGGCGTCGGCTTCCATCATGATCGATTTGATTAAGGGCAAAACCAAGAAGGAGGCGCTCCGGCTGGCAAACCTCTTCTTTGCTATGATCAAGAATGAGGTGACGGACGAATCGCAGCTGGAGGATCTCGACGAAGCCATTGCCCTCAAAGATATCTCCCATATGCCGGCGCGTGTTAAATGCGCCGTACTGGGATGGCATACGCTGGAAAACGCAATCAACGGGCAGACGAACCCCGATGAAGCGGAAAAAACGCCGGAAAAATCAAAGTAAAATTTCAATTTTATATTACAGAAAAAACGCCGTTTCGGGCTTTTGTGCCCGGGCGGCGTTTTTTTCACCGTCTTTTCTCTTTTGCATAATATGGGATGAGAAACATCCAGTCTCACGAAAGGAGAAAGATCATGTTAGTCTCTGGAAACAATAACGTGATGGAAGAATATAGCAGCAATGCCCAGACTGTCAAATCCTCCTCAAACTCCGGCGTTAAATCGAACACAGTACAAGTGCGCGGCAGCAACAGCGGCGTCATTTCCGAATATTCAAGCGGTCGAAATCCCAAGACAAATTCCCCGGCGGCGAACAATGGCAATGCGCCGGTGTCCGGTCCTTCCGCAGAGAAGAAAGCAAAGCAGAACAG
>DHDF01000117.1:0-242 GCA_002399225.1 bacterium UBA4883
ACGGGCCGTAAAGTGATTCTTTCAAAATGTAAAAAGTATTGCAAAGCGTTGATGAGGAAACTATGCCAGGGTTCCGTTTCAGAGAACATGCGTTATTAAGCTGAAAGCGCGTGCAGCGGAGTGGCAGATGCTACCGCCTCTGAGTGTGTGCCGAGGCAGAAATGCGAAAGGTGCGCCGGCAGCCGCCGTTATCGGGCTACAATGAGGGTAAAAGTATTACTTTTGCCGCAATTGGGTGGAAC
>DHDF01000117.1:391-730 GCA_002399225.1 bacterium UBA4883
CTTTTGCCGCAATTGGGTGGAACCGCGAGCTGAAAAGCCACGCCCCATGTTTTGGGGTGTGGCTTTTTTATTTTCAATTTAAGGAGTGAATGACATGATTCATATTCATTTAAAAGATGGAATCCGGGACTATGAAAATGGGACAACGGTCGCAGAAGTGGCAAAATCAATCGGCGCAGGACTTTCCAAGGCTGCATGTGCCGGAAAGATCGACGGAAAGGTAGCGGATCTGCGCACGCCGTTGCAGAAGGACTGCAATTTGGAGATCCTGACCTTTGACGATGCGGAGGGCAAACAGGTTTACTGGCACACCACTTCCCACATCATGGCGCAGGCGGT
>DHDF01000117.1:924-1670 GCA_002399225.1 bacterium UBA4883
TTCGCCATCGGCCCGGCGATTGAGAACGGCTTCTACTATGACTTCGATCTTTCCCGTACGCTGACGCCGGAAGATCTTTCCGCCATTGAGGCTGAAATGCAGAAAATCATCAAGCAGGATCTTCCGCTGGAGCGGTTTGAACTGAGCCCGGAAGAAGCAATTGCGGAGATGGAAAAAGAAGGACAGCCCTATAAGGTCGAGCTGATTCGGGAACATTCCGGCAAAGGAGAGAAAATCAGCTTTTACCGGCAGGGTGATTATGTCGATCTCTGCGCCGGCCCGCATCTGATGACAACCGGCCAGGTCAAGGCGGTTAAGCTGACCAATTGCACGGGCGCTTATTGGCGCGGGGACAAGAATAACAAAATGCTGCAAAGAGTGTATGGAATTTCTTTCCCGAAGGCTTCGCAGCTTCACGACTACCTGGTCATGATGGAAGAGGCGAAGAAGCGCGATCACCGCAAACTCGGCCGCGAACTCGACCTGTTCGACATCTATGAAGAAGGCCCGGGCTTTCCGTTCTTCCTGCCGAAAGGCATGGTCCTGCGCAACGTGCTTGAAAATTACTGGCGCGAAGAGCATGTGAAGCACGGCTATGAGGAGATCCGCACCCCGATCATTCTGAACAAGGCGCTTTGGCTGCGTTCCGGGCACTGGGATCATTATAAGGACAACATGTACACGACGAAGATCGACGGGGAAGATTATTGTATTAAGCCGATGAACTGCCCCGGCGGGATGCTGGT